>JACQES010000072.1 GCA_016200495.1 Gemmatimonadota bacterium
CACCGAGGTGGCGTTCCTGCTCGGGTTCAGCGAGCCGAGCGCGTTCGTGCGGGCGTTCCGGCGGTGGACGGGGGACGCGCCGGGGCGATGGCGGCGCAAGCAGGCGGGGGAAACGACTCGCTAGACGATTCCGACTTGGTCATTCGGCGTTCGCGTTGCAGCAGCCGAAGTTCGCGCCCGCCGACTCAGGCCTCGGGCGCTCCGGTGCAACTCGCCGGTGAGCCCGGCCAGTCGTCGCCGCGATACTTGCCGAGCAGCGTGCCGATCAGGACCACGAGCGGCAGCAGCACGGCCGCGACCGGCGCGGGCATCGCCACGTTGCGCTGCGTCGCGCGATGGCGATAGAGCACGTGCGCGAGGTAGAAGAACGGGGGACGGTCCGGCGGCCCCGCGTTCACCACCGCGACCATGGCCTGCAGGTACCGGTCGAAGTCCACGACGGGCTCCACCGTGCCCTTGAACCAGAGCGGCTCGTCGCCCTCGTTCCACCAGCGATGGAGGACGCCGGCGGGGAAGACTGCCGTCTGGCCGGTGGGCACGGTGACGCGCTCCGTGCCCACGATGCCGCTCAGCGTGCCGCGGATGACCGTGCCGACTTCGCGTTCGAGGGTGTGGATGTGGAGCGGCGGGCCGTCGCCCCTGGCGGGCACGCCGCCCTCGAGTTCGAGGATCGTGGTGGTGCCCGAGCGTACCCGGCGCATGAGGAGCGTTTCGCCGGTGTGTCGGTTGTGGAGCTCCAGGACGGGTGGCATGGGCCAGTCTCGGCGACGAGCGTTCGCGTCAATTACGTCCAAGCGGCCTCAGCCGGCAAGGGCGAGCATGCCGCGTCGACGACACGCGGTTCGAACCTTTGCCGCACGCGTGGCTGTCGAACCTGCGATCGCCAACGATCGCGATGCTCCGAGCACGTCAGTGCACTTACCCAAACAACGAACCCCATGCGCCTGACCGCCCTCTTCGTCCTTGGCCTGACCGTCGGATCCACGTTGCCGGCGCAGCCCGCCCTCGAGCGTCGCGTCACGCGCGGAACCCTGGTCTCGCAGGCGGACCCGGCCGGGACGTTCGTGATCGACTCGTCGTTCCACTACGCCGGCGGCCAGGTCATCGACATCCTCAAGGTCGCCGGTGCGGAACAGCACTTCTTCATCCAGGCCGACGCGAAGCGGGCGATTCGGCGCTTCTACTGGATCCAGTTCGAGCACTACTACCCGAGCAACACGGCGACGTACGACTACTCGGGGATTCCGCAGCAACCGGTGCAGATCGGACGACTGCAGTTCGGCGGCGACGTGCGCGTCCGCGAACACTACTTCACGATGGACCAGCGGCCGGGGTCGGACTCGAAGGCGGCCGAGACGTTCCTTCGCGCGAAGGGATACGTCGTGGATGGCACCTTCGCGACGCTGCGTCTCTTCCATCTGCCGGACGACACCCGCCGTCGGGAGCTGATGATCATCTACGGGGAAGTCCGGCCGGACACGAGCGCACCGGCAGGGCTGGCGGCGGAGATCACGGCGCGGGCGCAGGCGGGGCTGAGGATTCCCTGAGCCCGTCGCCGGCGCGCGCCCTCACCCACTCACCCGCGTGAACCGCACGTTCCGCGTCCGCGCCGCCGAGAGCCCGAATCCCGTGACGCCGCCGCGCTTGTCGCGGTCGAAGACCGCCGCCGCACCGGACACCACGAACGCGTCCTTCCGCACCGGCTCGAGCGGCGCCCACGCGCCGTAGCGGGGGCGCGCCATCAGCTTGCCGTCGCGCACGGCGATCACGGTCCAGCTGTCGAGCTCCTCGCTGGTGTAGCGGCCAGCGTACGGCGCGAGTTCGGCGGCGGTCGGGGCCGGCGGAATCGTGAGGCGCGGCGCGCGCTCCGCGCCGAGCGCGCTGACCTCGAGCATCGGTCCGCTCGGCGACGCGTGGAAGATGAGTTGCCCCGGGATGGCCGCGGATTCGAAGGTGCTGTCGGAGCGGGCCGTGAGCGGCATGGACTGCGCGGTGCCCAACTGCCGCGCCGTGAACGCGTCGCCCTGGCGCGCGAAGTCGAACACGAGTCCCGGCATCAGGTCGTAGCGCCCCGCCATCGCGTCGAGCTTGGCCGCCGCAACCGCAACACCCGTGGTCGGCGTGGCGCCGGCCGTGGTGGCAACCGGCGACAGCCGGTCGGCGAGGTAGAGATCGGCAACCTTGAGCGCCATCGCGTCGGGATTGGCCGTGTAGTCGTTGCACAGCACCGCCACCGAGAGGTGCTCGGTGGGGAAGCGCGTCAGCGCCGTGCGGAAGCCGATGAAGCTCCCGCCATGGGCAACCGTCTGCAGGCCGCGATACGTCCCCGGCACGAGGCCCCACGCGTACTCCTGCTTCTTCCCATCGGCCAGCGTGCCCGGAGTGAGGAGCTGATCCACCAGCGCCTGCCCGCGCGAGCCCAACCGGTTGTGGTAGAAGTTCGCGTCCCACTTGAGCAGGTCCTCGACCGTGCTGTAGAGCCCGCCGTCGCCCACCAGCGCGAAGCTCGTCCGCACGATCTCGAAGCCGCCCCCCGCATGCGGCTGGTACCCCTCGGCGCGGCTCGCGACGATCTCGGTGTTGTCGTCGTGGAAGTGCGTGGCCGCCATGCCGAGCGGCGCGAAGATGTTGGCGGTCGTGAACTGACGCAGCGTCTGGCCGCCCGCGCGCTTCGCGATGATCGTGAGCAGCAGGTAGCCCGAGTTGGAGTACGAGTAGCGTGACCCGACGGGGAAGTCGGTCGCGCGCTGCCGCGCGATCAGGTCGAGCGCCTGCTCCTCCGGGAGTTCGTCGGCGAAGGAGCGCCCCGACATCCCCCAGAGCCCCAGGTAGTCGCGGATGCCGCTCGTGTGGTGCACGAGGTGCCGCACCGTGATCGGCTCGGCCCACGCCGGCAGCTCGGGCACGTATTTCCGGATCGGGTCGTCGAGCCCCAGCTTCCCCTGCTCGGCCAGCAGCGCGATCGCGGCCGCGGTGAACTGCTTGGACATGGACGCCAGGTAGAACACCGTGTGCGGCGTGATGGCGAGCCCCTGGTTCAGGTCGGCCATGCCGTAGCCGCGACTGTAGATGATCTTCTCGTCGCGGTAGACGCCGAGCGCGCAGCCGGGAGTGTTGGTGTGGTCGTAGGCGGCGAAGATCGCGTCGACGGCCTTGGGGGCGGGGTCGGCGGCGGGGCGGAGGGCGGCGCCGAGCAGCGCGGCGGGGAGGAGGGCGAGGAGGAGGCGGGGCATGCGGGCGGAGGAGTGAGGGCGGCCGGTTCGCGCGCCAAAGCGCTAAGCGACGCAGAGGGCCCGACCCACGATGCGGCGGTGCGGAGCGGTGCGCTAGATGCCGAAGACGGCGACTGCGACGTCGGCGGTGGCCTGTTCGGGGCTCATGTCGTGCGGCGTGCCGAGGGAGAGGCCCGTCTCGGTCATCCGCCCGCCCGCCGCCGCGCTCACGGCGAGGGCGATGCCGAAGTCGGCCACCAGCGGCCGGCCGTCGCGCATCGGAAGGTTCTCGGGTTTGACGTCGCGGTGGATCACCCCGTGCCGATGCGCATAGTCGAGCGCGTCGGCCAGCTGCGTGGTGATGCGCACCGCCTCCTCGACGCCCCGCTGCGCCTCGCGGTTGAGCATGGCGCGGAGCGTCTCCCGTTCGATGAAGGGGATGACGAAGTACAGGACGCCGTCGGCGGTGCCCGAGTCGAAGAGCGGAAGGATGTGCGGGTGCTGCACGGCGGCGGTGGTCTTGATCTCGACCACGAACCGGTCGGCGCCGAGCACGGCAACCAGCTTGGGCTTGACCACCTTGATGGCGACCTGGCGGTCGTGCTTTAGGTCGGCGGCCAGGCAGACCGTCGCCATGCCGGCGGCACCGAGCTCGCGGACGAGGCGGTAGCGGTCCGAGAGTGCGGTGGTTAGGCGGTCGAAGGGGGGGGCATGAGGCAGGCGGACGTGTGCGCGGGAGTACCGCTGAAGCGTCACGCGCTATTCGTCCCTCGGGAAGGACCGCGAGCGAAAAGGGAAAGGGAGGTCGTAAGGGGCGAGCAGGCGGAGGGATGGGCGAGGGGGCGAGTAGCCGGGTGCGGCCGGTCGTCCACAAAGGGCGAAGCGTTGCACGTGGCGTCCGAACCGCTCACCGAGGCACCGGCGGTCGAACGCGCGAGCCGAAGGGAAAATCACCCGCGCTTGCGCCGAAGACTCCCCGCGCGATCATTGATTCGCTTCTTCAAGACGTCGCGTGCGAGCGGACCTGTCAACGAGCGCGAGTGGGCGGCTTGGTCAGAAAGCAACTAGTGCGCGGAGGCGCGGAACGCGCTGGGCCAGAATACGCGGGGAACCCCCGATGCACGTCCTCGGCAATCTGGCCTCCATGTCGGCCTGCGAACGCTCGCGGTCTCTCCGGTCGCCCGGAGGAGCGCAGGTCCGCTTCCGACAGACTGAGGATATCTCTTCGCCGCGGCTGAGCAGAAGCCGCAAGATCCCTTGCTTGTGGCGCGCCCCAACAGGGTCCCCAACGCCCGCTACGCGTCCACAACCGAGCGTGATTTGCTAGGCGAGAATCCGATCAGGAAAAGGAATTGCAGTCGCAGGAGCTGGATGGGACCACGGGGGCGCAATTGGTGAGGCCCCGCGATCGAATGCTGCTGCCGGATTGCGCCAGCGCAGGCGGGCTCCGCTATCTGGGTACACCACGCTCCGAAGGCAAGCAACTGACGATTCGCCCGTAGAAGGTGCGAAGACTAAGAGCGTCTCGCCGAATTGCTTCCGAAATCTCGGACTCGCGAGGAGACTTGCGCCGGCGCGCGGAACTCGCGTCATCTCGAAATGGGAGAAGCCAGACTGCGAGGTCCTCGGGAAAACCGTAAAGGTCCCTAGTACGATTGGCAGCTGCACGCAGGTTCAGCTCGCGGCGCGCATCGAGGCCGAAAAGAATCTCCGAGGGGTTAGCACAGAACCCCCACAAAAGGTTGGCTGCGCTCGCCGTTCGGAGATGCGGGCTAAGGGACTGATCCGCGGCCCACTCGAGCGCTCGCCGATCGCGAGGGTCTGCCGACAGAAGTACCGTCTGAAGATCAAATCTTCCGCGAGCGCGATCGAATTGATCACGGAAGGCTCTCAGCTCAATAGTCTGGTGAAAGATGACTGAATCGTCGGCCATGCGACCGAGTACCGCGAGAGCGGAGGCCCCTGTGCTCTCAAGCAGTGACGCAAGGCGTCCAGACGCTGGTGAGGGTGGGCTGTGCAGAAGCTGTCGCGCCGCTTCTAGCTGTCCCCGCACTAATGACAGAGCACGCGCTCGTTTTCCGGCGCGGGCGTCGCTTAGTGCTGCGGCGTTGCTGCTCAACGCCGCCAAAGTAACCGCACGCTCGGCGTAGCCACGAGTAAATGGATCAAACGCATCCGACTCGTTCGCAAAATACCAAATGGGTGCCGGTGCCGTCTGGCGCGAGATCAACTGAAAGAGATACCCCCCGTGTGGCCACGAACGGATTAGCTCGTCAAGGAGCGACGAGTCCGCTGAAAGGCGTGGATAGTAGTCCCATGCATATTGGAGCGCATTCTGCGCACGCACCAATTGCTCCGTGCTCGCGGCGGTGAAACCTGAGCGCGTCACGCTGGTCGAATCGAAGCGCCACGGATTCTGTGCGGCGAGTTGGGGCCAGGCGCTCTGCTCTCCGAGAAGATTGGAATGAGGAACAACGGGATATGCGCCGTCCCGACTCGTCGGCAAGGACTGCGTCGCTACTTCAACGAGCACGTTGTCGTACTCAAGAAACGCAGATTGCAAGTTGAGCCACCCGGAGGATACGTCAGAATCCACAAGGCGCCGCACCCATGCCGTTTCGAGTATGCTC
>JACQES010000112.1 GCA_016200495.1 Gemmatimonadota bacterium
GGACTCGGACTCACCAAGAAGGCGTTCGACGCGAGCGCGACGGTGGGGCTGCTCGAGGCGCTCGAGCTCGAGGCCGACATCCAGTCGGGGGCGGGCAAGACCGAGGATTTCGGCGAGGGGGTGCGCGCCTTCCTCGAGAAGCGCGCGCCCAGGTTCACGGGCAAGTAGCGTGGCGCTCACCCGCGACACGATGGTCGGCGTCCTGGGCGCCGGCGCGATGGGCACCGGCATCGCGCAGGTGGCCGCGCAGCGCGGGCACCGCGTGGTGCTGGCCGATGCGCGCCCCGAGGCCGTGGCCAAGGCCAAGCAGTCGCTCGCCAAGGCGTTCGCGCGCGAGGTGGAAAAGGGGCGCATGACCTCCGAGGCCGCGACCGCCGCGCTCGAGGGGATGAGCTTCGCCACCGCCGGCGACATGACGGCGTTCGCCGCGTGCGGGCTCGTGATCGAGGCGATTGTCGAGTCGCTCCCGGTCAAGATCGAGGCATTCCGCGCGCTCGAGGCGGTCGTCGCGCCGGATGCGGTGCTCGCGACCAACACGTCGTCGCTCTCGGTGGCGGCGATCGCGGGCGGGTGCGCCAAGCGTGAGCGCGTGCTCGGGGTCCACTTCTTCAACCCGGCGCCGGTGATGCCGCTGGTCGAAGTGATCCCGTGGCTCGGGAGCGACCGCGCGCTGCTCGAGAGCACGCGCGCCCTCGTGGCCGGGTGGGGGAAGACGGTGGTGCTCGCGTCCGACACACCGGGGTTCATCGTCAACCGGATCGCGCGCCCCTTCTATGGAGAGGCGCTCCGCATCCTCGACGAGGGGATCGCCGACGCACCCACCATTGACTGGGCGATGCGCGAGGCCGGGTTCAAGATGGGCCCGTTCGAGCTGATGGACCTGATCGGGCTCGACGTCAACTTCGCCGTCACGCAGTCGGTGTTCGAGGGGTTCTTCTACGATCCTCGGTACCGGCCGTCGATCACGCAGCGGCGGCTCACCGAGGCGGGCTGGCTGGGCAAGAAGACGGGGCGTGGCTTCTACGACTACGCCGAGGGCGCGGTCAAGCCGGAGCCCAGTCAGGACCAGGTGCTCGGCGAGCTGGTGCGCGACCGGATCGTCACGATGCTCATCAACGAGGCGGTGGACGCGCTCTACCTGCGCGTCGCCTCCGCGGCCGACATCGAGACGGCCATGATGAAGGGAGTGAACTACCCCAAGGGCCTGCTGGCCTGGTGCGACGAACTGGGCGCGGCCACCGTGCTCGAGCGGCTGGGCGCACTGATGGCCACGTACGCCGAGGACCGGTACCGGCCGAGCGTGAAGTTGCGGCAGCTCGCGGCCACGGGGGGGAAGGCGCTCGCATGAGCCCCAAGCTGCCCAAGGGCCCCCAGCTCTCCCTCGAGGACCCGCAGACCAACGCCGAGCGCGTGGTCGCGCTGATGCTCACGCGCGACGGGTTCAGCCGGTGGCTCGGCATCACCGTGAGCAACATCGGCCCCTCGCGCGCGACCTGCACGCTCACCGTGCGGCACGAGATGCTCAACGGCTTCGGCGTCTGCCACGGCGGCGTGACCTTCGCGCTCGCCGACTCCGCGTTCGCCTTCGCGTCGAACACGCAGGGCAACGTGGCCATGAGCATCGACAACCAGATCAGCTACCCGGCCCCGGCGCGCGAGGGCGACGTGCTCACCGCCGTGGCCCGCGAGGAGTCGGGCACCGACCGGCTCGCGTTCTACCGCGTGGAAGTCACCAACCAGGCGGGGACGCTGGTCGCGATCTTCAAGGGGACGGTGTACAAGACACGCACCCCGCACCTGCCGGAGACCGACACATGATCGACGCATTCATCGCCGGCGGCGTCCGCACGCCGATCGGCTCGTTCGGCGGCGCGCTCAGCACGGTGCGCGCCGATGACCTGGCCGCGCACGTGATCCGCGAGCTGGTCAAGCGCCACCCCACGGTGGATACCGCCCAGATCACCGACGTGGTCCTCGGCTGCGCCAACCAGGCCGGCGAGGACAACCGCAACGTGGCGCGCATGGCGCTGCTGCTGGCGGGGCTCCCGACCTCGGTGCCCGGCGAGACGGTCAACCGCCTCTGCGCCTCGGGGCTCTCCGCCACGGTGAGCGCCGCGCGCGGCGTGCGGAACGGCGAGGGCGACCTCTACGTTGCCGGCGGCGTGGAGAACATGACGCGCGCGCCGTACGTGATGTCCAAGGCCGGCACGGCGTGGGCGCGCGATGCGCAGCTCTACGACACGTCGCTGGGCTGGCGGTTCATCAACAGCAAGTTCCGCGAGACGTACGGCGTGGACTCCATGGGTGAGACGGCCGAGAACGTGGCCGGGGAGCGGCAGGTGAGCCGGGCCGACCAGGATGCGTTCGCGGTGCGGTCGCAGCAGAAGGCGGCCGCGGCGCGCGCGAGCGGGCGACTGGCGAAGGAGATCGCGCCGGTCGAGATCGCCGGGAAGAAGGGGACGACGGTGGTTGAACAGGACGAGTTCCTGCGCCCCGACACCACGCTCGAGACCTTGGCCAAGCTCAAGCCCGCCTTCCGGCAGGACGGCAAGGGCTCGGTGACGGCGGGCAACGCGAGCGGGCTCAACGACGGCGCGTGCGCGCTCTTCGTCGCGTCGGCCAAGGGGTGCCAGCAGCACGGGCTCACGCCGATGGCGCGGCTGGTGTCGTGGGCGGCGGCGGGGGTGGAGCCGCGCGTGATGGGGATCGGCCCGGTGCCGGCGAGTCGCAAGGCGCTCGCGATGGCCGGGATCACGGTGGACCAGCTCGACGTGATCGAACTGAACGAGGCGTTCGCGGCGCAGGTGCTCGCGTCGCTCCGCGAGCTCGGCATCGCCGACAACGACCCGCGCGTCAACCGCAACGGTGGCGCGATCGCGCTCGGCCACCCGCTCGGCATGAGCGGTGCGCGCGTGGCGCTGTCGGCCGCGCACGAGCTCCAGATCACGGGCGGGCGCTACGCGCTCGTCACGATGTGCATCGGCGTGGGGCAGGGGATGGCCGCCGTGCTGGAGCGCGCGTGATGCGCGCGAGCGCGCGAACTTGGGAGCGCGCCGCGTGAGCTACGGCGCCGGCGAAACGCGGAGCGGCCCCGTGGGTCCGGTCGCGGTGCCCGTGCACCTCGCGGGGCTCACCGGCTGCTACGCGTTCAACGGCTTCATTCCCGTGGTGCACGAGAGTGCGTTCGTGCACCCGCTGGCGGCGGTGATCGGCAACGTGACGATCGGCCGCGACGTGTACATCGGTCCGGGGGCCGCGATCCGCGGCGACATCGGCGGGATCGTGATCATGGACGGCGCCAACGTGCAGGAGAACTGCACGGTGCACACCTTCCCGGGCACGGTCACGGTACTCGAGGAGCGCGCGCACATCGGGCATGGCGCGGTGATCCACGGGGCGCACATCGGCCGCAACGCGCTCGTGGGGATGAACGCCGTGGTGATGGACCACGCCGTGGTGGGCGACGAGTGCATCATCGGCGCGCTCACCTTCGTGCCGGGCAAGATGGAGATCCCGGCACGGAAGGTCGTGGTGGGCAACCCGGCCCGGATCGTGAAGGACGTGAGCGACGAGATGCTCACGTGGAAGACGGAGGGGACGGCGCTCTACCAGCGCCTCCCGGCCGCGTACCACGCCACCATGCAGCCGGTCGCGCCGCTCCGCGAGGTGCCCGCCCACCGGCCGATGGCGCAGGAGATGAACTACCGCACCTGGAAGGACACGAAGTCGGTCGGCTGACCACCGCCGCACGAATCGCGACAACATCCAACGCACCAGTCCAGCAGCACACGGAGATCCGATAGATGCGCCTCCAGAACTATGTCCTCGGCCAGTGGGTCGCGGGCGGCGGCACCGGCACCGAACTCGTCAGCGCCATCACCGGCGAACCGATCGCGATCGCCTCGACCGAGGGGATCGACTTCAAGGCCGCGCACCAGTACGCGCGCGACATCGGCGGGCCCGCGCTGCGCGCGATGACCTTCCATGAGCGCGCCGCGCGGCTCAAGGCGATGGCCAAGTACCTGACGGAGCGGAAGGCCGAGTTCTACGACCTGTCGTCGCACACGGGCGCCACGAAGAGCGACTCGTGGATCGACATCGACGGCGGGATCGGGACGCTGTTCGTGTACGCCTCCAAGGGGCGCCGCGACTTCCCCAACGAGCCGTTCTTCGTGGACGGCGCGCCGGAAGCCCTCTCCAAGGGGGGCACCTTCATCGGGCGGCACCTGTGCGTGCCCATGGAAGGGGTCCACGTGCAGATCAACGCGTTCAACTTCCCCGTGTGGGGGATGCTGGAGAAGGTGGCGCCGAGCTTCCTGGCGGGGATGCCGAGCATCGTGAAGCCGGCCACGCTCACGAGCTACCTGACCGAGCGCGTCGTGCACGCCATGATCGAGAGCGGGATCTTTCCCGAGGGAACGCTCCAGCTGCTGGTGGGGAGCGCGGGCAACCTGCTCGAGCAGCTCGACTGCCAGGACGTGGTCGGGTTCACCGGCTCGGCGGCCACGGGCAAGATGCTCAAGGAGAGCCCGGCCATCCTGGGCAACAACGTCCGCTTCAACATGGAGGCGGACTCGCTCAACTGCTGCATCCTCGGGCCCGACGCGGTGCCGGGCACC
>JACQES010000113.1 GCA_016200495.1 Gemmatimonadota bacterium
GCGACGGCGCGCCGCTCGCCATCATCTCGCGCGCGAGGAGCGGAATGTCCTCCGCGAGCATCGTCGCCAGGTGCCCGACCAGGTCCCATACCTCGTGCAGGAAACGGCCGCGGATCGGTTGCGCCGCGCTCCCCGCGCGCACGAGGCCCGCGAGCGCCTGCGCGCCGTCCGCGAAGCGCGCGGTGGGGGTCGCGGCCGCGAGTCGCACGGCCACCACTTCGCCGTCGCACGTCCACGCGTCCGCGTCGCCGGCCGGCTCGAGCGTGGGGCAGAAGCGCGACAGCGTCACGATCGTCCCCGCGGGCAGCTCGGTGTCGCCGAGCACCGGCGGCGCCCACGGCTCGTCGAAGCCCGCGAGGTGCGGCGCGGCGAGGTGGCCCGCGCACGTGGTGCCCAGCGCCACCTCCCACCGGCGACGGATCAGTTCCGCCCCCGCGCGCAGCTCGCCCACCGGGCGCGTCAGCGCGAACGGCGCGAACTGTCGCGCGCGGGCGTCGTCGTAGAGGGCGAGCATCTCAGGCGGGCTCGTCGGTCCGCGTGCGCAGCTCGCGCACCGAGGCCGGCAGCGCGTCTAGCAGCGTCTTGAGGTCGGCCGACTGCTCGCGCGTCGTCACGAGCGTGAGCCCCGGGCGCGTGACCACGACCAGGTCATCCACGCCGTAGAGCACCACCGTGCCGCGCTCGGCGTGCACCACGTTGCCGCGCGCATCCACGACGTGCGCCGGGCCGCTCACCGCGTTGTCCTGCGCGTCGCGCACGCGCACGCGATGGAGCGCCGCCCACGTGCCCACGTCGTCCCAGCCGAAGTCGCCGGGAATCACGAACACGCGGCCGCTGCGCTCGAGCACGCCGACGTCCACCGCGATCGGCTTGGCGACGGCGCCGAAGAAGCCGTCCGCATCGTCGGGGTGTGCGGCGAGCGCGGGGCCCACCTCCGGGCAGTGCCGCTGGAGTTCCTCGAGGAACACCCCCGCCTGCCACACGAAGATCCCCGAGTTCCACAGGAACCCCGCCGCGACGAACTCCTCCGCCACCGCGCGTGTCGGCTTCTCGACGAACTTGCCCACGCGGCGCGCGCCGTGGCCCGTGTCGGGGCCGGGCTGGATGTAGCCGAACCCGGGGTCCGGTCGCGATGGCACGATGCCGATCGTCACCAGCGCCCGCTCCGCCACCGCGACCTCGCCCGCCTGGCGCAGCGTGGCCTGGTAGCGCGGGACGTCGCCGATCGACCAGTCCGCGTGCACGCTATACATGAGCGCGTCGGGCCCCGACCGCCGCGCCACTTCGTGCGCGGCCCACGCGAGCGCCGCCGCCGTGCCTGCGGGGCGCGGCTCGGCGATGACGTTGGCGCTCGGCAGCTGCGGCGCGAGGGCGCGGACGTCGGCGACCAGCTGCGCGTTCGTCAGCACCAGCGTCTCGGCCGGGCCCGCCAGCGACGCCATGCGCGAGAGCGTGTTCGCCAGCATCGGATGCTGGTCCACGAGGGGAAGCAGCTGCTTCGGACGCTCGGGCGAACTCACGGGCCAGAAGCGGGAGCCCGTGCCCCCGGCGAGCACGACAGTCCAGGCGGTCATGGCGGAAACGTAACGGGGCCGCTCATCCCCCGGGGCGCGCCTCGGCGCCCACGAGCGCGAGGGCGGTCGCGAGAAGCTTCTTCGGGCTGAACGGCTTGGTGAGGAACTCGTTCGCCCCGAGGTCGCGGGCCTGCCGATGCGCGGCATCTTGCCCGGTGGCCGTGAGCACGATGCAGGGCAGGGAACGCGTGGCCGGCGTCGCGCGCACCTGCCGCAGCACCTCGAGCCCCCCGACTCCCGGCATCATGAGGTCGAGGATCACCAGCGCGATGTCGTCGTGGGCGGCGAGGGCGGCGAGCGCCGCCTCTCCATCGCCGACGGTCGTGACGCGGAACGGGCCGGTTTCGAGCTTGATCGCGATCAGCCGGGCGATGTGCGGCTCGTCCTCGGCCACGAGCACGTGCCGCGCGGTCACGCGCTAGACCAGCGCGGCCATCTGCTCCCGGTTCCGGCGCAGCTCGTAGAGGAGCGACGCGATGTGCGCGTCGGCCCGGGCCACGACGAGGAGCACCGCCTCGGGCGAGAGCGCACAAACGACGCAGATCCCGCCCTGGTGCTCGATGACCGCCACCTGCAGCGGGCCCCGCTCGGCCGACGCGCCCAGGTCGTCGCCACCGGTCAGGATCGACGGGATGTGCGCGGCGAGGCGCTCGGCGTCCATCGTCGCCGGGGCCACGCTGTCAATCACAAGGCCATCGCGACCGAGGACGATGGTCGCCTCGACACCGTCGCGCTGGCTGATGGCGGCGACGAGTTCGCGGATACTGGGCATGGAATTTCCTCCGAAGCGAAACGCTAGGCCGTCGGCGGGGTACAGTCAAGCGCCTAACCGCTTGAAGTTGGCCCGCTTAGCGGGTATCGTGCCTGTCTCACACGCCCATGCCCATTCTCCGTCGCTTTCGCGGGTTCGCCCACCGCCTCGTCCTGCCGGTCATCGTCGCGGCGGCCCTCGTGGCCGGTGCGTGCACCAACAGCACCGCAAACAGCAATGCCGGCCTGAGCCTTGCCGTCGAGGACACCGGCCAGCTGTTCGCCATGAGCGGCGTGCCCACCTACTATCCGGCCGGCCTCAACCTCACGACGCGCAACGTCGTGGTCGTCACGGTCTTCGACGACGGCACGGTACCGTTCGATGTCGCGTTCGACCTGACGCCGGGCGGGCAGGTGCGTGTCCTCCCGCCGCGCACGGTCGCGCTGGGTCCGACGGTCGGCCCGGTGAATCTGGACCTGCTCAAGTCGACGGCCGCGTGGAGCGCCATCACCGAGGCGCCGCAGACGGGCTACATCCGCGACACGATCCAGACCATCGGCGTCGGGCAGCCGATCATCATGCAGTTGCGTCCGCCGCTCTGTGCCCTCGCGATCGCCGGGCTCAACACGATCTCGGCCAAGTTCATCGTGGACAGCGTCAACGTCCCCGCGCGCAAGATCTTCTTCCGTCTCCTCGCCAACCCGAACTGCGGGCGGCGCGGCCTCGTCCCCAACCAGTACTAGCCGCCTCGTGCACGACCTGCGCACGCTGCGCGACGACCTGCCCGCCCTGCGCGCCGCGATGGCGCGCCGGGGGAAGCTTGACGCGCTCGGGCCCGTGCTCGACCGCGCCGAGGCCCTCGAGCGCGAGCGCCGTCGGGTGATCCAGGAACTCGAGGAACGGAAGGCGGCGCGCAACGCGAATGCGCAGGAGGTCGCGCGTCGCAAGAAGGCCAAGGAGAGCGCCGACGAGCAGATCGCGGCCGGCCGGGCCATCGGCGAAGCCATCGCCACCGGTGAGGCCGCGCTGGGCGCCGTCGAGGCCGAGCTCACCGAGCTCATGTACGAGCTCCCGAACGCGACGCGCCCCGAGGTGCCCGCCGGCGACGAGACGCAGAACGTCGTCGTTCGCACCTGGGGCACGCCGCGCATGGACGCCGGCATCCCGCCGCACTGGGAAACGGGCGCGAAGCTCGGCATCCTCGACCTCGAGCGCGGCGTGAAGGTGGCGGGTTCGGGCTTCATCGCCTACCGCGGCCAGGGCGCCCGGCTGCAGCGCGCCTTCCTGCAGTACATGCTCGACCTGCACACGCGCGCGCACGGCTACGAGGAGGTGTGGGTCCCGTTCGCCGTCAATCGCGCGAGCATGACCGGCACCGGGCAGCTGCCCAAGTTCGAGGAGGACATGTATGCCCTCCGCGACGATCCGTACTATCTCGTCCCGACGGCCGAGGTCCCCGTCACCAACCTGCACCGCGACGAGATTCTCGACGCGGCGCAGCTGCCCGTCGCGATGACGGCGTACTCGCCGTGCTTCCGGCGCGAGGCCGGTGCGGCGGGCAAGGAC
>JACQES010000105.1 GCA_016200495.1 Gemmatimonadota bacterium
CCGAAGCCGAGTCCCTTGGCCGGAATCGGGTACTCGCGGCCGTCCGTGAGGGAGACGATCCGTCCCCCCGTGCTCGCAGTCGGGGCGCCCGCGGCCTTTCCGGCGGCCATCGCCGCGGCCTGTTGCCGCAGCTTCGCCAGTTCCGCCAGCTCGGCGCCCGAGAGGAACTGCGTGCTGCCGCTCTTCTTGTCGTCGCCGAACGTGAGTTCGTGACCCGCGACCTCGAGCTTGTCGCCGTGAATGAGCGGCGTGGGCTCCACGCCCAGCTGCACGCCGTTGACCTTGACCGGCGCACCGTCGAATCCGTGCCGCACCGACACCGCCCCATCGCCCTTCATCGTGACCACGGCCAGCGCCGAGGGCGACGCATCGCCCGGAACGGCGATGTCCATGCCCGCACCCGACCCGACCGTCATGTCGCCCGAGCGGAGCGCCACCTGCTTGTCGGCGAGCTGGAAATAAGCCATGAAAAAGGGGTCGTGGCGCATGCGCCACTCGCGCCCGGAACCGTATGCGATCCCGCCGAGAGTGGTCGTCCGCCCGAAACTAGGGTGCGGCCCACGGGTCGGCAAGCAAGGGGCGACCGTCCGTTGCCACCTCGGCAAAGTCACCCACTTGCAGGCGGTAGAGCCGCGCATACAGGCCCCCGCGCGCGACGAGCGTCGCGTGGGTCCCCCGCTCGACGACGCGCCCGTGGTGGAGGACGAGGATCTCGTCCGCCGCGAGGATCGTCGAGAGCCGGTGCGCGATCGCGATCGTCGTGCGCCCCTCCATCAGCGTGCCGAGGGCGGCCTGGATCGCCGCCTCGGCCTCGGAATCCACGGCACTGGTCGCTTCATCCAGCACGAGCAGCGCCGGATCGGCGGCCACGGCGCGTGCGAACGACAGCAGCTGCCGCTCCCCGACCGACAGCGTCGCGCCCCGCTCCCCCAGTTCGTGCCCGTACCCTCCGGGAAGCCGGCTCACGATCCGGTCGGCGCCCACGCGCTCGGCCGCCCGCCGCACCGCCTCGTCGGAGATGCCCGACGCGAGGCGGATGTTCGACGCCACGTCGCCGGCGAACAGGAAGATGTCCTGCTGCACGAACCCGATGCGCTCGCGCAGCCGCTCCACCGGCAGCGTCCGCACGTCCACGCCATCGAGCAGGATCCGGCCGCGCGTGGGCTCGTAGAAGCGCAGCAGCAGCGAGACGATCGTGCTCTTCCCCGCGCCCGTGTGCCCGACCAGCGCCAGCGTCGCCCCCGGGCGCGCGGTGAAGGACACCCCGCGCAGCACCCACGCCGGCTCGGCGCCCTGCGCCAGCGGACGCGCATCGTACGTGAACCAGACGTCCTCGAAGGTGACGGAGACCGGTCCGGTCGCCGCCACGTCCGCCGCCGCGCCCGCGCCCAGGTCCCGCGCGGACTCGCCCGCCGGCGTGTCGAGCAGCGTGAACACCCGTTCCGAGGCGGCCATCGCCTGCTGCAGCGTGTTGTACTTGTCGGACAGGTCCTGCAGGGGCTGGAAGAAGCGGCGCAGCAGCTGCAGGAACGCCGCCACCGTCCCCACGGTGAGCGTGTGACCGAGCACGCGCGACGCCCCGCTCACGAGCAGCAGCGCGAGGGCCACCGTCGTGAGCACCTCGATCACCGGGAAGTAGAGCGCGTAGATCGTGATCGACTTGAGGTGCACGTCGAGGTGGTCGCGGTTGAGCGCGTCGAACCGCGCATGCTCGCGCGCGCCGCGCCCGAACAGCTGCACCAGCCGGATGCCGCCCACCCGCTCCTGCACGAACGCGTTGATGCGCGCGATCCGTCCCCGGATGTCGCGGTAGGCCTCGCGCACCTTCACGCGGAACAGCCAGCTCACGCCGAGCACGAACGGGATGACGGCGAACGACGCGAGCGCGAGCCGCCAGTCGGTGCCGAGCATGACGGCGCCGATTGCGAGCAGCGTGAACAGGTCGCCCAGCCCGGCCACGACACCGGAGGTGAACAGCTCGTTCAGCGCCTCGATGTCGCTCGTGACCCGCGTCACGAGGCGCCCCACCGGCGTGCGGTCGAAGTAGGCGATCGGGAGCCGCTGCAGGTGCGTGAACAGCTCCGTGCGCAGGTCCTGCATCACCCGCTGCCCGAGGAGCCCCGTCAGCACCGTCTCGCCGAACGCGGCGCCGTACTGGAGCGCGAGGGCCAGCGCGAACAGCAGCGCCGCCGTGGTGACCATCGCCGTGTCGCGCGCCGGCAGCGCCACGTCGATCACGCGCCGGGTCAGCAGCGGACCCGCCAGCTGCAGCGCCCCCTCGATCGCGAGGCAGGCCAGCGCGCCGGCCACGAGCCCGCGGTAGGGGCGCGTGTACCGGAGCATGCGGCGCATCAGCCGCCCGTCGTACCCCTTCGCGATCGCGTCGTCGTCCTGGTCACCGGCCATGCGTAACGAATCCTAGCGGCGGGCCGTGCGTAGGGTAATCGTTCCCCACACGTGACCACGCCCCTGCCGAGCGTTCCCATCCACGCCGCCGACACCGGCGCCTACCAGCACGCCTTCGAGGGGCAGTACCTCCTCGAGCGCGAGCTCGGCCGCGGCGGCATGGGCATCGTGTACCTCGCGCGCGACGTGCGCCTCGACCGGCGCGTGGCGATCAAGGTCCTGCCCCCGCTGCTCGCCGCGAAGGACGACATCCGCGAGCGGTTCGTGCGCGAGGCGCGCACCGCCGCCAAGCTCTCGCATCCCAGCATCGTCCCGGTGTACCGCGCCGACGAACTGCGCGGCGTCGCCTTCTTCGTGATGGCGTACGTCGAGGGCGAGTCGCTCGGCGACCGCATCCGGGATCGCGGCGCGCTCCCCGCGGCCGACGTCATCCGGTGGCTGCGCGAGGTGGCGCTCGCGCTCGGCTCGTCGCACGCGGCGGGCGTGGTGCACCGCGACGTGAAGCCGGAGAACATCCTCATCGAGCGCAGCACGTCGCGCGCCCTCATGTCCGACTTCGGCATCGCCCGCGTCGAGGCGAGCGCCACGCTCACCGAGGCCGGCCACATCATGGGCACGGCCGCGTACATGAGCCCCGAGCAGGTCAACGGAGAATCGCTCGATGGCCGGAGCGACCTGTACTCGCTCGGCGTCGTCGGCTTCCATGCGCTGGCCGGGCGGCTCCCGTTCGAGTCGCCGGCGGCGTCGGCGCTGCTGGTGGCGCACGCCACCAAGCCGGCCCCGCCGCTCGCCTCCGTCGCGCCGCACGTCCCGCGCGACGTCGCGGCCGTGATCGACCGCTGCCTGCGGAAGGCGCGCGACGACCGCTTCGCCACCGCCGAGGCGCTCGAGGAGGCGCTGGCGCGCGCGGCGCAGGTCATGGAGCGCGCCACGATCGGCGCGAACCCCAGCGGCGAGGTGGTGCTCTCCGAATCGCAGGCCGCCGCCATCTGGCGGCGCGCGGCGCAACTGCAGGCGGAGGCCGCGGCGCGCCTCGAGCAGTCGTCGAGCATTGACGCGACGCGCCGCACCGACCACCCGGCGGCCGCCGACGGCTTCCGGGCGCGCGACGTCGAGCAGGCGGCCGTCGAGGCCGGCATCTCGCAGCGGTTCGTCGCGCTCGCGCTGGCCGAGGTCCGCGACGCGGGCACGGGACGCGTCGCGCCGGTCGAGGATGATTCCACGCGGGATCGCCTCGTGACCACCCTGCTCGGCACGCGACAGCGCTCCCTCTCCGCCTCGCGCATCATCCGCCACGCGCCGCGCGAGGTGCTCCAGGCGCTGGGGCGCACGCTGCAGGGCCACCCGTACGGGTTGCAGCTGCAGGATCAGGTGGGCGGACATCCGCTGGATGGCGGCGTGCTCGTGTTCGACCTGCCCGCGTCGTTGGTGAACGGCACCACGACCGGACCCTTCACCTACGTGCGCTGGGGCGTGTACGCCAGGCAGGTGCGCGCGACGATCCGTCCGCTCGCGAGCGACCCGCGCGCCACGGAAGTCACGCTCTACGTCGACCTCCGCTCGGGGCTCGGCCCGAACCTCTGGGGCTCCGGCGCGATGGGGGTGACGGGCGGCGTGATGGGCACCGTGCTCACGGTCGCGATCCTCAAGAAGGCGGCCCTCGTCGGTGCCGTGGTCGGTGGGGGCGCGGGGGTCCTCGCGCTGCTCCTCGGCGGTGCCGGCGTCGTCGGCTGGCGCGCCTACTACAAGTGGGCGCTGCGCACCGCGCAGGGCGAACTCGATCGCGCCATCGCCGCCATCGAGATGTCGCTCCGCTCGGCCTCGATCTTCGGCGAGGCGCCGCCCAGCCTGCCCCCGCCGCCGAGCGACGGCGGTGCGGGCTCGTTCATCGCCAGCCTCGGCTGATCAGACGCGCTTGGCCCGGTCGCTAGCTTTCCCCGGGTGAAGAAACACCTCGTCGTCCGCGGCGCCCGACAGCACAACCTCGCCGGCTTCGACCTCGAGCTCCCGCGGCGCGCGATCACGGTGGTGACCGGCCCCTCGGGCTCGGGCAAGTCGTCGCTGGCGTTCGACACCATCTACGCCGAGGGGCAGCGGCGCTACGTCGAGTCGCTCTCGGCGTACGCCCGGCAGTTCCTCGAGCGGATGGAGAAGCCGCTCGTGGACTCGGTCGAGGGGATCTCTCCCGCCGTCGCCATCGAGCAGAAGAACCCGACGCGCACCTCGCGGTCCACCGTCGGCACCGCGACCGAGATCTACGACTACCTGCGCCTGCTCTGGGCGCGCATCGGGCGCACCTGGTGCCCGGTGTGCGGACGGGAAATGAAGCCCGACACCGTGCAGTCGGTCACCGACCGGATGCTCGCGCTTCCCGCCGGCACGCGCTTCAGCGTCACCTTTCCGCTCAAGCGCTCGGCGCAGGCCACGCACGAGGTGCTCCTCGACAACCTGCGCGAGCAGGGGTTCATGCGCCTCGTGGTCGACGCGGTGGCGGTGCACCTCGAGGACGCCAACGTGCCCGACCTCGCGGCCGCACGCGAGGTGCTGGTCATCGCCGACCGGCTCGCCGCGGGCCCCGAGGCCGCGGGCCGCCTCGCGGAATCGGTCGGGTTGTCGTTTCGCGAGGGCGACGGCGACTGCACGATGCTGCTCGCGTCGCCCCTCGTGCTCGACGACGCGCCCCCCGGCGACGCGCGCGCCGCGAAGGCCGCGGGCAGCGGGCGCGCCGTGACGCGGCTCGCCTTCACCGAGCGGTTCGAGTGCCCCAACGACGGCACCCGCGCCCCGGCGCCGACGCCCCAGCTCTTCTCGTTCAACAATCCGCGGGGTGCGTGTCCCACCTGCAACGGCTTCGGTGCCGTGCTGGCCTACGACGAGGCGCTCATCGTCCCCGACGCGTCGCGCACCCTCGGCGGCGGCGCCATCGACCCGTGGACCAAGCCGCGCTACGAGAACAAGCGCCGCGCGCTGGCCGAGTTCGCGCGCAAGGAGGGGATCCCCACCGATCGCCCCTGGCGCGAGCTGTCGCGCGCGCAGC
>JACQES010000106.1 GCA_016200495.1 Gemmatimonadota bacterium
CGCCTACGGCCTTGCACACGCGGCGGTGCGCGTCCCGATCGGCGGCGTCGAGTGGACCTTGCAGGTGCGCAACCTGTTCGACCGTCGGTATCGCGAGCTGGTGGCCGGGTCCATCGTCTCGCCCGGGCAATCACGGAGCGTGAGCCTCTCGGCCCGCGTCGTCCTCTAGCGCACCGGACACCCCAACGCCCAGGCCGTCACCTCGTCCGACACCCGCTGCCCGGCGCGCATCCCGCCCACGAGCCACGCGTTCCCGTCCACGATCGCCATGCCGCGGAGGTCCATCGTCGCGGCGGGCGCCTCGTGCTCGCGCCACCACGTCCGTTCCGCCGCCTCGAACGACAGCACCTGCGCGGTGGGCGCGGAGGGGTGCCCGTCGTAGCCGAAGCCGTCGTAGTTGTACGCGTTGTCCGTGCCCCCGGCGAGATAGAAGCGCCGTCCGCACGCGCCGATCGCGGCGCGGTAGCGCGCGGGGCCGGGGTGCGGGCTCATGCGACTCCAGCGGATCTCGGCGGGATCCTTCGGGTTGATGGCGCCGAGCCAGGCCTGAAGCGTGAGTGCGTACTTCTCCTTGCCGCTCACGCGACGCGCGCCGTCGACGACGAGAATCTCGTCGCCGAGCACGCCACCCGCGCCCCCGAACACCTGCACGCCGGGAAAGGGGGTGCCGCGCGTCCAGCGATTGGTCGTCGGGTTGTACCACTGCACGTCGTTGACGTTGTCGGTGTCGTGCCAGCCGCTCACGATCACGATGAGCGAGTCGTGCCAGACGCCGCCCATGGCATCGTCCACGGCCACTGGCATCGGCGCGCCCGCACGCCACCGTCGGCCCGCCGGGTCCCAGATGTCGACGCGCGGCAGCGACGTCTCGTGGCCGACGGAGTCCACCGTGTAGCCGCCAAGGAGGAACACGCGTCCCTTCACCCCGAAGGCCAGCGCGGCCAGCCGCCCCGACGCGCCCGGCACCGGCGGCAATTCGCGCCAGCGCGACGCGCCGCTCGGCAGGTGGAAGGCCCGCCGCGTGATCCCGCGCCATGACTTGGTCGAGTCGACGCCGAGCATCGAGTACACCCCCGCGCCGGGCCCGCGGGCGATCGTGGCCACGGCGTTGTTGGTCACCGGCACCGGGAGCCCGGGCGCGTCCACGCGCGTGGTCGAGGGCGGTTCCTGCGCGGTGGCCCTCGCGGCAGCGCTCATGGGGAGCAGCACCAGCGCCGCGACGGAACCCGTGGTCGCCGCGAGTTTCCGCGCGAGCGACGAGCCGGCGCGGCCTCCACGCACGGGCCTCTCGTGGCGGGAACTCATGCTCCCGCCAGGCCGGCGTCCGCCTCCATCGCCGGCGCGTGCGCGTCGCCGATCGCCGGCGCGTGCGCGTCGCCGATCGCCGACGCGTCCTCCTCGGCGTCCACGCTGTCCGCCAGCTGCTGCCGCCGCAGCAGCGCCCAGTAGCGCCCCTTCTGCGCCAGCAACGCCTCGTGCCGCCCCTGCTCGACCACCCGCCCGCCGTCGATCACGAGGATGTGGTCCGCGTCGCGGATCGCGCTGATCCGGTGGCTCGCGATCAGCGCCGTGCGCCCCGCGAACGCCTCGCGCAGCCCGCGCAGGATCTCGGCCTCGGTGTGCGTGTCCACCGCGCTCAGCGCGTCGTCGAGCAGCACGATGCTCGGGTGCCGCGCCAGCGCCCGCGCGAGCGCCGCCCGCTGCTTCTGCCCGCCCGACAGGTTGATGCCGCGCTCGCCCAGCTGCGTCCGGTAGCCGTCGGCGAAGCCGCGTACCGTCTCGTCCAGCTGCGCCATGCGCGACGCCCACGTCACCGCCTCGGCCGCGCTCGCCGCCGCGTCGTCCTCGAGCCCGTAGCGGAGGTTCTGCTCGATGGTCTCGGAGAAGAGCAGCGACTCCTGCGGCACCATGCCGATCTCGCGGCGGAGCGCGGCCAGGTCGCACTGCGCGAGGGGGACGCCGTCCACGAGGATCGTCCCCTCCTGCGGGTCGAAGAAGCGCGGCACCAGGTCGAGCAGCGCGCTCTTCCCCGCGCCGATCGCGCCCACGATGCCGAGCGTCTGCCCGGCGGGGAGCGTGAACGACACGTCGCGAAGCACCCAGCGCGGCGCCTCGCCGTCCTTGACCGGGTAGTGGAACCCCACGCCGCGGAACTCGATCGTGCGCCCGCCGTGGGCGCGCGCGGGCAGCGCCACCGGTTCGCTCGGCGTCGTCACCTGCGGCTCCGCGTCGAGGATGTCCAGCAGCCGCGCCATGCTCGCCGCGCCGCGCTGGAACAGGTTGATCACCCAGCCCAGCGCGATCAGCGGCCAGGTGAGCATGCCGAGGTAGATGCCGAACGCGACGAAGTTGCCGATCGAGATCGTCCCCGCGAGCGCGAGGCGGCCGCCCAGCCCGAGCACGATCACCGCGCCCAGCCCCGCGAGCAGCGTGAACATCGGGTGCATGAAGCCGTTGAGTCGCGTGAGCGCCATGTTGCGCCGCAGGTACTCCTCGCCCAGCGCGGTGAACCGCGCCACCTCGCTCGCCTCCTGCCGGTAGGCGCGCACCACGCGCGACCCCGCGAGGTTCTCCTGCGCCCGCGTGCTCAGCGTGCTGTAGTGCTCCTGCACCGCCTCGAACCGGTCGTGCACCTTCTTGCCCAGGCGCACCATCATGACCGGGATCGCGAGCGCCGGCAGCACGGCGAGCCCCGCGAGCGTGAGGTCGATCCGCGACATGCACCAGAGCGCGAAGAGCCCGCCGAAGACGGTGTTCGCGAGGTACATGATCGCCGGCCCGGCCGCCATGCGAACCGCACCGAGGTCGTTGGTGAGTCGCGCCATGATGTCGCCCGTGCGCATGCGCGCGAACCAGTTGGCGTCGAGCACCAGCAGCCTGGCGAACAGCGCGTTCCGCAGGTCGTACTCCACCCAGCGCGAGAGCCCGTTCATCATCTCGCGCATGAGGTAGCGGAGCGCGCCCGTGCCCAGCGTCACAGCCACCATCACCGCGCCGATCCGCCACGCCTCGGCCAGCGGATGTCCCGCGCGCAGCCCGTCGAGTCCCTTGGAGAGGAGCGTCGGGATCGCGCTCGCCGACGCCGACGCGATGATGACGCAGACGAGCCCGCCGAACAGCTGGCCCCGGTACGGCCGGTAGTACGGGAAGAGCCGCGCGAGCGTGCGCAGCCCGACGGCGCGGGGCGTCTCCACCTAGTGCGCCACCGCGCCGCCTTCGCGGCGCGGTTCGGGCACGCCCTGCCACCGGCCGTCCAGCCGGAGGATTCCCATCGCGTTCACGATCGCGTCCGCCTCCTCGAGCGCGTGCCCCTTGGCGGCGAGCGAATCGCGCACCGCCTTGCTGAAGCCGTTCCGCTCCACCTGCAGCCGGTCGGGCCACGCCTGGTGGTGGATGCGCGGCGCGCGCAGCGCGTCGGCAATCCCCATCCGATGCTCGAGCACGTTGAACACGATCTGCGTGACGGTGGTGCTGATGCGCGAGCCGCCCGCCGCGCCCGCCGCCATGAACGGGGTCCCGTCGGGCGCGGCCACGATCGTCGGCGTCATGCTCGAGAGCATCCGCTTCCCGGGCTGGACCGCGTTGCGCTCGCCCATCACCAGCCCGGACAGGTTGGGCCGGCCGGGCGCGGCCGCGAAGTCGTCCATCTCGTCGTTGAGCAGGAACCCCGCGCCCTTCACCACCACCTTGCTCCCCATCAGGTCGTTGATCGTCGTGCTGGTCGACACGATCATGCCCGATCGGTCCGCGGTGATGTAGTGCGTCGTGTGCTGTCCTTCCACGGGCGACAGCGTCGCCGGCGACGGGGTCGCGCGCGCGAGGTCGATCGACGCGCGGAGCGAATCGGCGTGCCCCGGCGCGAGCAGGGCCGCCACGGGCACGCGCACGAAGTCGGGGTCGGCCACGAGCGTGTTGCGCTCCACGTACGCGCGCCGGAACGTCTCGGCCAGCAGGTGCACCGCGCTCGATGAGCCGAAGGGCGGCATCGGCGTCACGCCGCTCATCACGTTGAGCGTCTCGAGCATCACGATGCCCCCGGCCGACGGCGGCGGCATCGTCACGATCTCGAATCCCTTGTAGTGCCCGCGCAGCGGCTCGCGCCAGACGGCCTGGTAGCCGGCGAGGTCGCGCTTCGTGATGATGCCGCGGCCCCGCTGCATCTCCGCCACCAGCAGGTCGGCCGTCTCTCCCTCGTAGAACTCGCGCGGCCCGCGCTCGGCGATGCGCGCCAGCGTGCGCGCCAACTCCGGTTGCCGCAGCGTGTCCCCCACGCGGAGGGGCGTGCCGTCGGCGCGGAAGAAGCGCTCGCCGTTCCACGGCTTGAGGTACGTCTCCGTGCGCGCGATGACGAGGCTCAGCATCGAGTCCACCACGAACCCCTGCTCGGCGATCCGGATCGCCGGCGCGATCACGCGCGCGAGCGGCATCGTGCCGAAGCGCCGCTGCGCCTCCGCGAGCCCCGCCACCGACCCCGGCACCCCCGAGGCGAGATGTCCGTGCCGGCTCCGAAGCGGGTCGGCCTTGCCGTCGGGCCCGAGGAACATGTTGCGCGTCGCCGCAGCCGGCGCCGTCTCGCGGAAGTCGAGCGCGTACGCGCGCCCATCGCCCAGGCGGATGACCATGAAGCCGCCGCCCCCCAGGTTCCCCGCGATGGGGTGCGACGCCGCGAGCGCGAACCCCGTCGCCACGGCGGCGTCCACCGCGTTGCCGCCCTCGCGCAGGATCTCGTCACCGGCGCGGCTCGCGTCCATAGAGTTGGAGACGACGATCGCCTCCGGTCCCTCGGCCACGCGCCCCTGCGCGCTGAGCCGCCACTCGGGCGGCGCCACGAGCGGCTCGCGCGGATCCGGCGCGAACACGCGCGGGATCGGGCGTGCGACGCTTGCCTGCGCCACCGCGCCGGGCGACGGCGGCGACGCGGCCTCCGACGAGGGTCGTGCGCACGCCGCGAGCGCCGCGAACCCGAGTGCCGCGAGCCTGCGCACGCGACGCCCGGCGCGTGGCGCGCCCTCAGTCACGATTCCCGAACCCGTAGCGGATCCCCACGCGCGTGGACCACTGCGTCCCCGCGCCGCTGAAGCCGCCGCCCGCGAAGATGCTCGTGTACTCCTGCACCACCTCGAACTGGAAGATGTTGCTCGTCGCGAAGGCGACGCCGAATCCCGCCGACGTGGTGAACACGGTGCGGTCGGGCGCGATGGATGCGCCGTTGGCGTGCGCGTCCGAGAGCCGCAGCCCGCCGATCGCGAGCTCGGCCACCGGCCACGTGCCGCGCCCTGATCCGCCGGACCGGTACGCCAGCTGGTAGTGCTGGAACGACGCCGAGGCCTGGCACGTCGTGGGGCAGGCGCCGAGCGCCGTCGTGCTCACCACCATCGCCGGGTTGCTCCACGTGACCGTGGCGCCCAGCGTGACCCCCGAGCTCATCACCTTGTCGATGGACACGCGGTAGCCCATCACGCTGTTCACGTTCCACCCCGCGTTGCGCGAATCGTCGCGGAAGCTCGTCGCGTTGAGGAACGACACTCCGCCGCCGATGAAGTTGCCCGGCTCGGTGCTGTACGTGGGAAGCGAGAGGATCTGCGCCGGCAGCAGGCGCGGCAGGAACGCCAGGACAAGGAGGGCGATCGGACGGTGCACGCGAGCGGGCTCCGATGGGCGGGAAGGGGCCCGGCGCCGCATCGCCCGTGGCGACGTGGGGGGCGTGCGTGGCACGCCTCGAGGGCCTCCGGTAACTTACCCGCACGGTCGTGGCCATCACAGGCACGGCGCCCTCCCCGTCGCCTGCCGCGCGCGCACCCTGAGATCCGACGCCGTGCCTCCCGCGCTCGATCCCCGCATCACCGAGCACCGCAATCCGCGCACCGCGGGCATCGACCTCGCGTCGCCGCTCGAGATCGTGGACCTCATGAACGCCGAGGATGCGCGCGTGGCCGCCGCCGTCGCCACGCAGCGCGAGCCGGTGGCGCGAGTCATCACGCTGGTCGAAGCGGCCTTCCGCGCCGGCGGTCGGCTCTTCTACGCGGGCGCGGGCACGAGCGGTCGCTTGGGCGTCCTCGACGCGAGCGAGTGCCCGCCCACGTTCGGCGTCGAGCCGACCATGGTGCAAGGCATCATCGCCGGCGGCCTGCCCGCGCTCACGCGCTCGCAGGAAGGCGCCGAGGATCGCCCCGAAGATGGCGCCGCCGCGATCGACGCCGCCGGGCTGAACGCGCACGACGTGCTCGTCGGCATCGCCGCCAGCGGCACCACCCCCTTCGTCCGCGGCGCGCTCGCGCGCGCACGCGCCCTGGGTGCCAGGACGGCCATCCTCGCCTGCACGCCGCCGCCCGCGGACCTCGTCGCCGCGGTGGACGTCGCGATCGTTCCTGTCACGGGCCCCGAAGTCGTCACCGGCTCCACGCGCCTCAAGGCGGGCACGGCCACCAAGCTCGTGCTCAACATGATCACGACGGGCGCCATGATCCGCGTCGGCAAGACCTTCGGCAACCTGATGGTGGACCTCAAGGCGTCGAACGCCAAGCTGACCGACCGCAGCGAGCGCATCGTGATGGAGGTCTGCGCGCTCGACCGCGATGGCGCGCGGGCCCTGCTCGCGCGTGCTGGCGGCCTCGTCAAGCGCGCCATCGTCATGCACGCGCTCGCGCTCGATGCGGCGCAGGCCGACGACGCGCTCGCCAGGGCGGGCGGCGTCGTGCGCCGCGCCACCGGGCAGGCGCCGCCCCCGGTGGCGCCCGAGCGGGCGTGAGCGGCCCCGTGAAGTCGCTCATGATCGGCCTGATGTCGGGCACCTCGCTCGACGGCATCAGCGCCGCCGTCGTGCGCTTCAGCGAGCCGCCGCTCGCCGCCCAGCTCGTCGGCTACGTGCATCGCCCGTACTCGGCCGCCGAACGCGCCGAACTCGAACACGCCATGGCCGGTCGCGCCACGATGGCCGAGCTCACGCGCCTCGACTTCACGCTCGGCGAGCGCCTCGCGCAGGCCGCCATCACCGCCATCGCCGAGGCCGGCGTCGCGCGCGCCGACGTGGGCGCCATCTGCTCGCACGGGCAGACGCTCTGGCACGAGCCGCGCGTCGCCACCTGGCAGGCGGGCAACGCGGCCGTCATCGCCGAGCGCGTCGGCGTGGATGTCATCAGCGACTTCCGCGTGCGAGACATGGCCGCGGGCGGCGAGGGCGCGCCGCTCGTCCCCATCGCCGACGCACTGCTCTTCAGCGGCACGGACTGGCGCGCGCTGCTCAACCTGGGCGGCATGGCCAACTTCACCGTCGTGCCTCCCGGTGGCGCGCTCGAGGGGGTGCGCGCCATGGATACGGGGCCCGGCTGCGCCATCATCGACCTGGTCGCGCGTCGCGCGGCGCCCGCGCTCCCCTACGACACCGACGGCGCCCTCGCCCGCGCCGGCACCGCCGTCGAGCCCGTCGTGCGTGCGCGCCTCGCCGACCCGTGGTTCGCGCTCGAGCCACCGAAGACCACGGGTCGCGAACGGTTCGGCGCCGGCTACGCCGAGCAACTCTGGACCGACTGCATGGCCGCGCAGCCCGGTTGCACCCCGGCCGACGTCGTCGCCAGCGCGGTCGCCATCACCGCGCGGTCCATCGCCCACGCGCTCGATCGGTTCGTGGCCGAGCCGGTGTCCGAGGTCGTCGCCTCAGGCGGTGGGGCCAGGAACCCCGCCCTCATGGACGCGCTCGCCGCCGCGATCGCCCCGCGCCGCCTCGTGCCCTTCGACACCCTCTTCTTCGAGGGCGAAGCCAAGGAAGCGGTCGCGTTCGCGCTCATGGGCTGGCTCCACCTGCAGCGCCGTCCCGGCAACGTCCCCGGCGCCACCGGCGCGCGCGGCCCACGCATCCTCGGCACCCATACCCCCGCATGAACGTCCAGCTCGCCGAACTCCTCGTCCCCGCCATTCCGTGGCGCGAGAAGGAGGGCTTTGCCCCAGCCAAGGCGCTGGTGGACAAGGCCCTCGCGCTCGGCGTCGGCGGCTTCCTCATCGAGGGCGGCGAGCCCGAGGCGCTCCGCACGCTCACGCGCGACCTGCGCAAGCGGAGCAAGACGCCCCTGCTGATCGCGAGCGACATGGAGCGCGGCGCGGGGCAGCAGGTCACGGGCGCCACCGGCCTGCCCCCGCTCGCCGCGCTCGCATCGCTCGGTGACGCCGACGCGATCCGCCGCGCCGCGCGCCTCACCGCCAAGGAAGCGCGCACCCTCGGCATCAATTGGTTGCTCGCCCCCGTCGCCGACCTCGACATCTCGCCCGAGAACCCGATCGTCGGCACGCGCTCGGCCGGCGCCGATCCCGCGGTGGTCGCGCAGATCGTGCGCACCTGGATCGAGGCGTGCCAGAGCGAGGGGGTCCTCGCGACCGCGAAGCACTTTCCCGGGCACGGCCGCGCGCTCACCGACTCGCACCTCATGCTCCCGCGCGTGGACGCCACCGAGGACGAGCTGCGCGAGACCGACCTGCTCCCTTTCCGCGCCGCGATGGACGCGGGGGTCGCCGCGCTCATGACGGCGCACGTGGCGTATCCGCTGCTCGACCCGAGCGGCGCCCCCGCCACCTGCTCCAAGGACCTGATCGCGGGCATGCTTCGCACCGCCTTCGGCTTCGACAACCTCCTCGTGAGCGACGCGCTCGGCATGGCCGGCGTGCTGGAAGGAGCCACCGAGGGTGAGGCCGCCGTGATGGCTGCCACGGCCGGGTGTGACCTGCTGCTCGCCCCGCAGGACCTCGACGGGACGCTCGCGGCGCTCACCGCCGCGCTCGACGAGCACGTGATCGACGGCGCCGCGGTGCAGCGCGCGCTCCGCCGCCGGCGGAAGTGGGCGCAGTGGGCGTCGTCACCCGACGACTTCCGCAAGCCCAGCACCGCCGACATCCAGTGGGGGATGCAACTCACCGACCGCGTCATCCACATCGGCCGCGGCATGCCGCCGCTCGTGCGCGCGCCGCTCGAGATCGCCGTCGTGGACGACGATGCCGACGCCGCCACGCGCCCGAGCCGCGAGCCGCTCTTCGAGTCGCTGCGCGCGGCCGGCGTGCAGGCACGGCAGGTCGAGGCGCCGACGCCGAGCGCGCGCTCGACCTTCGTGATCGCGCTCTACGGCGAGGTGCGCGCGGGGAAGGGGCGCACCGGCTACACCGAGGCCACGCTCCAGCGCGTGGACCAGTTGAGCCTCCTCGCGCGCAAGAGCAACCGCGAGGCGATGATCTTCCAGTTCGGCGACCCGCGCTGGATGCGCAGCATCCCCGGCGACCTGGCCGTGGCGTGCGCGTGGGGCGGGGAAGCGGGGATGCAGGCGGCGGCAGCGCGCTGGCTCGTGCTGCGTCGCGGTCGCTGACACGCGGCATCGCCCACGTCACCCCGTCGCCGCGAATTCGCGGCGCCACGCGCTGACTACCGGGCCAACTCCGCGTTGAGCCGCGACGCGGGCACCGCGTACACGATGCGCCCCTGCGCCTCGGTCGGCCCGCCGTACACCACCCCCACCACGTAACCGCGCGCGTCGAATACGGGGCTCCCGCTCGATCCGTGCGTCGCGTACGCGTCGATCTGGGTCAGTCGGTCGAGGATCTTGCTCACCGTGCCCGGCACCAGCGACGCGCTCGCGCGGATCTTGAGTCCCGTTCCCTCCTGCGCGGCATCCGTCCCGAGCGGGAAGCCGATGAGCGCCACCGGGCCGCCGACTTTCACGTCCTCGCCCGCGGCCGCCACCCCCGCCACCACCGGGAACGGCCCCGGCCGGTCGATCTGCAGCACCGCGAGGTCGTCCTCCCCCTCGTTGGTGCGCAGCAGGTGGGCCGGCAGCCAGTTGGTCGTCTCGTTGAACAGCACCGCGATCCGCGTCGGCGAGTTCATCGCGCCGTCGCGCACCGCGTGCCGGTTGGTCACGATGATCCCCTTCTCGTTCACGCAGAACCCGGTCGCCGCCGAGCGCGACCCGTCGGGCATCTCCACGATCAGCAGCGCCACCGCCTTGCCGCTCTTCTCGTTGATGCTCGAGAAGTCCACCTTGGCCGCGTCCATCACGAGCCGGCCGCGGCGCTGCTGGTCCTCCAGGTCCTTCTTGAGTTTTTCGACTTCCTCGCTCGACCCGCCCTTGTCGAGGCGGTCGCGCAGCTGCTGGTTCTCCGCGCCGAGGCGGGCCAGGATCGTATCGAGGCCGCCCTGCTTCCCCTTCTGTGCCGCCATCGCCTGGGTCATCGCCGCCGTCTGCGCGTCGAGCTGCGCCTGCATCAGCGCCACGACCTTGTCGGCCTGCGTGCGGCCGTACGCGTAGGCACCGATCACGGCCAGTCCCAGCACGCCGACCACCGCCACCATCGTGCGCTGCAACTTGGCCGTGCTCTTCTCGACGGCCGCCTCGATCCGCATCTGCGTCGAACGGGGCGCCGGCGCGCCGGCCTGCTCCCCGCGGGAGGGCGTCGCGCTTCCACCCGCCGCGGCGGCTCCGCTCGCGCCCGGCGCCTTGATCCCGCTCGACACGCGCGTCGCCGGGGCCGGCGCATCGGGGCGCGCACGCCCCGTCCCGCCGATCACCGCCTGCGGACCATGCTCGCCGAAGCTCACGACGTCGCCGTCATAGAGTTCGGCGGCGTCCTCGAGGCGCGTGCCGTTGACGAAGGTGCCGTTGGTGCTCCCCACGTCGCGCAGCACCACGCGGCTCCCGATCACCACGATCTCGGCGTGACGCCCCGAGACGTCGATGTCCTGCTGCGCGTCGAAGCGGAGGTCGCAGTCCGGCGCGCGCCCGACGGAGATCATCGCCTGGCCGAACGTCAGCGTGCGCCCGGCGAGCGCACCCGTGCGCACCGTCAGCGCCAGGGACACGCTACCCCTGCCGAAGCTTCGTGAACGCGAGCACCGCGAGCGCGACCACCACCGCCACCGCGGCCCAGAACATCACGCCACGGCCGCCTTCGCTCGCCGCAGGCTCGGCCGGCAGCTTCTTCATCGCCGGAATGCTCTTCGGGGTCGGCCGGTTGGCCTCCTCCTCGCTGATCACCGGCATTCCCGTCACCGGTGTCGGCGCCATCGAGTCCACGCGCACCGTTGGCGTCGGCACCTCGGCCGTCATCGTCACCGGATCCTCCACGGCGCCGAGCGGCATGGTGGCCCGCGCATCGCCGCTGAACCGGTAGTTGCGGTGCCCCACCGCATCGCCGTCCGCCGCGTGCTCCAGCCCCTCGCCCTCGAAGCGGGCCGCCACCACCGTGATGTTGTCCGGGCCCCCCGCCTCGTTCGCGAGGTCGATCAGCTTCTTGCAGAGCTGCACCAGGTCGGTGTGCGCCACCACCGACTCGGCGATCTGCTCCGTCCGGACCTGGCCACTCAGGCCGTCCGAGCACAGCACGAGCGTGTCGCCCTTCCGCACCTGCTGCACCGTGAGGTCCACCTTGATGTTCGCCTCGGGCCCCAGCGCCTGCAGGATGATGTTGCGGCGCTCGCTCATCTCCGCCTCTTCGGGCGTCAGCTCGCCGGCCTCGACGAGCTTCTGGATCAGCGACTGGTCCTTGGTGATCTGCCGGGCCACCCCGTCCCGGATCAGGTAGGCGCGGGAATCCCCCACCTGCGCCACGTACAGCGAGTCCCCCAGGATCCCGGCGATCGTCGCCGTCGTGCCCATCCCGCGGTGTTCCGGATGCTCGAGCGCGTACTGGTGGATCTTCTGGTTGGCCGCCTCCGTGGCCCCCTTGATCGCGGCGGCGAACCCGTCGGCTGACCGTTCCGGGAGGCTGATCCACCGCTTCCGCATCTCGGCCAGCACCACCTCGGTGGCCATGGCGGAGGCGATCTCGCCGGCGGCCGCGCCCCCCATCCCGTCGGCGACCATGAACATCGTGCCATGGTGGCCGAGCACGTGCCGGCGCACCTCGGGCTGCAACGTGGCGTTGTCCGTCGTCAGGTCCGCGACGACGAACGCATCCTCGTTGTGCTCGCGCGTGCGCCCGACATCGGTCCGTCCGAAGACGTTGACGATGATGTCGTTCGCCGAGTCGCTGCCGGGCGTGGGGCCGTCCGGGAGGGTCACGAGGTGGGGCGGGTACGGGGGTGCGGGTGGCCTAGCGGTCGCAAAGGTGCCACCGGGCAGGGCGGGGGGGAAGGACGTGGGTCACGAACAGGACTCCAGAAGCTTTGCCAGGTCGGCCTTGAAGCGGGTCTTCTGCGCTTCGGCGCTGATCCCCTTGAACGTCTTGCACGCACCCTCGAAGTCACCCGACAGGGCCTTCACGTTTCCCCGGATCATGCTCGCGTGGACCTTGTCCGTCGGATTCTTGATCACCGGGGCCAGCCGATCGAGGGCGGCCGACACTTCCGGTACCGCGGCCTCCGCCTTGTTCTCGATGAGGCTCCGCAGCCGGTCCAGCTCCGCGCTCACGTCCACCGTCGGGGCGGGCGGCGTGCCCGGATCCGTCGTCTTCGTCCCCGGCGTGCTCGTCCCCCCCGGCGCCTTGCTCCCCCCGGGCGGATTCGCGGTGGTCGTCCCCCCGTTCGGCGTCCCCCCGGGCGTCGCCGTCCCCCCGGCGTTCTCCGGCCCCTTCTGCGCCCCCCCCGGAGCCGTCGCCAGCGTGGTCTGCCCCCCCGTCACTCCCGCCGGGCTCACCGGGACCTCCGTCTTCCCCTTGCCGTTCAGCATGAAGAACACGGCGCCGCCCACCACGACCAGCCCCCCCACCACCCCCCCGCCGCCGGCGACCGCTCCGCCTTGCTGGCCACCCGCGTCGCCGGAATGGCGCTCCCGCCCGACGGCACGGCCGGGGCGCTCATCACCATCGTCCCCGCCTCGCTCGCGAGCCCGGGTGCCGGCATCCCCTCCACCGCGCGCGACAGGTCCCGCCCGAACTCGGCCGCGCTCGCGTAGCGCTGCGCCGCGTCGCGCGCGAGCGCCTTGTCCATCACCGCCTGCAGCTCGGCCGGCCACGCCACGTCGCCCTTCATCTCCCCCAGCGTCTTGGGCTGGTCCGTGAGGCGCATGATCATCGCCTCCTGGGCCGAGTTGCTGGGGAAGGGGAGCGTCCCCGTGAAGCAGTTGAAGGCCACGAGGGCCAGCGAGTAGATGTCCGAGCGCCCGTCGAGCTTGTCACCGGCCAGCTGCTCGGGGCTCATGTACTCGGGGGTGCCCACCACGAGCCCGGTCTTGGTCACCTTCTGCGCGTCGCTCGAACTCGCCTTCGCGATCCCGAAGTCCACCACCTTGGCCACGTCGGCGCCATTGCGGTCCTTCGTGATCATGATGTTGTCGGGCTTGAGGTCGCGGTGCACGATCCCGTAGTCGTGCGCGACCTGCAGCGCGTCGGCCGCCTGGTGCACGATGCTCGCCGCCCGGGCCGGGGCCAGCGCCCCGGCCTCCTCGATCAGCGCCGTGAGCGACTTCCCCTCGATGAACTCCATCGCGAGGTAGATCAGCCCGTCCGGCGTCTCGCCGAAGTCGTAGATCGCGCAGATGTTCGGGTGGTTGAGCCGGCTCGCGTTCGACGCCTCGCGGTTGAACCGCGCGATCGCGTCGGCGTCCTGGTGCATGCCGGGGTTCATCACCTTGATGGCGCTCTTGCGCCCCATCTTCACGTGCTCGGCCAGGTACACGGCGCCCATGCCGCCCTCGCCCAGCTTCTTCATCACGTGATAGCGGTCGGCGATCACCGTGCCGACCAGATCGTTCTGCTTGCTCTGCGATCGGAGCGCCGACCCGTCACGCGGGCAGAACCGCTCCGACATCGGGTACTCGGTGCCACACGTCGGGCAGACTTTCTGCTCGCTCACAGGCTCTCCACGCGCAGCATCTGGTCGCCGAGGAGCACGCGGCTCCCCTTGTTGAGCTGGCGCTCGCCGCGCACGGCCACGGCCACGCCGTTCCGGCTTCCCGCGTCCTGCACGTAGAAGTCGGAATCCTGCGAGTTCACCTCGGCGTGCCGTCCGCTCATCGTCTGGTCGTAGGGGAAGACCCAGTCGCCGTTCTCGCGCCCGACGCGGATGTTGCGCCCCGGCGAGAGGTGCAGCGTGTCCCGTACGGATCCGTCGCCGCGAAGTTGCGCGAGCACCGCCACGTCGGCGTTCGGGATCAGCGAGCCGAGGCGCCGCGTCTGGTCGGCCTCCGGCGGGTGCGGACCCGGGTAGCCCAGGCGGCGGAAGCGCAGCAGCTGCGACCCGATCAGCATCACGTCGCCGTCCATCAGCCGGTGCGGCGCGTCGAGGAAGACCCACGTGCCGTTGCGCGAGCCGAGGTCGCGCACGAAGAGCTTGCCGTCGCGGTGCGACACCTGCGCGTGGAGCGGCGAGAGGAACACGTCCTCGCTGAAGCGGATGTCGCCGTCGTTCCGCCCCACCGTCGTCTCGGGCCGGTCGAGCACGAAGCTCTGCATCACCTCGCCGTCCTCGGCCAGCAGCGCGAGCTTGGGGCCCGACACCGAGCCGCGCAGCGAGAAGACCGCCGTCTGGGCGGGCCCGGCGGTGGCCTGGTCGATCGGCGCGTCGGTCTTGGTGCCGCAGCGGGCGCAGAACTTGTCGCCCATCCGGTACCCCGAGCCGCACACCTTGCACGAGGGGCCGGTGGCGACGTTGAACCCCGTCGGCTTGCCGCAGAGGGGGCAGAAGGGGAGTGTCGCCCCGATCTGCCGCGCGCACGAGGGGCAGGGGAGCACCGCGCCCGAGGAGCGCGGGACCCCCACCATCTGCCCGCCCGGCTGGCTCGCCATGCCCGGTGCCCCCGCGGCTGGCGACGGGGACCGGACGGCCGGAATGACGCGTGCGACCGACGGCGTCAGGGGCTTGCCGCAGTCCTGGCAGTGCTTCGAATCCGGCTCGTTCTCACGGCCGCAAAACGCACACTTCAGCACGCGGATGGGTCTCGGGACGTGGGGGGCACGTAACGGTCCGGCGAATATAGGAATCGGGGCGGGGGGCAGCAACGCAAGTTGGTGCGCCCTTGGGTACTAAGCGCTGGACCCGCGCCACCGTGGGCGCCCCGGCGACCCCCGGTTAGAATCGAGCAATGCGCCTTCTTGGACGGTATGGAGCGGCATTGGTCACGGGCCTGGCAGCCTGCGCCGGGGGCACCCCGACCCCCGCCACGGTCCCGAGCCCCGCGGCGCCTGCGGCGCAGGGGGTCACGCGCGCACCGGAGCCGCCCGTCGAGGTGGTGCCCATCATCGCGCCCCCGCTCCCCGCCATTCCGCGCGTCACGGGCCCGCTGGCGCTCCGGGTCACGTATCCGCAGCCCAACCAGCAGCTCACCGCGCGCGACTCGAACTTCATCTTCGGTTCGGTCGGCTCGGGCGACGCGCAGCTCACGATCAACGACGTGCCGGTCAAGGTCGAGCCCAACGGCGCCTTCATTGGCTGGCTCACCGTGCCTCCCGGGACCCCCGCGCGCACCGGCAATCCGACCGCGAGCTACCGCCTGGTGGCCGTCAACGGCGCCGACACCGCGCGCCTCACGCTCCCCGTGCGCGTGCCCGCGCCGCGCGTCGAGCTCAGCAACGCGGGCAAGCTCGAGATCGATGCCGGATCGGCGAGCCCGAAGGGGACGATGCAGCTCCCGGCGCACGAGGCGGTCACCGTGCGCGTGCGCGCCCCCACCAACGCGACCGTCTTTGTCCGGGACAGCGCCGGCACAGTCTTTCCGCTCGTGAACGGCGCGCGCCTCGGCCAGCTGCGCGGAATCATCGGCTTCGACTCGACCGGCTGGGGCGGCGACGTGCCCGCGCGCGCCCTCGCTTCGCCCAAGGCTCGGCTCGTCGTCACGCGCGATCGCGACTCGGTCACCGTCCCGCTCGCGACGGTGAAGATCCTCCCCGACGACGACCTCCAGCTTGGCGCCCTCAAGGCCGCCCCCGGCATCGGCGGCGACACCGACGCGGCCGTCGTCGTGCGCCCCACCGCCGGCGGCACCTATCGCTGGATGATGTTCCCCGGCACGACGGTGCCCATCACGGGCCGCATCGGCACGAGCGTGCGCGTGCGCCTCGACAAGCAGCTGGACGCGTGGGTGGAAGACGGCGACATCACGCCGCTGCCGAGCGGCACGGCGGCGCCCAAGCGCACGACGGGGACGATCCGGGTGCGCGAGTCCTCCGAGTGGACCGACGTGATCGTGCAGGTGATCGACCGGCCGCCGTATCACGTGAGCGAGGACGGGCGGCAGCTCGTGCTCACCCTCTATGCGACCACGGGGGCAAGTGAGAACGTGATCGTCCCCTCGGGCGACCCGTTGGTGAAGAGCGTGCGCTACGACCAGCCCATGAGCGATCGCACGCGCATCGTCGTGGACTTGAAGGACGATCCGTACGGCTACCAGGTGCTCTGGAACGGCACGAGCGTCGTGCTGCGCATCCGGCGCTGGCCCGCCGTGGACGCGCAGCAGCCGCTCCGCGGCCTCACGATCGCCGTGGACCCCGGCCACCCGCCCATCGGCTCCACGGGCCCGACCGGCCTCTACGAAGGCGACGCGACGTTGATGGTGGCCGAGCGGCTCAAGGCGCAGCTCGAGGCCCGCGGTGCGCGCGTGTTCATGACGCGCACCACCAGGGACGCGGTGCCCCTCAACGACCGTGCCCCCATGGCGCGCCAGCAGAACGTGCACGCGTTCGTGAGCGTGCACCTGAACGCGCTGCCCGATGGCGCGAACCCGTTCGTCAACCGCGGGAGCGGGAGCTACTACTACTTCGCGCACTCGCAGCCGCTCGCCACGCTGGTACAGAAGGGCCTCGTCGCCCGCATGGGCCTGCGCGACGAGGGGGTCATCTACCAGAACCTCGCCGTGGCGCGGAACCCGTGGTTCCCGGCCATCCTGTGTGAGGGGGCATACATCATGCGTCCCGACCATGAGGCGGCGCTCCGCATGCCCGAGTTTCAGGAGGCGTATGCGCGCGGTATCGCGGAGGGGGTCGAGGCGTATTTCCGGGGGCGGGCGGGCACGCGGTAGCCAGGTTGCGCGCAGGTCGACGTCATCCGCCTGAAGAGCTTTGACCACCGAGCACACCGGGCACACCGAGGAGAGCGGCACACAAGACCACCGCAAGTCAGCAGCTGTGCGACTCCTCCTCCGATCGTTCTCTGTGTGCCCGGTGTGCTCGGTGGTAAACCGCTCGTGAACTTCGGCGCCCCGCCGCGACCTCACCACATAACGCGCCAGCCATGCCGTACTTCCATCCAACGAGCTTCATCCACCCCCTCGCCATCGTCATCGGCGACGTCACCCTCGGCAGCCGCGCGAGCGTGTGGCCCTCGGCCGTGCTCCGCGGTGACGGCGACGTGATCGTGGTCGGGCCCGACACGAACGTGCAGGACGGCGCCATCCTCCACGTCGACCCGGGGCTCCCGCTCTCGATCGGCGCCCGCGTCACCATCGGCCACCGTGCCATCGTGCATGGGGCGACCATCGAGGACGACTGCCTCGTCGGGATGGGGTGCATCATCCTCAACCGGGCCGTGGTGGGCGCGGGATCGGTGATCGCCGCGGGCGCCGTGGTCCCCGAGGGGATGGTCATCCGGCCAGGCTCGGTGGTCATGGGGGTGCCCGCCAAGGTCACGTCGAGCGTGGACGACGCGATGCGCGAGCGCGTGCGGAAGAACGCGCAGTCGTACGTCGCGCTGCAGGCGCGGCATCGCGCGGGGGAATTCGTCACGCACTCGCCGTCCGCGGCGCGGTGACGGGCCGCCCGCGCGCCCAGTGGCGCGACCGTGACGTTACCCGCCGCCCCCTCGCCCCGTCTTCTTCCTGCCGCCGCTCACGTGCCAGCGAGCAAGTGGGCGGCGTCCAGCGCGGGTCACGGCAGCGTCACGCGCCCCCTGTCCGCGGAATTGGTCGCAGTTCGCATCAAAGTTCGTAACGAGTTGATACGAAAGGGGTTGTCAACGCCCGAATTCGCTGGCGCGAAGGTGTGTGAGGTCGCGTCAGCATCGGCGCACCAACCCTAGGGATGAGGCCCGGTGGAGTTCGTGAACGGCCCGCTCATTCGTGATGTTGATTTCGTAACTCGCATGCTGGCAAGGAGATAACCGACGGCTGGCGCGGTTTCACGAGCGCCCCTAAGCTTACCGCCCGCTTCGGAATCAACCCGGAGCGTCTTTTTTCGGTACTGTTACGAGTGCCCCCCCGCTCAACGCTCCAGGAGAGACGCCTCATGGCCGTGACCTCGACCCCCCCGAACATCCCAGCGACGCTGAGCAAGAACGCGCGGACCGTCCTCGAGAAGCGCTATCTCGTGAAGGACAAGTCGGGGAAGCCGGTCGAGACTCCGGAGGAGATGTTCTGGCGCGTGGCGACGGTGGTCGCCGAGGCCGATCGCCGGTATGGCGCGACGGACGCGCAGGTGGAGGCCAAGGCGGCGGAGTTCTACGCGCTCATGACGCAGCGTCGCTTCGAGCCCAACTCGCCGACGCTCATGAACGCCGGCCGTCCGCTCGGGCAGCTGTCGGCGTGCTTCGTGCTTCCCGTGGAGGACGCGCTCTCGAACGGCAGCAACGGCATCTACGACACGCTGCGCTCGATGGCGCTCATCCACCAGAGTGGCGGCGGCACGGGGTTCAGCTTCTCGCGCCTGCGCAGCAAGGGGAGCATGGTGCGCTCGACGACCGGCGTGGCGAGCGGCCCGGTGAGCTTCATGAAGCTCTACGACGCGAGCACGGACGCGGTCAAGCAGGGCGGCACGCGTCGCGGCGCCAACATGGGGATCCTGCGCGTGGATCACCCGGACATCATGGAGTTCATCGCCTGCAAGGAAGACCTCACGCAGATCGTGAACTTCAACATTTCCGTGGGCGTGACCAACGCGTTCATGGAGGCCGTCAAGACCAACTCGACGTACGACCTGTATGACCCGAGCCTCAAGCAGGTGACGGGCCAGGCGAACGCGCGCGAGGTGTGGGACAAGATGATCATGGGCGCGTGGCGCACCGGCGAGCCCGGGGTCTTCTTCATTGACGAGGCCAACCGCTACAACCCCGTGCCGCACCTCGGGAGCTACGAGGCCACGAACCCCTGTGGCGAGCAGCCGCTGCTCCCGTACGACGTCTGCAACCTCGGCTCGGTCAACGTCGGCCTGTACGTCAAGGACGGCGTGATGGACTGGGAAGCGTTCCGCGCCGACATCCGGCTCTCGACGCACTTCCTCGACAACATCATCGACGTCAACAAGTACCCGCTGCCCGAGATCGACGCGCTGAGCAAGCGCATCCGTCGCATCGGGCTCGGCGTGATGGGCTTTGCCGACATGCTCGTGCGCCTCGGGATCCCGTACGACAGCCCCGAGGGCGTCGAGATGGGCCGCAAGGTGATGGAGTTCCTCGACGTCGAGGGGAAGAAGGAGTCCGAGCGCCTGGCGAGCGAGCGCGGGCCGTTCCCCGAGTGGGCGCGGAGCATCTGGGGCCCCGACGAGACGTGCGCGCGCGATGCGGCGGGTAAGCGCATCAGCCCGATGCAGATGCTGCGCAACTGCAACGTCACCACCGTCGCCCCCACCGGCACGATCAGCATCATCGCCGGCTGCTCGAGCGGCCTGGAGCCGCTCTTCGCCGTCGCGTTCATGCGCAACCAGGCCGGCGTCAAGATGCCGGACGTGAACGAGGACTTCGTGGACGTCGCCAAGCGCGAGGGGTGGTTCTCGGAGGCGCTCATGGAGCGCATCGCGACCACGGGCAGCGTCAACCAGCCCGAGGTGCCCGAGCGCTGGCAGCGCGTGTTCAACACGGCGAACAACATCGCCCCCGAGTGGCACATCCGCATGCAGGCCGCGTTCCAGCAGCACTGCGACTCGGCGATCAGCAAGACGACGAACTTCAGCTACACCGCGACCCTCGAGGACGTGCGCGCGATCTACGAGCTCGCCTACGAGATGAAGTGCAAGGGCGTGACCGTTTACCGGGACGGCAGCCGCGACAACCAGGTGCTGAGCACCGGCGCCACGGAGCAGGCCGCCAAGGTCCGCGAGGAAGTGAAGGCCACGGGCGGCACCGGCGAGTTCCCCGCGCTGGCCGCGACGCTCAATGCGGATGGCACGGGCGGCAAGCGCGAGATCGGCGAGCTCAAGGGGACGATCGCCGAGAAGGACGCGGAGATCGAGCGGCTCAAGAAGCAGCTGTTCGACAGCGAGAGCGAGAACCTGCAGCGGCGGAAGAAGCGCGCGCGCCCGGACAAGCTCCGCTCGATGAGCATCCGGAAGGAGACGCCGCTCGGGACGATGTTCACGCACATCTCCGAGGATGACCGCGGGCAGCCGTTCGACGTGTTCATCAATCTCGGCAAGGCCGGCGGCTCGGCCATGGCGGATGCGGAGGCCATGGGGCGGCTGATCTCGCTGGCGCTGCGGAGCGGGATTCCGCTGCAGGAGGTCGTGCGGCAACTGCGTGGGATTTCGTCGGATCGCGCGGTGGGCCTTGGGCCGAACAAGGTGCTGTCCGTGCCGGACGCCATTGGTATTGCGCTTGAGGAGTGGTGGCGCGAGCGGCAGGGGGTGCAGCAGGAGTTGCCTGGGGTTGGTGGCGTTGGGGCCGCTCCCAGCGTGCCGGCGTCAGAGACTGTGTCGAAGCCGGTCTCTGTGAGTCAGCGCGGGGGGGAGGGGGCGCAGGCGCAGCTGTTCTCGGATAACACTGAGGCGCAGACGTTCATGGGGACGTGCCCGGACTGTGGGTCTGGGTTGGAGTTCGCGGAAGGGTGTGTGAAGTGTCATGTGTGTGGGTTCTCTGAATGCGGGTGAGGTGACCCCGCTAGACCGTCTGCCCTAGGGTATTTGACGACCTAGGCGCGGCGGGTGCAGCATTGGCCTCGGACGAGGCAGCGCGGCCCAGTCCCCAGGAGGGGGCTGGGCCGCACGTTGCACTCAGACTTTGATCCCACACGAAGTGTGCGAGCCGCGACGCGTCCTTGCATGCGTAAGGCAACACACATGCTCCCTAGCGCTCGCACGCACGAGCGAGTTGTCAGTCGCGAAGGTAGCGCCCAGCACGCGTAAGACAGTTGGGGAAGCAGGCGGACTAGCACGACATGGAATCGAGCGAACGACGAGACACTCCGACGACCTGGTGCTTTCGAGTACCATTTTCCAGCGCACCGGTTCACGTGCAAAGTATCGATTGTCAAGAATCGCCGACGCAGCGCGACTCGAGCTGACTTTCAGAGGCGTCACGCGAAGCGACAAGACCGGGACGACTACAACTGTAAATTGCGATGCTCTCGTCAATAACAATTCTCATCCTGCTCATCGTATCGATCGCCTTCTTTATCGGGGCCGTGCGACATGGGCGCGCCCGTGATGGACTCCAAGGATACTTCTTGGATTCGGGCCGACTCGGACGCACTCAGTTCGTGGGAAGCCTAGTGGCGGCGAACCTGTCTCTCGGCAACATGGTATTCGTCTGCGGTGTGTGGGGCTATGCCTACGGATTGCAGGGCGTTGCATGGCTGGCGTTGAGCATGCTTATGCTCACGGCCGGCTTCGTGCTCATCGCGCGTAGACTGAAAGCGTACGTCGAGAATCGGGAAAACGATGGTACTCTACACGAGTTCATCGCCAGCCCGTTCCAGGAACATGCGGACGCCGCCGCACTCGTTCGCATGACGTCGTCGATTGTGACGGTGATTACGCTCGTGTTGGTGACCGCTCTTGAAGTACATCTCGCCGCAGGTATTCTCGCTACACTCTCGAACGGTGCCATTCAAACGGCAACGGCGTTTATCGGACTGATGGTCGCCGTCGCGTTGTACTGTGCGTACGGAGGCTTTCGGAGCGTTGTGTATACGGACCTGTGGCAGGCCACCCTATGCGTACTGTCGGTGCTCGGCCTGATAGTCGCATTGGTCGCCTCAGGTCTAGGGTGGGACGAACTCGCGAATCTGCAACGGAGCGCCGCCTTCGTCTCGCCCAGCATTGCTGATGTCACCGGACTGATGTTCTTGTGCTTCGCGTGGCTATTCGTGACGATGGACCAGTGGCAGCGTGCGTGTGCGAGTCGGAGCTTGGAGATCACGCGTTCGGGTACCATTGCTGGTGGCATGATTCTCGTCGCCGTTGTCGCAGCGTACGGCCTCCTGGGCGCATTGGTGCGAACATTTCTCGAACCGCACTTGCCTGGCGCGATCGCATTCTGAGGCGGAACGGCACCAATCGCAGACCTGCGCGCAGTCGCGTCCTTCGGCGGCGCTGCGATTCCGCTCACCGCATTCTTCCTGGTTGGGCTGATTCTTGCTGCGCTGTCAACTGCGGACACATTTATCGTAGTTGCCGCGCATTCCATCGCCGCGGACTTGCTGGTGCCCTTGGGAGTGAAGAAAGGATGGGCATGGCTCTCGCGTGAGTACATGGCCGACGCAGGGCGAGTCCTTGTGATGGTCATCACTGGGGTGGTCGTGGTCGCATGGCTGCTGCTCTTCGGCTCGGGAGCGATGAGCGACCCTCTTTCTGCGTTTTACGTGCTCTATTGCGGCCAGTTTAGTCTGTTCGCTGCGGTCGTCTTGGCTGCACTCAAGCGGAGAACAAGCGCAGGTGCAATCACTCTAGGTATCGTGACCGCAGTAGGCGTCTCCGGACTTATCGGAACGCTTGCGATACAGCGCAGCGCCACAGGAAGCACCCAACTCCTAGGATTGAAGCCGCAGGAGTTGCTGGCCCTACTGCCCGTAATTCCCGCTGCTGTCGCGGCACTGCCTATCGGCGCGGTAGCTATGTCACGAAGACTGAGGAGAGCGCGATGACCGCTTTCGTTGGTGACTCGATCATGGCAGTTCACGGCCAGGGTGGTGAACAGGCTGCCTGGCTGATCGCCATCTTCGTGCTCGGCTTCTCGTTCCTGGTGCGATTTGCGTGGGAGTGGTACGCGCGTTCTTGCGAACGCGATGAGCAGTCCACGCGACGAGCGGATTTTCAACGAGACTTGAGGGAGACAACGCGACTCGTGGGCGCCATCGTCTACGGCCTAGTTATGGCTGTGGCAGGTGGGCTCGTCGCACTCTCGGCCGCCGCCGCAGTGCATGCGTGGGTGCCCATCGCGCTCACGTTCGACGGACATGCCGTAGCCGCAGTGGCTCTCTTCGCGCTCGGCGCGTGGGCTCACGTTCTGGCGCGATTCTTCGTCGCGAACTACGGTGATTCGCAGCCTCAGGACGATGCGATGCGAAAGCTATTCGGCTTCCTAGGAGCGAGTCAGAGCCCACGGGATGAGCGAAAGGAGTCGACCTAGACTTGCGACTGCTCGAATGAGAGGACTGTCACTCACCGCGCTCGCATTCGCCGAGGCGCGCGCGCAATCTGGCGCAATGGCTTTGTGCGTGCCCTTGGGTCTGCCGGAGCGCCGACTGGCACGTCGACTACTTCTTCGCCTTCGACGGGCCGGGTACGAACATGCCTCTGTCGAGATGGAGACAAGGAATCACTACTTCGATGCCGAAAGAGAAAAGTTCCTTAAGCGGTTTCCCTCCGCCGTCGAAGTCGCCGTAGCGCCAGGTCTCGTCGAGTACGCTTCGACGCGAAGGAAGCGGCCAGCATTAAGGTATGAAATTGATGCGGCTGAGATTCTCGCCCGACGGCAGGCATGGTGGAACACCATTCCCTATCTTGCAGCCCTTCCAACCAGGCGCTGCGGAGGAGATATCAATCTGGCGGCGGATCGAGGGTTGATACTGAAAGACTGGCTCAAGTGGAGTGCAGCGCGCAATCGGCCTCTGCTAGTTGTCGCGGAGGGCATTAGCTACTACCTATCGGTCCGGGCGTGGGCGGAACTTATTGGGGGCTTACTCCGGTCCACCTCAGAACCATCATGCCTCCTCTTCGATCACTGGATTCCCGCGTGCAGAGAGAGCCGAGCCCTGTCGCTGTATCGCTCAGTGCTTCGCCGAGAATTCGATGCGACGCCGCGACTGCGATGCGCGAATACGCGCGCATTCGTGCCACGCGCATTTGCATTGCGAAGGAGCACCATGTCGCGCGAGTTGGCGCTAGACTGTTTCGAGGATACCGTAGTTGATAGTGAGGCGGAGAGTTGGTTACTAGAGCGATACGTAACGGCTAGCCGCGGATGGTGAGAGTGGAGTGACGGACCGGCGGCCCACGCTCGGGACCGGATGGGTGGCTAGGAATCGACCTGGCATGAGTGGCGGAGGAGGTCCCAAGAAGCGGACGCGATCCGATTCACGAATGAGCAGTTCGATAGCGTGTTGCACGCAGCCGCCGGCGGGACGAGGGTACGCTATGTCAGCGAGCGCTACGGGATCACGGAGACGAGCTTCCTTCGGTGGCGCGCCACGTGAGGCGGGATGCAGAAGGCTGAGATCCGGCGCCTGAAGAGGCTTTGGTGCGAGAGTCGCCGACTCAAGAAGCTCGTGGCCGACCTGAGCCTCGACAAAGCGATGTTGAAAGAGGTGGCGGGGCGCAGCTGGTGACGACCAAGGCGCGAAGGGCCGCCGTCAGCTAACAGGCCACCTCCCACCCCGTCAGCCAGCGCCGCGCCTGCCGTGTGACGGGCATGGCGCGCTGGCGCTGGCAGCACGTTTCCCGACCTGCGAGCGATGCCCCGCTGGCGGCCGCCCTGCGCGCCAAAGCGGCCGATCACCCCGGGTGGGGTACCGCCGCGTGGGCATTCTGCTGGCGCGTAACGGGTGGCGCTTCGCTCACAAACGGCTCCGGCGCGTGTACCGTGTCGAAGACCTGCGCCCGCGGAAGTCGGAGCGGCGCAAGCAAGTCAGCGCGGCGCGCGTTCCTCGGCGCGTCCACGCGGGCCCGAGTTTGCAGTGGACGTTTGACTTCACTAGCGACGCCTTCGCGACGGGACGGACGTTCTGGATGTTGAGCGTCGTCGACGAGTGCGCGCGCGAGTGTTTGGCGTTGCACGTGGACGCGTCGTTGCCCCGTGCGACCGTCGCCCGCGTCCTCGGCGAGCTTGCGCTGGCGCGGCGCGCCCCGTAGCGCGTGATTCTCGACAACGGTCCCTAGACGATTGCGAAGGCCCTGGACGTCAAGGGGATGCACGCGGGGTCGAGCTGGCGTTCACGCGCCGGGGCAGGCCCATGGACAACAGCCACCTGGAGAGCTTTCACGATAATGACAGCGACGAGTGCCTCAGCTTTCACTGGATCGTGAACCTGCCAGACGCACGACACCTGAGCGCAGCGTGGCGGGAGGGCTGCAACACGGTCGGGGCGTACCGAGTCCTAAGGAACCGCTTGTGGGCGGAGTTCGCACTACTCTGTGAGCTGGATCATGGGCTCGAGCCAGCCCTCACCCCCCAGCCTCACCAGCTCGCTCGCTCCGGTTCGAAACCCACGTCTATTCGTGCCTTTCAAACCACGCGAGACGCGATAGAACACGGGCTGCTACGTGGTCTACCACCGACAGTCAATAGGTCATCCGCCCTATCGTCTGGTTGCCTCGCGCGAATCAATGTTGCCACCTTCAGACACTCGGCGAAAGAGCATCTTGCGAACTGAAGGGCGCGGAGACCCAAGCGTATGATGGGAGCGATGATGGGAAACTCAAAGAAACCTAAGGACGGACTCGACCAACTCATCGAGTTTGTGCGGAAGTTTCGCACCTTGCTCATCGGGCTGGGCTCCATCGTAGGTCTGGGCTTTGGATGGGGATACGCTCAAGGCTACTTCACCGACAAGGAAGTGCAGCGTCTGCGCGACGAAAACACCAGACTTCTTGTGCGCAACGCCGAACTGCGTACGTATCAAAGCCGACTAGACTCTGTGCGCGCGCTTCGGCCTGACAGCACAAGAAGGGCGCTTGGAGGCGTGATCTGTCCTGACCGACCAAACACGAACGCGCGGCAAGTATGCGATGCCATTCGTCGAGGAGCCGATTCAGTGTGGACCGACCGTCCTCCGGAGGCACGGACACGCTACGTACGCGCGAACGAGGAGTGGTCGGCTGCCGTCGGGCACGTTCTCGCAGCCATTCGTGCATCGGACCCAACGAGACAGAACACTCGATTGCAGTTGATTGCTACGCATCTGGTGGCCCTAGCGGATGAGCTACGAACCTCAGACGCTCGAGACTATCCGAACGATCCGCGCCATCCCGAATGGCGAAGTGCGGCCGAGGAGATTGAGGCGGATATTGCCACTCTCAAAGGGTTGGCCTGTCGTCGATAGGCTAGACGGAAGGCCTGGAGTGGCACAGATGACTGCCCCCCCCCCGCATGCGACCACATACGGGGACCGAGGGGCTTGAGTCCGTGATATCTTCTCCAGTGCGACTCCAATTTTGCCACCCGTGGGATGCGAGGCCAAATTGTCGAGGGCCTGGTCCCCCGAATCTCCAGCAGCCGTCACCGCGAGTCGATCAACTGGGCCTGGTCCCCCGATTCTCCTCCAGCCGTCACCGCGAGTTGATCACCCGGACGGTCCGAGGTTCGAAGATGCCAGCCCGTCGATGGACGGCCGGCGGTTGGAGCCCCAGCGTCGTGTGGAGCCGGTGATCGTTGTAGTCCTGCCGCCACGCCTCGAGGATGACCTGCGCCTCGGCGAGAGAGGCAAACTAGTGTCGCGAGAGACACTCTCGCCTGAGGCTGCCGTTGAAGGCCTCGCAGGCGCAGTTGTCCACGGGCTTCCCTGGCCGACTGAAGTCGGGTTGCACGTGGTTCCAGTAGGCCCAGTGGTCCAGGGCCTGCGACGTGAACTCGGTGCTGAAGATGCGAATGGTCCGCCCGTCGGCGAGCGTATCGTGCATGAAGTCCATGGCCCAGCACTGCTTCAGCGCCGTCACCACGGTCCCCCCGACGCGCTGCAGGACGGCGCGCCGGCGGCGCGGACGTCGCGGCTTCAGCTGCAGTCCTTCGGCCTTGTACAGGCGATGGGTCTTCTTGTGATTGATCGCCCAGCCCTCGCGCCGGATGAGCACGTGGAGCCGCTTGTGGCCAAACGCCGGCCGCGCCTGGGCCAGCTCGCGCAGCCGGGCCCGCAGTGGCTAATCCTCGGCCTTCCGCGACCGGTACCGCACCATCGAGCGCTCCACGCCCAACGCCCGACAGGCGCACCGCTCGCTCAGCTGGAACGCGTTCCGCGCCCAGCGGACCGCCGTGCGGCGATCGGCCGGGCTCAAGATTCTATTCCCACGTCCTCGCGCAGGATCGCCTTGTCCAGCGTCAGGTCGGCGACGACCTGCTTGAGCCGCCGATTCTCGTCCCGGAGCTGCTGCATTCGGCGAAAGTGTCTCCCTATCGGAATTCACCGTACGCGAGTTCCGACAATACGGACAAGTGGGCTCCCGAGGGGTCCGTCGTCCCCGACGAGCCCATTGATGCCGTTCAGCCGTAGGTGCATTAGTCCTGCACCGGGCGCCCGCAGGCCACCGCGAGCAGAGGCTTCGCGCTGGGCACTCCACCAGATCGAGAGCGACGAGCCGTTGCTTGCGCCAGCTAAGCCCGTGCGAATCTCGTCTACCCGGTCGTCAGCGAACACGAGTATTTGAACGGGCGACGTACCGGTGGGGCCCACAGGGTCGACTGTGAGGAGCGCGCGCGCGCCTCCCGGAAGCCGCAGCCGCCACCTGCCGACCAGCTGCGCGCTTGCACTGGCGATGGGGGAGATGGGTGCTGGTGGAGAGCCGGCTTGGAGGAGGCGCTCTAGCTGCGCCCGAAGCGGGGAACCGGCGGGCAGGAGGTCCAATTCTCGACGCGCCGCGATCAGCAGCGAGTCGGCGAGCTTCGCATTGCCTAGGTCTCGTTCTTGCGTGCTCCAGACTCTGAGGTCGTCCGTCCTCAGATAGCGTGCATACGCGTCCGCCCGTCCATCGAGATCCATTAAGGCCGCTCTCCAGGCGATGCGACCCGCGGCAGTATCTGGATCACCCGGTTGCAAGGCGTTCATGGCGATGCTGCGGTGAACGTTCGAACGCGCTAAGGAACCGCGCGCTCCGGCAAGGCCCCGCGCAAGAACCTCTGCGGCGCGAGACCCATTGGCGTCGAGCGCCAGCTGCTGGCCGAACAAGACGAAGTACATCGAAGGAACGTGCGCGCCAACGGCGTCGATGAGCCGATCAATGTCCTCGATAAGAAGCTGGCGTCGCGCATTGAACGCGCTGTTCAGGCGGGCCTGCAGCGACACGTTGTTCGCCGTCCGCTCCGCTACCTCCTCCCATTCCGTCTGCAGTTGCGCGAGCGAGGCGATCTCCTGTCGCAGAAGCGCCACCTGAGCGGCAACGGCAGCGTCTGCGCGTTCCATGTATTGATGACGCAAGGCAAGCAAGCTGAAGAGCGTCGAGATCGTCAATGCTACCACGCTCATCACGTCTGACGGAGTGCGGTACCATGGACGGCTGCGCTTGGTCGCCTCAATCTGCAGCGCGTCAACCTGCCCGCGAAGCAGCGCGATCTCGTCCGCGTTGGCGTGACTAGAAGGCGGTGGCAGCGGCTCCGGGCGCGGGTGCGGAGCGGGTGTCGGCGTCGGGAGCGCTGCGGGCGCTGGTGACGATGCGCCGGGGTCTGGTATCATGCGCAGAGACGAGGTGAGAGATGGGCCTTGAAGACGCTTGGGCCGTGCGCGGGAGAGCGGAAGGGACAGGCGAACGAAGCCACGGTCGATAGAGCGCGTGAATGTTGGGCGGCCCGGCTATCCTTCCTCGGCGCCGAGTGCGAAGGGCCGCGCCGCGCTGTGCGCGCGAGGACACCCTGCTAACAACTGTTCACGCGAGAGGAGACATCGTAAGTCTGGAAAGTGAGGAGTCCGCGCCGCAGCGTGGTTGGCGGAAGCAAGCAAGGAACGACCGGCGCAGTCCTCCGATGTCGGAGGCGACGACGACGCGAACGTTGGGCGTCGCCATCCAGCGCCGTTGGGACAACGCGCGTGTCCAGAGCGGTCAGGTGCATTGCGATGCGACGATCAGTGCCCCAACGAATGCAACACCGGCGTCAGCCACGCAAACACCGCCGCCCGCGCCTCCGGAAACTCCCACGAAATGATCGTGCCAATCGGTACGAGGATCAGCGCCAGGGTCTGCAGGACGAACCCCGCCTCCCAGGTCAGCTTGTCCGGGTCCGTACCGGTCAGCTTGCTGAGCACTCGGTCGCGATTGAGGCCGATAAGCGCCGCGACGAAGATGCTCACGGTGGCCGCCATGATGACCACGAGCGTCACGCGCGCGGGCACCTGACCCTCGAACGGATAGCTCACCAGGAGCGCCGCAGCGAGGATCATCCCGCTCAGGCAGAATAGGAAGAAGCGACGCACCTGCGAGATGCGGGCGCTGAGATCTGCAGCGACGAGGAGCGACAACAACGTCGCGGAGATCGCGCGGACTCCGACCGGGACGTCGGACGCGTCCTCGGCCGTACCGGCGGCGGACGACGTGGAGACCGCGGGCGCCTGTGCCGGGGCGGCGGGCGTCGTCGCGTCCAGTTCAAGTAACAGCGAGGTGACAAGCGCCCGATTCGCGGGCGAGTCATCGCTCAGCCGCGGACGCGCCGGCTTGGGGGGAACGGGCGTCTCAGTTGATTCGGCCGAACCCGCTGCGACGCCGCGAGCGGACAGGGCGGTCGCGAGTGCTTGCGGCAGCGTTGAACGGGCGGTGACAATCGCGCCACCCTCTGAAGACTGCAGGAGCGCGTGGAGACGATACGCCTGCGTGAGGGTCAGGCGGGCGAGTTCGGTTCCCGAATCCTCGCGAACCGCATCGGGACGGAGGGTGGCGCGCGCAGCGCGAGGCAACGCCACGAGATGCCGGAAGGTACCCGACGCGGCAAAGCGCCCGAGGAAGCGATTGAACTCGTATACCAGACGGGCGGCACGCAATCCGTCCAGGGTCAGGACGAGCAGCACCGACACCACGGCCAGCGCCACCAGCTGGACGACGGATACGCGCGCCCATGCCTCCGAGAAGGTCAGTGCCGCCGGCACGAATCCGATCTGGAGCCAGAGGGCGACGGCCAGGGCGAGGACGGACAGCAGCACGATGCTGCCGATCTGGTCCGTTGGCCCGAGCGTTTCGCACAGGAGCGTCCTTCGATGCGACTTGAGGAGCGACTTGAGGTCTGCCGGCGGTGGCCCCGACCCTGACGCCAGGCACTCGGGGAAGGCCCGCGCGCGCGACAATCGGCGCAGGCGCGAGATGTTGAACGAGGACCACAGCGCTCCCACCAGGCATGCCAGCATCACGGGCACGAAGATGGAGCCCCCGGACGCGAGGTGACGCGATTGCTCCGCGAAGACATGACGCGAGGATGGCGATAGCCGCGTCACGGCGCCCATCAGCCAGAGCGCGGCGGCCGAGCTCGCGCCCATGACGACGAGCATCACCGTGACCCAGCCTAGCGACCGGTAGCGCAGCGCTCCCGTGACCTCGAAGCTGCTCCCCGTGGCGCGGGCGGGCACGGCCGACCACCAGGCCTTCGTGTCCATCACCACGGCGACGAGCCCCGGTGCAACGGGTGCCAGGAGCATGAAGAGGAGCCAGGCCAGCCCAATGCCGACCGTCACGGCGCCACCCACTTCGCCCCGGCTCATGGGCAGCGGGCTCATGACGTCCATGGCAAAGAGCGCGATCAGTGCCATGATGGTGCCGACGCAGAACCCGCGACCGAGCAGGTAGGCGCGCCGCTCGAGCTGGTGGGCGCAGAAGGCGTCGCGCTCCGGGGTGCCCGCCATGTCCATGGTGGTCGCGCGCCTCCTGTCTTCGGCGTCCCGGTCGAGCCCCGCGGCCTTGCGCCAATCGGAGAAGAGCGCGTGCGCGAGCGTGCCGGCCGCGAACAGGAGAAGGAGGCGCAGCAGGATCGGCGTGTGCGAGTCCCCCTCAGGGGGGCTGTAGTCCGTGGGCTGGCGCAGCCGTGCGAGACTGTCGGACCACATCAGGGCAGCGTCATCCAGCGTGCGCCTGCGGAAGAGCGGGACGAACGAGCCGCGGCCAACCATGAGCGCCCAGATGGGCGGACGAGCGCAGACGCGATCCGCCTGCACCACGTCGCAGTAATCCATGGAGCGACCCGTCCGATCCAGGAGGAACACGGTCGCGTTGAACGCGCCTTCCGCCTCCTCGCTGGCGAGCAGGACGTGCGAGATGGGCGTGCGCTCGGCGGACCACGGCCACTCCTCAGATTCCGGCAGGAGCGGGTAGGTCCCCACGAGCAGGGTGCCCCGCATGGACTCATTCACGTCGGCGTGCAGCAGGAGCCGGTTGAGTCCTCCCTGGCTGATGAACTGCACGTCCCGGAGGCGACGACGCAACTCGACCGACAGGAAGATGTAGTCGCGCGCGTCGGTGGCCACGATGACGACCGCGCGGACCTGCTTCGCGCGCAGCAGCTCCGCGAGATCATCGAGGGCGAGGCTCACCGACGCCGGCGTGAGCTCGGACAGGGCGGCAGGGTCCGTCCAGCCGCCGTTTCCGCCGTTCAGTGGCAGCGCGACGCGGGCGCGGCTTGGCTGCAGCCCCGGGAGCGGAGCCGCTCCCTCGCGCGTGGACTCGGACGACATCTCGCGCAGGGAGGAGATGTGCAGCGGGAAGCGAACCTGAAGAAACCGAGGACCGCGATCCTCCCCGCGCGCGGTTCGAGCGGACGCGGATGCGGCTGGCCCCGCCGGTTGACTCGGGTCACCCGGCCTCGTGCTGGTGTCGGATTGCTCTCCATGGGAGGGATTCACCGCGCTGTCGAGCGCGGCAATGGCGCCACCGCCGAACTGTGTCGAACTCTCGACGAGGTACGCCACCTCCGACTCGTCAACGCCAAGGCGTGGCAGCACGAACTCGCGCAACGTCCGGCTCAGCGCCTCGGTCGAGTGCACGGTGGTGAATGCGTTGACGGACGCGTAGCGCTGCTTGAGGGCATCCGCGCGGAGCATCGCGAACGCCGAGGAGCCCGAGGCGGAGCCGCTCACGATCATGACGTCGGGCCTGGGCTGGCAGGCATCCTGCGCGCTGGCTGCCAGCAGGGCGGCGCTGAGCGACCAGTCGCCCCCGGAAAATGCGGGCCCCAGCACGCGCAGCTTGGCGTCGTCCGCTCGCCGGTAGGGCGCGTCAGTGTGGTGAACCAACGCATGCTCCTCGCTCAGCGCCTCGGCGAGCGCCCGGGAGTCCGCGCCCGACGTGGGCAATTCGGGCACGAGGTAGACCAGCACGAGGGACACCGACGTGAGCGTCGCCGAAACCTCGCGGTACAGCATCGCGCCCAACGGCGCAGGCGGGATGGACGCGGCCTTCGACGCGTCGCGAGATCCGGCACCGGCGCTCGAGTCGTGGAATGCGCTCACGTCGAACCGGTCGAGGCTCAGGTGTGACGCTTCGAGCGCCGCCCGGATGGCCTCGACCTCGTTGTCGTAGGCAAACCGCTGTCGAATCTCCCGCGGGTCGGGCACCATGGCCACGATGACACGCAGGCGCACGGCGCTTCGATCGAACGCCGTGCCGGCGAAGAAGCGCTCGAGCAGTCGATGGCCGATCCGGCAGTCGCGCTCGGGTCGCGCCTTCGCCTTGGTGTCGAGCGTGACGCCGGACAGGCGCGCATCGCACGGCACGTCGGGCGACGCGGACGCATGCAGCACGTGCTGTGGCCTTGACGATCCGTCGGAGGTCGTGGGTGCTCGCTCGCGCGGAGTGATGGCGAGAAGTCCGAGCAGGAAGGCGAGGGCGCCCTGCGCCGCATTGCGAATGTCCATCCGGGCCTCGGCGTACCGCGGCAGCGACCGCGTCCTCGAGAGCATCCGGGAGTAGTGGAGCGTGGCGGCGTCGTCACCCCTCACCTTCTGCCGGACGGCACTCCGCGCGATGCGCATTGGAATCGCGCCACCACGGCGCCACGCGCGGAGTGATGGGCCGATACGCTAGGGTGCCTCCCCGCCACGCGCAAGGATTGACGCGATGCCATGGGGCAAGACGCGTGGATGACATGACAGCGCGCGACGGGGAGTCAGTCCCGTACGATGTCGCATTATCACACCACAATGTCGCGAATCGGCCCTATCGTCTCGCTGCCCTTGCAGCGAGGGTTGCTCCCTCTGGGTGCGTCTGCGCGACGATGTGCGTCCGCCCGTCCATGGCACGCTCATGCGAAGCTCGGGACGCCGAGGCCTCCCGCGCTCGTGGAGGCCCCATGACAACACCGCGACGCGCCTCGACGCGACATGCACGCACAGGGCCGTGCCGCCGGTGTGAGCCGAGTCCCCAGAGGCCCGAGGCCCTCGGCATGCAGTCGCGCGAGCAGGAGCTCGCCGGGCCGCGCACCGCCTTGACTGAGTCATTCCCGCGTGTGACAGCGCCGTTACTCCGGGACTACAACCGCACTGTCTCCCCAGGACGTGTGACATGACCGCCCGCAAACGTGCTCGCTCCGCACCCTCGAAGGCCGTCGAGAGGCCACAGCCGATTGCCTGCGTTCCGCGGAGGCTCTCCGAAGATCTCCGCATTCGGGCCGCCGAGATCGCCCAGGAACAGAATCCCGCCAATGCGGCGCTGCTGCACCGCGTGCGCGCGGCGGTGCCGGGCGTGGAGCTGCATCCGGCGCGTGCGGCGCTCCTCATCGCGAACTATTGGCCCACGCACACGGTCAACCTCACCGTGGGCTTCCTCGACGGCGACGCGCCGTCGGCGCTGCAGCGGCGGATCCTCGCGCACATGAACGCGTGGAACAAGACCGCGAACGTGCGATTCACGCTCGCGCGCGCGGGGGTGCGACCGCAGGTGCGCATCACCTTCCGCGACGGTAACTGGGGCGGCTACTGGTCCTACGTCGGTACCCAGATCCTCGCCATTCCCGCCCACGAGCCGACGATGAACCTGCAGGGGTTCAACGTGATGGACATGCCCGAAAGCGAGTACCGGCGCGTGGTGCGCCACGAGACCGGCCACACGATGGGATTCGTGCACGAACACATGCGGCGCGAGCTGGTGGCGCTGATCGACGTGGAGAAGGCGATCAAGTTCTACGGCGAGACGCAGCACTGGACGCCCGAGGAGGTGCGCCAGCAGGTGCTGACGCCCATCGAGGAAGGATCGGTGCGGGGGACGGCGCATGCCGACCCGAAGTCCATCATGTGCTACCAGATCCCGGCCGAGATCACGACGAACCACAAGACGATCGTGGGCGGGCTGGACATCGACGCGAGCGATTACCGGTTCGCGGCCACGATGTTCCCGCGGGCGAAGGCCAAGCAAGCGGCCAAGAAGAAGAAGAAGAAGTAACAGGAGAAGGGGACCCCCAGCGCAGCGACGGGCGACGTGGCTCGCCGTTGCACGATGCACCGCGAAGCACGTTTCCACGCGCACCACTCCGATGCCGACCATCAAGCGCACGTCCGGGATCCAGATCACGCTTCCCACTGGGGGTGCCCTCTGGTCGCCACCACGGCAGGCCTCGACGCGCTCCACGACTCGTGGCCGCGCCCGCAGGCCCACCGCGCAGGCCGCGCCCGGCGCCGGCGGGCTGGGTGACCACTTCGCTGCCGCGCTGGGACGACAGGACCTGAACCTCGTGGATACGATTCCGGTGCGGCTGCCACCCGGCCCATCGCCGGTGCGTGGCGCGGGGCGGGGAAGGCGTCGCGCCGGCGCAGCCGCCGCTCCGGTCGGACCGGGGCCTGAGCTGTCGCTCGACGTGGACCTGGGCCCCGACGAGCACGCCGTGATCTTGGTCGAGCAGGACGGCGCCTGGTCGTGGCACGTGGCGCATGCGACGACCAACCAGCGTGCCCCCGGGCGATCGGGACGTCCGGGTGCCGCGGCGGCGCCGCAGACGGTGCGGCGCTCGCAGCACTTCACCATCGCCGTGGCGCACCCGCGGAAGCGGGTGCCGACCAAGGGAGGACCGCGTGGGGCTGCGGCCGGACTGATGGACTTCCTGCCCGACCTGATCGCGCGGGTCTTCAAATTCGTCGCGAAGCCGGTGATCGGCGCCGTGATCTCGCATCTCGAGCGGAACGTCAGCTCCGGACTGGTCCAGTTGGCCTCGCCGGATCCCGCCACCTGGAAGCACCTGGCCGATGACGAGCAGCCCGACCTGTCCGGCGTGAAGGGGCGTGCGCCTCGCGTTTTCCTGTTCGTGCATGGCACGTTCAGCAGCACCGTGGGAGCGTACGGCTCCCTGTATGCGACGGACGCCGGGAAGCGGTTGCTCGCGCGCATCTTCGCGGAATACGATGTGGTGCTCGGGTTCGACCATCCGACGCTGAGCGTGTCACCCGCCGTCAACTCGAAGGCGATGCTGGGCCGCCTGGAAAAGATCGACTGGCCCGCACCGCCCGAGATTGACGCGCTGATGCACTCGCGCGGGGGCCTGGTCTACCGCGCACTGGTGGAGTACGACCTCCCGAGTGCCGGCTCGTTCAAGCCGACCATGAAGAACGCCGTGTTCGTCGCGTGCACGCACCAGGGGACGGTGCTGGCCCAACGCAAGAACTGGGACGCGTTCATCGATCGCTACACCAACCTTGCGGCGGCGGCCTGTCAGGCGATCAGCCTGTTCGCCGCCGCCGCCGTGGTCGCCAAGATCGTCAACGGCATCATCCAGGGGCTCGGCGCGCTCGTGAAGGCCCTGGCCATCTCCGCGCTCGACGACAACGACGTTCCCGGACTCGAGGCGATGGACCCGTCGGGCGCCTTCATCGGCGAGATCAACTACCCGCAGCCGGACGAGCCCGAGCCCGGGAAGATCAAGTACTACGTCGTGACGTCCGACTTTGACGTCGGCGCGCAGACGGCCGACGGACAGCCCCCGGCGATGAGCCCGACGATCGTGAACAAGCTGCTCGACGGCGCCGTGGACCAGCTGTTCGCCGAGGCCAACGACCTGGTGGTCAATACGACGTCCATGTCGGCCATCGAGCCGTCACGGCCGGGGTTTGTGACGGGGACGCTTGCGTACGGCACCAACAGCTCCGTGCACCATTGCAACTACTTCGTGCAGCCGAAGGTGGTGAAGAACCTGCTGGGGTGGTACGGGCTGGACGGTGGGAAGACGGGCGATGGACCTCGCGGAGACGCAGCGGCGACGCCACGCAGGGCAACGCGCACGGGCAAGGCTCGGTCAGGCGAGAAGCACCGCAGGCCGTCGCGGCCGAGGAAGTAGAGCGGTCGCCGACAGCGTATCTGTTCCAGGCCCGCGTTCGGCCGGTCGGCATTGCGTCGATAAGGACCGCGTTGCGAACGAGCGTCCGCGGGAGCGGGCGCTCGTCGCCGGGGAGGCCGTGCAGAAGCATATTCCGCTCATGCACCGCCTCCTCGACGGCGCCTCCGGCACCGAACTCACCCGCCGCGGACACGACATCTCCGACGCCCTCTGGGCTGCGCGGCTCCTGCTCGACGCGCCCGAGGCGATCACGGCCGTGCACCGCGACTACTTCGACGCGGGCGCGGACGTGGTCACCACCATGAGCTACCAGGCCTCGCGCTCCGGCTTTGCCGCGCGCGGCGTCTCGGCGGACGAGACCGACGCGCTGCTCGCCAGGTCGGTGGAGTTGGCGCGGGCGGCGGAGCGTGCGTATCACGAGGCGAGCGGCTCGACCCGCCCCACCTTCGTCGCCGCCAGCATCGGCCCCTACGGCGCCACCTTGGCCGACGGCTCGGAGTTCCACGGCGAGTATGGCCTCACCGAGGACCAGCTCTTCGAATTCCACCGCGAGCGTCTCCCGGTGCTCTGGGCGGCGGGGCCGGACTTCCTGGCGTGCGAGACGATCCCGTCGGCGCTGGAGGTGCGGGCGATCGTGCGGGCGCTGCGCGAGGTGCCCGCGGCGCGGGCGTGGGTGAGCGTGCAGTGCCGGGACGCGGGGCACACGGCGTTTGGGGACGACGTGACGGCGCTGGCGGCTTCTATAGAAGGGGAGCCGCAGGTGATCGCGCTGGGGATGAACTGCCTGCCGCCGGAGCGGGTGGCGGGGCTGGCGCGGCGGATGCGGGCGGGGACGTCCAAGCCGCTGCTGGCGTACCCGAACTCGGGCGAGCTCTGGAACGCGGAGACGCGCGGGTGGGACGGCGCGCCCACGGCGCGGCGGCTGGCGGACTGGGTGGCGGAGTTCGAGGCGGCGGGAATCTCGTGGATGGGGGGATGCTGCCGGACGACGCCGTCCGACATCGCCGAGGTGGCGCGGGTGATCGGGCGCGGCTGAGTGGTGCGGGGCGGGGAGGAGTCCGCGAGGGCGCCGGAGACGCCCGCCGCTGCGAGCGCCGTCGCTTCGCGTGCGGTCACGGCGTCACAGGTGGCCGAGCCGAGGGCGGAGACCGAAGAGATGCGCATCGCGTCGCGCGGGCGGCGACTGGTCGCCGGGCTGATCGATGTGGCGCTGCTTCCGGCGGTGGCGGTGCTGGGGCTCGACTGGACATCGGTGCGCGAAGGCATCCCCACCCTGATCGTGGGCGGCGCCATTCTCCTCTGGTGGGCCGCCACGCTCGGCTTCTGGACCGACGGCCGGTCGGTCGGCAAGTGGCTCCTCGGCCTGCGTGTGGTCAACGGCGCGGGTCGGCCGCTCGGCTTTCTGCGCATGATGGTGCGCGAAGTGGTGGGGAAGCTGGGCTCGGGGCCGACGCTCGCGCTTCCGCTGGGATGGATCCTCGTGGATGCGGACCGGCAGGGACTCCACGACAAGCTGGCCGCCTCGTACGTCGTGGATGAGGCGACCGGTCCTGTGCGACGCGTTGAGGAGAAGCTCGCTAGCCGAGCATCGTCGCCTGGCGGCGCATAGGGGTGGGGAGGGGAATCAGCGCGAATCGCCGCGAATCTGCGCGGATCGCCGCGACCAGGGGCCGACGAGGCCTGACGCAGCGGACACGACCGCGTCCGCGGACGCTCCCCCTGGTAGTTCCACCGTTGCAGCCGATACCGGGGAAACGTGGGGGTTGATGTCAGGCACGACCCTACCCCCCACCGCCAGCCGACCCCGTGCCCCCGGCCACCCCTCGCGCGTCAATCTGTAGCGTTTCTCGACAGCGCAGGCCCTCGCAGGGGATCATCGCCGGCTCCCCGCCGCACGTCCGCCGCCACTCCATGCACTCAGGCTCCGCACAACGCGCGACACCCCTCGGCGCCGCCCGTCGGTGGATCATCGAATCGGTGCTCTTTGCCGCCGTGGCCGCCTTGGGCTACGCGATGGTGCAGTCGGCGGGCGCCGCGGCGATCTGGTGGCCGCCCTCGGGCGCGGCGATCGCGTGGTTGTTCAGTCGCAAGCGACGCGAGTGGGGGCAGGTGCTGGTGCTCGCCTTCCTCATCCGACTGGGCGTCGCCGCGACGTTGGGGCGCTCCACGGGACTCTCGGCGCTCGTCATCGCGGGGTCGCTCGCGTCGAACGTGGTCGCGGCCCTCGTGCTGCAGCGCCTGCTCGCAGGGCGCACGCGGCTCGCCGAACCGTACGACGTGATCTCCCTGGCGGGCGTGGCGCTCTTCGTCGCGGGGCCGCTGGCAGCGGCGTGGGCGGCGCTCTATCGCGCCGCGCTCGCGGGGGGCGACCTGGTCTGGTGGTCGCCCGTGCACTGGGCGATGGGCGACGCCGTGGGCGTGGTGCTCGCGGGCCCCTTCCTGCTCACGCTCAACGACGCGGTCGCGTGGTGGAAGCGGAGCTCGCTCGCGTGCCGTCTCGAGCTGCTGGCGCTCCTCCTCGTCACCTTCGTGGGTGCGTGGCAGGCGCTCTACTCGCCGCTCGACGAGAGCGAGTTCCGTCGCCCGCTGCTCGGCCTCCTGCTGCTGCCGCCGGTGTGGGCGGCGCTCCGCATCGGGATCTTCGCCGCATCGTGGACGCAGGTGATCATCGGCGTGATCGGGGCGCGTGGGCTGATCGTGGGCGCCGGGGTGATCATGGCGCTGCCGTCGTCGCACGACCGGCACGTGCTGCTCTTCCAGGTCTACGAGCTGGTGCTGGCGCTCGCATCGCTGCTCATCGCCGCGGCGTTCGAGAGCCAGCGCGCGGCGCTCGCCAAGGTGCGCGAGAGCGAGGCGCAGTTCCGGCGGCTGGTCGACGACGCGCCGGTGGCGCTGCTGGTGGAGCACACGGCGCGCGCGGAGCGGCCGTACCTCAACCCGCGGCTCGTGGCGTTGCTGGGGCCCGCGCCCGCCGACGGCGACCTCGAGGCGTGGTGGGACCGCACGGGGGTGATGCCCGCGGTGCGCGCGGCGCTCGACGAAGCGGCCGAACACTTCGGCACGCAGTCGTATGCGGGAGTCACGACGGACCTGCTGGGGAGCGACGGCGCGACGCGCCACGTCGAACTCAACGTCTCGATCGCGGGTGACCGGCGCATCACCGCCTTCACCGACCTGACCGAGCGCACGCGCCTCGAGGCCGAACTGCGCCAGGCGACCAAGCTCGAGGCGCTCGGCACGCTCGCGGGCGGCGTGGCGCACGACTTCAACAACCTATTGGGCGCGGTGCTGGGGAACCTCGCCCTGGCGCAGCGTTCGCTGGGGCAGCCGTCGGAAGCGCTCGCGCTGCTGCGCGAGGCGGAACGGGCGGGACAGCGCGCGACGGCGGTGGCGCGGCAGATCCTCACCTTCAGCCGACGCGAGAACGAGGCGCGGCACGTGGTGACGCTCGGGCCGGTGCTGCACGAGGCGGTGTCGATCCTGCGCGGGGCGGCGGGACCGGGGGTGCGCGTGGAGGTGCACGAGGGGAACGACGTGCCGACGGTGTGGGGCGACACGACGCAGCTGCACCAGCTGATCGTGAACCTTGGCACCAACGCGCTGCACGCGATGCGCACCACGGGGGGCACGCTCACGGTGGCGCTCGACGCGGTGACGGTGACGTCGGCCGACCTGCGGCTCGGGCGCGGGCAGCGCGAGGGACGCCACGCGCGGCTCGTGGTGCGCGACACGGGGCACGGCATGCCGCCCGAAACGCTCGAGCGCGTGTTCGAGCCGTTCTTCACGACCAAGGCGCTCGGCGAGGGCACGGGACTCGGGCTCGCAGTGGTGCACGGCGTCGTGCGCGGCCACGATGGCACGATCATGGCGACGAGCGCGCCGGGGGCGGGCGCGTCGTTCGAGGTGCTGATTCCCGCGGCGGTCACGCCGGTGTCGGTGCCGATCATCACCGAGGCCGAGGCGCCGACGGCGCGCGGGCTCCGCGTGCTGGTCGTGGACGACGAGCATTCACTGGCGCGCCTGGCCGAGCGGGCGCTCCAGCGCGCGGAGTGCACCGTGACGTCGCTGACCAGCGCGGGGGACGCGCTCGCGCTGCTCACCGCGCACGCCGACGAGTTCGACGTGCTCGTGACGGACCTGACGATGCCGGAGATGTCGGGGCTCGAGCTGGTGGCCGAGATGCGGAAGGTGCGCGTGGACCTGCCGGTGCTGCTCGTGTCGGGTTACTCGGTGATGCTCACCGAGGAGCAGCTCGAGGTCGAGGGGATCGCGGCGGTGCTCTCCAAGCCGTACTCGCCCGACGAGATTTCCCGCGTCCGCGACACGCGCGGCCTGGCCTTCCTGGTGACCGACATCCGTAGCGATTCCCCTGACTCGACGACCCAGCGCTGGGTCGTGGAGACGATCCTGTTCACGGCGGTCGCCGCGATGGGCTATGCGCTCGTCACGCGGCCGGGCGAGCCTGCCGTGTGGTGGCCCGCCACGGGCGCCGCCGTGTCGTGGTTCTTCAGCCGCTCGCGGCGCGACTGGCCGATCGTGTTCGCGCTTGCGGTGACGATGCGGCTGCTGATCGTGACCACGATCGGGAACCGCGATCCGCTCGCGATCGTGACCGTCGTGGGGTCGGTGGGCACCAACCTGGTCGCGGCGTACGTGCTGCAGAGGGTGCTCGCCGGGCGCCGTCGCCTGGCTGAACCGTACGACGTGGTGCGCTTCACCGCCGTCGCCGTGTTCGTCGCCGGGGCGCTGTCGGCCGCGTTCGCGGCCGTGTACCGCATGTTCGAGGGCGGGGAGTCGCTGCGCTGGTGGTCGTCGCTCCACTGGATCATGGGCGACGCGCTCGCCGTCGTGGTGCTCGGTCCGTTCCTGCTCACGTTGCCGTACGCCGGCCAGTGGTGGCGTCGCGCGAGGGCCCGCCGGCGGTTCGAGGTGGTGGCGCTGTGCGCGCTGGTGCTGGGCATGATCTGGACCGTGAGCGTCGCGACCCCCGACGTGGCCGAGGTGCGCCGGCCGATCCTCGGCCTCGTGCTGTTGCCCATGCTCTGGGCGGCGCTGCGCGTGGGAAGCTTCGCCGTGACGTGGCTGCTCCTGATCGTGACGTTCGTCGCGGGGCGCGGCCTCGTGGCAGGCTCGGGGGTGTTCGCGGCGCTCCCGGGGCCGCACGAGCGGCACGTGCTCCTGTTCCAGACGTACTCGCTCGTGCTCGCGTTCGCGACGCAGCTGGTGGCCGCGGCGTTCGAGAGCCAGCGCTCGGCGCTCGCGCTGGCGAGACGCACGGAATCCAAGTTCCGCCGCCTGGTAGACGACGCCCCGGTGGCGCTGCTGGTGGAGCCCGTGCTGGGGGGCGAGCCGCCCTACCTCAACCCGCGCCTGGTGACCCTGCTGGGCGCGCTGCCCGAGCCGGGAGGGCTCGAGGCGTGGTGGGAGCGCGCGGGGGCGACCCGCGCGGTGCGCAGCGCGCTGGGCTCGACCGCCCTGCAACCGGGCGCGCATGCGCCCGTGGCCGCAGACCTGCGCGACGCGACGGGGGCCACGCGCCACCTCGAGCTGCACGTCTCGCTCGCCGGCGACAGCCGGATCACGGCGTTCACCGACCTCACCGACCGGCTCCGCCTCGAGGGCGAGCTGCGGCAGGCCAACAAGCTCGAGGCGCTCGGCACGCTCGCGGGCGGCGTGGCGCACGACTTCAACAACCTGCTCGCGATCGTGATCGGGAACCTGGCGCACGCGCAGAAGAGCCTCGACCGGCCGGTCGAGGCGCGGGCACTGCTCGCCGAGGCGGAGCGCGCGAGCCAGCACGCGGCGGGCGTGGCGCGACAGATCCTGACCTTCAGCCGGCGCGACAGCGAGACGCGGCAGCTGGTGCGCCTCGCCTCGGTGATGCAGGACGCGGTGACGCTGCTGCGCGCCTCGGCTCCCACGCGCGTGCCCGTGGAGATGCACGTGGCGCGCGACCTGCCACCGGTGCTCGGCGACGCGACCCAGCTGCACCAGGTGATCGTGAACCTCGGCACGAACGCGATCCACGCCATGCGCGAACAGGGCGGAACGCTGCAGATGTCGCTCGACGCGCTCGAACTCACCGAGGCCGACGTGCGCGCGGGGCGCGGCCAGCGGCAGGGGCGCCACGTGCGCCTCGTGGTGCGCGACTCGGGGCACGGGATTCCTCCGGCGACGCTCGAGCGGATCTTCGAGCCGTTCTTCACCACCAAGCCGCTGGGCGAGGGGACCGGGCTCGGGCTCGCGGTGGTGCACGGCGTGGTGCGCGGGCTGGGCGGCACGATCACGGCGTCGAGCACGGTGGGGGTGGGCACCACGTTCGAGGTGCTCGTGCCGGCCACCGAATCGCCCGAGGCGACGCCGGTGCCGTCCGTGCGGGTGCGACCAACGGCGCGAGGGATGCGCGTGCTGATCGCGGACGACGAGCGCGCGCTGGTCCGGATTGCCGAGCGCACGCTCACGCGCGCGGAGTGCCGCGTGGTGGCGGTGACGAGCTCGGCCGAGGCGCTCGAGAGGCTGCGCGCCGACCCGGACGGGTTCGACGTGCTGGTGACGGACCTGACGATGCCCGGGATGGACGGCCTCGAACTCGCGGCGGCGATGCGCGAGGTCAAGGCGGACCTCAAGGTGCTGCTCGTGTCCGGCTACTCGGCCATGCTCTAGCGCGAGAAGCTCGACGCCGGCGGGATCACGGCGGTGCTGCCCAAGCCGTACATGCCGGACGACCTGGTGCGCGCGGTGGCGAAGCTCAGCAACAACTGAGGCGCGGGGCCGCGCGCGCGTCGCTTGCGGCGCGATGCGTGGTGGGAGGCGCGGCCGTGCGACGTGCCGCGCGCTACGCCGCGCCCTGGTTGCCGCTCAAGTTGGCGCAGCCCGCGACCGGTCCCGTGCCGGCGGTGCCGGCGCGGATCACGACATGGAACGGGCCGTCGTCGGGCAGGTCGAGGATGACCTCCTCGGTGGCCTTGCCGCGGCCGTTCTCGTCGAGCCGGGCGATGGCAGGCGCCACCACGGGCACCTGCTCGCGCTCGTCGCCGCAGCGGCCGCGCCAGAGCTGGAAGGCGTGCTCCGCGCCCGGCACGCCGCGCGCGAGGCGCAGCACGAGGAAGGCGCGGCCGGGGACGTCCGGGAAGAGCTCGGCGATGCCCCGCACGGAGGCCGAGGCGGTGGCGGGCTCGATCGGGCCGACGAGGATCTGCAGGCTATCGGTGCGCGCGCTGAAGAGCGCGAATTGGAGCAGGGTGACGGCGTAGGTCAGTGGCAACATGCTGGCCTCCCGGCGCGTGCGCCGGCGTACGGGTGGTGCTGCTGGCGGGGTGATGCGGCGCAAGCGCCGACGAGCGGTGGTGCGACCAACGGGTGGGCGCGACATTGCGCTCGCGCCCTCACCCGGAATACGCCGCAGGGGAACCGGTGTTAGCAGGTTCCACGCTGTGCTCGTGCTAAGCGCGCACAGCGGAGTGCTCCGGATGGACGTAGCTTGGTGACGGCGCGCACCCTGGCCTCACGCGGGGACGGTGGAACCCGGGAACCCGGGAACCCGCCTCCCGATGGCGCGCCGCCTGATCGCTGCGCCATACCCACCCCCCACCCGTCTCGTCACCGATGACCACCACGCGCCGAGAGTTCGTCGCGACTTCCGCTGCCGTGGCAGCGGGGCTCGCCCTGGGACCGTCGCTGCTCAGGGCCGCGCCACCCGACCTGGCCGCGCCGGGCACCGATCCCTTCGAGGAGGATCTCGCGAACGAGGCGCTCGGCGCGGCGCGCGACGCGGGGGCGAGCTACACGGACGTGCGCATCGGGCGTTACCGGCGGCAGTTCGTGGCGGCGCGCGAGCGGCAGGTGCAGGCGGTGAGCGACACGGAGTCGTACGGCATCGGCGTGCGCGTGCTGGTGCAAGGGAGCTGGGGGTTCGCGGCGACGAGCGAGCTGTCGAAGGCCGGGGTGGTGGCCGCGGCGCGCGAGGCGGTGGTGATCGCGAAGGCCGCGCGCGCCGTACAGCGACGGCCGGTGGAACTGGCGCCCGTGAGCCCGATCAAGGGGACGTGGATGACGCCGGTCAAGCGCGACCCGATCGACGTGCCGATCGAGGACAAGGTGGCGCTGCTGCTCGCGGCCAACGAGGCGGCGCTCAAGGTGCCCAAGGTGCGCTTCGCGAACAGCGGCATGGCGCTGCTGCGCGAGGTGAAGACGCTGGCGACGAGCGAGGGGACGCTCACGACGCAGACGTTCATCCGCGTGGGCCCGACGTTCAGCGCGACGGCGATCGGTGGCGGCGAGTTCCAGCAGTACAACGAGGAGCTGGCGCCGCGCGGCTCGGGGTGGGAATACATCGAGTCGCTCGACATGCCGGGAAACGCGGCGCGCTGGGCGGGGCTCGCGGCCGAGAAGCTCGGCGCCAAGTCGGTGGAGCCGGGGCGGTATGACCTGATCCTCGACCCGACCAACCTCTGGCTCACGATCCACGAGTCGGTCGGGCACCCGACCGAGCTGGACCGCGCGACGGGGCAGGAGGCGAACTACGCGGGGACGAGCTTCGTCGCGCCGCCGGAGAAGGTACTGGGCAAGCTCAAGTACGGCACGCCGCTCATGACGATCCGGGCCGACCGGCTGCAGGCGGAGTCGCTCGCGCGGTGCGCGTGGGACGACGAGGGGGTGCCGGCCGAGCAGTGGAACGTGATCGAGAAGGGGATCTTCAAGGATTACCAGACGACGCGCGAGCAGGCGGCGTGGATCTCGAAGCTCACGGGAGTGAAGAAGTCGCACGGCTGCTCGTTCGCCGACTCGTGGAGCTCGGTGCAGTTCCAGCGGATGCCGAACATCTCGCTCCTGCCGGGCGACAAGGACATCGGGATGGACGACATCGTGGCGGCGACGGATCGCGGGATCATCGTGAAGAACCGCGGGTCGTGGAGCATCGACAACCAGCGCTACAACTTCCAGTTCTCGGGGCAGGTGTTCTACGAGGTGAAGGGCGGCAAGATCACGGGGATGCTCAAGGACGTGGCGTACCAGAGCACGACGCCGGTGTTCTGGAACGCGATGGACATGATCGGCGGGAAGAAGTCGTACTGGCTGGGCGGCACCTTTACGGACGGCAAGGGGGAACCCGGCCAGGTGAACTCGGTGAGTCACGGCTGTCCGCCGGCGCGCTTCCGCGGCGTGAACATCCTGAACACGGGGAGGGCGTCGTGATGCCGCGCTCCCGGATGCATGACGCGGCCCACGCCGCGCTGGCGCCGCACTCGCTGTTCGCGGCGGGCCGGCCGGAGATGACGGAAGCGGAGGCGCGCGCGCTGACGCAGCGCGTGCTGGCGATGTCCTCGGCGGACGGCGTGCGCGTGAACGTCAACTCCAGCTGGCAGGGGAACACGCGCTTCGCCACGAGCGAGATCACGACGTCGGGCGGGATCACCGACACGACGGTGAGCGTGAGCGTGACGCTGGGGAAGAAGCGCGCGTCGGCGAGCACCAACGTGCTCGACGAGGCGTCGCTCCGGCGCACGGTGGCGCTGGCGGAGACGCTGGCGCGCCTCAGCCCCGACGATGCGGAGCTGATGCCCGAGCTGGGCCCGCAGCAGTACGCCGCGGTGCAGGCCTACAACGACGCAACGGCGGGGCTCGCGCCGGACCAGCGCGCCAAGGCGGTGCAGGCGCTCATGACCGCCGCGGGCGCGCAAGGCCGTCGCGAGCCGCAACCCGCAGGCGATCGAGCCGGGGATGTACACGGTGGTCCTCGAGCCGCAGGCGGTGGCCGACATGATTCCCGCGCTTGCGGGGTCGCTCAACGCGCGCCAGGCCGACGAGGGGCGGAGCGCGTTCAGCAAGAAGGGGGGCGGCACGCGCGTGGGCGAGCAGATCGCCGACCCGCGCGTGACGATCCTGTCGGATCCGGCGGACCCGGAGCTGCTCACGACGCCGTTCGACGGCGAGGGGCTGCCGGTGCCGCGCCGCGTGTGGATCGAGAACGGCGTGCTCAAGGAGCTGTCGTACTCGCGCTACTGGGCCGACAAGCAGGGGAAGGCGCCCACGGGCGGCGGCGGGGGCGGTGGTGGCGGTGGCGGCTTCGGGGTTCCCGGCGGCCTCAAGATGGTCGGCGGATCGAAGAGCACGGCCGAGCTGATCGCGGGGACGGAGAAGGGGATTCTCGTCACGCACATGTTCTACATCCGGCCGCTCGACCAGCGCACGGTGCTGCTCACCGGGCTCACGCGCGACGGGACCTTCCTGATCGAGAAGGGGAAGGTGACCAAGGCGCTCAAGAACTTCCGCTGGAACGAGAGCCCGCTGCTGATGCTCAACCGCGTCGAGGAGATCGGGCAGGCGGAGCGGACGGCGCGCGGGCAGGTGATGCCGGCGCTCAAGATCAAGGACTTCAACTTCGCGTCGCTGTCGGACGCGGTGTAAGCGCCTTCGCGGCGCACGAAACGACGACGGGCCGGCGCGCGGTGCGCCGGCCCGTCGCGCATTCAGGCGGTCCGCATCAGCCCAGCCAGGTCAGCGCCTGTATCTCGACCGCGTCCGGCACCTCGT
>JACQES010000107.1 GCA_016200495.1 Gemmatimonadota bacterium
ACGCCGGGGATGGCGGAACTTCGGCTCGACGCGCTCAACTTCCGGAAGCTCCGCACGACGGTGGCGGGGGCGGTCGTGACGCCGCGCATGCTCGACTCGGGCTTCGCGCTGCCGCTCGCGCAGGCGACGGGCGATACGCTGGTGGCGACGGTCGAGTGGGAGGTGGCGCCGGCCGACGGGCTGATCATCCGCGGGGTGCGCGACTCGTGGACCGCGTTCGCGGACCACTGGCCCAACCGCGCGCGCCACTGGCTGCCGGTGGTGGACCACCCGAGCGACAAGGCGAGCGTGTCGTGGACGGTGCGCGTGCCGCCCGGGTTCCGCGTGATCGCGAACGGGATTCCATTGTCGGCCGACACGACGGGCGAGGCGGTCACGTGGCGGTTCCGGCATGCGCAGCCGATCCCGACCTACCTGATGGTGATCGGCGCCGGGCGCCTGGACGAGGTGGACCTCGGCAGCACGGCGTGCGGCGACGCGCGCAACGGCGGCTGCGTGGCGCAGTCGGTGCTGGTGCAGCCCGCGCTCCGTGGCACGATGCCGGGGACGTTCGCGCAGGCGGGGCCGATCGTGCACTTCTTCGCCTCGCTGCTCGGGCCGTTCCCGTACGACCGGCTCGCGCACGTGCAGAGCCTGACGCGGTTCGGCGGCATGGAGAACGCGGGGGCGATCTTCTACGCGTGGAACATCTTCCAGTCGGGGAAGCCGTTCCCGGTGGGGCTGATCGCGCACGAGACGGCGCACCAGTGGTTCGGCGACAACGTGACGGAGCGCGCGTGGGCGCACGCGTGGCTGTCGGAGGGGTTCGCGACCTACCTGGCGGCGATGTACACCGAGCACGCGCAGGGCGACAGCGCGTTCCACGCCGAGCTGCGCGAGATGCGCCGCGCGGTGATGGCGTCGGCGGTGAGCCGCACGCGCCCGGTGCTCGACACGGCGCAGACGGTGCTCCTCGAGCTGCTCAACACCAACAGCTACCAGAAGGGCGGGCTGGTGCTCCACATGCTGCGCCGCGAGATCGGCGACTCGGCCTTCGTGCGCGCGATGCGGCGCTACCAGCTCACGTTCCGCGACGGGAACGCGCTCACGCGCGACTTCCAGGCGGCGTGCGAGGCGGAGTCAGGACAGTCGCTCGGCTGGTTCTTCGACCAGTGGCTGACGCGGCCCGGCTGGCCGGAGATCGCGCTCTGGTGGCGGATGGAGGGGACCACCGCGCTCGTGACGGTGACCCAGCCGGGGAAGGGGACGCCGTATCGCGTCGGGCTGCCGGTGGAGCTGACCTTCGCGGACGGGTCGCGCGAGTTCCGCGTGCTGCAGGTGCCAGCGTCGGGGGGCGCGTCATTCCGCCTCGCGCTCGCGCCGGGGCAGCTGGTGCGGTCGCTCCGCCCGGATCCCCGGGGCGACCTGCTCGCGGCGATCACGCTGCTTGCCGCGCCGCAGTGACGTGCGCGCCGGCGGCGCACGGGATGCCGCGTGCGCATGAGGCGCGCCGAGCGCGGCGCGCGGCGTCGGATGCGAGGGACGAGCCGAGCCTCGTGAGCCTCGTGAGCCTCGTGAGCCTCGTGAGACGCGTGGCCGCGCCGAGGCGGCGCATCGGCGCCGCCGCGTGTGCGCTGCTCGCGTGCGGCGCCGCGCTCGCGCCGCTCGGCGCGCAGGACGCGCGCGCGCGCAACGAGCGCGACCAGGCCGAGCAGCTGCTGGCGCGCGGCACGCTGGTGAGCGCGGAGTCGGTGTACTACGCCGCGGTGCGGCTCCGCCCGCGCGACCCGTGGGCACGGTACAACCTTGGCCGCCACGTGCTGGCGCGCGGCGCGGGCAGGGTGGCGGCGGCGCTGCTCGAGGAGGCGCGCTTCTTCGGCGGCGACCAGGCGACGATCCTCCCGGACCTGCTCGCGGCCTACGAGCGCGGCGCGATGTGGCGCGCGATCGCGGCCTTTCCCGGGTCGGCGATCGGGGCGGGCGACAAGGCGCGCGCGGAATTCCTCATGACGCACGCCGGCGTGGCGCTCGGCGCCGATTCCACCGTGCTGCCGCTCGAGGCCGCGGCGCCGGGATCGCTCGGCCGGATCGCGCTCGTGATCGGCGGCGACACGGTGCGCGCGACGATCGACCCGACGGTGCGCGGCGTGCTGCTCGACGCGGCCACGGGGCGTCGCCGCGGCGTGCGCTCCTTCGCGCGCGACGCGGGGGCGCTGCGCGTGGCCGTGGTGGACACGGTGCGCGCGGGGGCGATCGGCTTCACCAACGTGCCGGCGCGCGTCGTCGCGAGCGGCGACGCGAGCGGCACGCGCGTGGGCCTCGACTGGCTGGGTGACGCGGAGCCGACCGTGGACCCCGTGGCGCACACGATCACCCTGCGGCGCGCTCCCGGCGATGCGCGGGCCGTGCGCGGCGCGCGCGTTCCCATCGTGTACACCGGCGACGGGTGGGGACTCGTCATCGACGGCTTCGCCCCGCTGGCCACGAGCGACGGCCGGGACGCCCTGGGCCAGCGGCGGTGGACGTTGCTGACGGCGAAGGGCGAAGTGGCGGTGTTGCCCCGGTAGCCGCGCGCCACGCGCGGAAGCCCCGGCGGCATCTCGCCTCGCGCGTCAGGGTCCGTCGTAGTGGCGGCGCACGAGGCGATTGACCGCCTCCGACCATCCGGCACCGCGTACGTCACCCGCGTTCGAGAGCACGACGACGAGGGCACCGGCGGGGGTGAAGCGGATGACGGCGTTGTGCCCGAGCGCATCATCGTTGCCGACGTGCGCGTACGAGACATCGCGTCCGCCGGCGGTGCGGACCCCCCAGCCGTACCCGACGTAGCTCGCGCCCGTCGAGTCCTCGCGCAACAGCACGTGATGGCCGAGCAGCCGGGCGAGCGGCGCTTCGCCCAACACGCGGCCGGACTGGAGGGCGTGCACCCATCGGTGCACGTCACGCGCACTCGCGTACGCGCCCCCGGAGCCGCGGTATCCCCAGTTGCCGACGGAGTGGCCGTCCTTCCAGATCGTCGCGGCAAGTCGCGCGACGCGCCGGGGATCCGCCGGGGGCGCCAGCACGACGTCCGGTCGCTCGGCGCCCCACAGGCCCGCATGGCGGAGCCCGGCGGGCGCGAAGAGCGAATCGGCGAGAAACCGGTCGAAGGGAACCCCCGCCGCCAGCTCGACGACGGCCGCGAGGAGGTTGTACCCGTCGTTCGAGTACTCGTAGCGCTCACCGGGCCGTCGGCGCAGGCCGAGCCGCAGGAGCGTCGCGATCGCCTGATCGCGGTCCGCGATTCCCTCGGTGGCGTAGGCCGTGGGCATGCCCGCGGTATGCGTGAGCAGCTGATGGAGGGTGATGCTGGCCTTCTCGGACGGCGCGCCGGGGAACCAGCGCTTGAGGGAATCCGTGACGGCGAGGCGTCCCATCGCCTCGAGGCGCACGATCGCGGCCGCCGTGAATTGCTTGGAGTCGGAGGCGAGCCAGAAGGCGACGTCGCCGGCCGCCGCCGGCAGCGCGGCCGCCGCTCCGTACGCGCGCTCGAACAGGATGCGCTCGCCGTCGGCAATCAGCACGACCCCGGAAAATCCGTCCGCGACGACCGCGCCGATGGCGGAGTCGAGCGCCCGGAGGCGGGGGTCGTTGGGCGGCGTGATCGGGGCCTGCGGAGCCGCGGGTTGCGCCGCTCCGAGGAGCACGGGGACGAGCAGAGCGCGGGCGAACGGATGCATGGGGCGTCGCGTGCGGGAATGGAACCAGCAATCAGGGCGACCGGCGCGCGTGGCGCTTCCACGCCCGTGCGCGGATCGGCCTTCCGGGCATTGGCGATGGAAGCATCGCACGGCCCTTCACGAGAGGATCCCGCCATGCCGACTGACACTCCACCCGACCTGCGAGAATCGCGGCGTCCGCGCCGCGCGCCGCGCGAGGGGTGTCCGACGGGTTTGTCGCGCCGCCTTGCGCTTGCCGCGTCCCTGCTGGCTGTCGCTGTCGCGGCCTGCCGTCCGGCGAGTGCGGGCGTTCCCCCGCTGTCGTCCGCCGCCGGCGCCGCCATCCACGCCATCGACACCGCGTTCGTGCAGGGATGGCTGCGTGACGACACGAGCGCCGTGCTTGCGCCGTTCAGCCCCGACGCGCGACGGCAGCCGCCCGGGGCGCGCGCGGTGGTCGGGCGCGAGGCGACCGATCTCGTGCTGCTGGCGCCCGATACGGCGGGGCGGTGGCGCAGCGTCGAGCAGCTCTGGGTGCCCCTGCCCGACTGAGGCGGTGCGACGTGCGTGTCGGCCCGATGGACGGGCGCCCGTGCGGGGCCGCTACTCGCGACGCCGCACGTACGTGAAGTCGTAGGCCACCGTCCACGTCTTGCCCCCGTCAGCGCTCACCTGCGAGAGCTGGCGCACCGTGTTGGCGTCGATGTGGAAGAGCGTGAGGCGCGTCGGCACCCGACCGAGCCCGCCATTGGCCGCGGGGGTCGTGCCCTCGAAGACCATGTTCCCGTCCTTGAGCTCGCCCACGTAATCGTGCTGGCCGGCCAAGTTGTCGACCCAGGTCTGCCGCCACTTCCCGATGCTGCGGTCGAAGAGGTTGAAGCTCTGCCCGGTGCTGCCGCCCTGGCCCACCCAGTGCTCCTGCACCACGCAGCTGTTCTCCTCGAGGGTGATGCGGTTGCGTGACGGCGGCGTGGAGGCCGGGGCGCCGGTGGGGCGCACGTCCCAGTCGCCGACCCAGAAGTCGAACTGCCGGAACCGCGGGTCGTGGCGGCAGGGCTGGATGATCGCGTCGAACGCGTCCACCAGGGCCGGCCACTGCGGGTGCGACCGCAACGCGGCCAGATGCGCGTTCCCCTGCAGCGCCGTGGCGGTGATCAGGAAGCCTGCCGCCAAGGCTCGGCGGAGCTCGGCGATGGCCGCGTCGACCTTGTGCTGCTCGGCCAGGTTCTCGGCCAGCCGGTAGGCCGCGTTGCCGGCGGGGATGCCGAGCTTCTCCCCCTCCCGCAGCAACCGCTCGCCGTCCGCCGGGTGTCCAAGTTCCGTCCAGGTGACGCCGAGGCGGAAGGTGCTGATGGCGTGCGCAGGGAACCGCTTCACGAGTGCGGCGTACGCCTCATGAGCGGCCTGCCACTGGCCGGCGTTGAAGGGCGCGGCGGCGGCCTGCTGCTCCTCGGGTGAGGGGGCGGAGGGGCCCTGGGCGGCGACACTTCTGGCGGCGATCGCCAGTAGTGCGAAACAGAACCAACGAGACGGGGTGCGCATGGGGGCTACTATTCCGGTGAATGGCTGGCAAGCAAGTGGCGTCGGGCCGATGCCGCTACCACGAGATTGCTCACACGGCGCCCTCGCGGGGGACCCTGACCGGGTGCTCTTTGCCGGCCGCGACGTGACGATCGGACGCTTCCGCTGCGACGTGGGGTGTCCGTCGTTTCGTGACACGGGGCCGATCCGCAATGCCGTGGTCGTGTTCCCCCGCACGAGCGTGTGGATCCGGCACGAGGGGGGCCAGCCGTTCGTCGCCGACCCGACGGTGGTGACGATCTACAATCGCGCGCAGCGCTACGAGCGGTTCGCCATCTCGCCGGAAGGCGACCACTGCGACTGGTTCGCGGTGTCGGAGCCGTTGGCGCGCGAGATCGCGGCGGCGTGGCGGCCCGAGAGCGGTGACGTGCCCGACCGGCCCTTCCGGGATGCACGGGCCGCGGGGACGGCGGAGCTGTACGCGGCGCAACGGGCGCTGCAGCGGCGCGCTGCGAGCGGCAGGGCCAGCGCGCTCGAGCTGGAGGAGAAGACCATCGGCGTCGTCAGCGAGGTGATGCGCCTCGCGGCGGGGGCGGCCGTTCCCGCGACGCCGGTCGTGCGGCGCGTGCGCGACCGTGCGGCGTCGCGCCGGCGGGAGCTGGCCGAGGCCGCGCGCGCGCTGCTCGCGGCGACGGCGCGCGAGCACCGGTCGGTGAGCGAGCTGGCGGCGGAGCTGGGCACCTCGCCGTTCCACCTCTGTCGCGTGTTCCGCGCCGAGACCGGCCAGACGCTGCACGCGTATCGCGTCGCGCTCAGGGTGCGTGCGGCGATCTCGATGCTGGACGCGAGCGAGCACGGGGCCCGCGCGAGCCTCTCGGCCGTGGCGCACGCGGCCGGGTTCGCGAGCCACGCGCACTTCGTGCGCATCTGCCGCGCGGCGCTGGGGTGCACGCCGGCGGTGCTGCGGGCGCGGCTGGCGTAGCGGGGTCGGCCCCGGGCGGCGCAGCGGGGGGCGGCGTAGAATCCAGCGCGCGCCCATCACCGTCCCTTCGCACCCCGCCCATGCAGATCACCGCGATTCGCGCCTACCAGGTGGACCTCCCGCTGCACGAGGGGAGCTACAAGTGGTCGGGCGGCAATGCCGTGTCCGTGTTCGACTCGACCGTCGTGGCCGTGGAGACGGACGCCGGCATCACGGGCTGGGGGGAAGTGTGCCCGCTGGGGCCCGCGTACCTGCCGGCGTACGCGCGCGGCGCGCGGACGGGGATCGCGGAGCTGGCCCCGCAACTGCTCGGCCTCGATCCGTGCGCGCTCGGCGTGCTCAACGAGCGGATGGACGCGGCCATGCGCGGGCACCCGTACGTGAAGTCGGCGATCGACATGGCGTGCTGGGACGTGCTCGGCCAGGCGAGCGGCCAGAGCGTGGCGACGCTGATGGGCGGGCACCACGGGCCCGACGTGGCGCTGTACCGCGCGATCTCGCAGGAGTCGCCGGCGCAGATGGCGGCGCGCATCAGGCAGTACCGCACGGAGGGGTACCGGAAGTTCCAGCTGAAGGTGGGCGGTGACCCGGACACCGACATCGACCGGATCCGCGCGGCGGCCGCGGAACTCGAGCGCGGGGACGTGCTGATCGCGGACGCGAACACGGGGTGGACGCAGCACCAGGCGATGCGCGTGGCCGACGCGGTGAAGGACGTGGACGTCTACCTCG
>JACQES010000101.1 GCA_016200495.1 Gemmatimonadota bacterium
AGCCCGCGCGGCGCCGGTACGGCCACCTGCACCCCCGCCCCCGCCTCCGTGCCCGCCTCGTCGCGGGCCGCCAGCTGCGCGGCGCGCTCCAGGAGCTGCGCCACCTCGCGATCGTCGAACCGCCGCTCGTCTGCCATGTCCCCTCCCTACGGCGCGCCGACGCGTGCCGTTTCGGCCGCCCGCACGCCGAGCGCGTCCAGCACCATCGGCTTGACCTCGTGGCCGTACAGCCGGATCGCCTCGAGCATCGCGTCGTGCGGCACGCCGCCCACCGACAGCTGGAGCAGGAAGCGCTGGTGGCCGAACCACCCGTGCTGCGTGAGGATCTTCCGCGCCACCGTCTCCGGGCTCCCCACGAGCAGCGCACCGTCCGGGCCGCACTCGGCCTCGAACTGGCCGGGCCTGGGCGGCGGCCATCCGCGCTCGCGCCCGATCAGCGTCATCGCCGAGCGCCACCCGGGCTCGAACAGCGCGCGCGCCTCGGCGTCGGTCCGCGCGATGAACCCGTGCGAGTTGATGCTGAGCGGCACCGTGCGCGGATCGCGCCCGCCGCGCGTCACCGCCTCGCGGTGGAGCCCCGCCAGCGGCGCGAACCGCTCCGGCTGCCCGCCGATGATCGCGATCGCGAGCGGCAGCCCGAGCATCCCGGCCCGCACCACCGATTCGGGCGTGCCGCCCACCGCGATCCACACCGGCAGCGGCTGCTGTACCGGCCGCGGGTACACCCCCGCGTTCGCCAGCGGCGCGCGCAGCGTGCCCTGCCACGTCACGCGTTCGGCGTCGCGCAGCTGGAGCAGCAGCTCGAGCTTCTCCGCGAACAGCGCGTCGTAGTCGCCCAGGTCGTAGCCGAACAGTGGGAACGACTCGATGAACGAGCCGCGCCCCGCCATGATCTCGGCGCGGCCGTGCGAGAGGAGGTCGAGCGTCGCGAACGCCTCGAACACGCGCACCGGGTCGTCGCTCGAGAGCACCGTCACCGCGCTCGTCAGGCGGATGCGCGAGGTCCGCGCCGCGGCCGCCGCGAGCACCACTTCGGGATTCGACACCACGAAGTCGGGGCGGTGATGCTCGCCCACGCCGAACACGTCGAGCCCCACCTGGTCCGCCAGCTCGATCTCCGCCAGCAGGTGCGCCAGCCGTTCTTCGGCGCCCTGCGTGGGGCCCACCCGCTTGGCCATCGGGACGTCGCCGAAGCTGTAGATTCCCAATTCCATGTGGACCAAGCTATCGGCGCGCGTCACCGTGCGCCTGCTGGCGTGCCTCGCGCTGGCCGGTGCGCCGCTGACGCCCCTCGCGGCCCAGGACAGGACCATCGGCTGGCCGAGTGTCACGGTCGACGCCGTGCTCGACGCCAACGGCCAGCTGCACGTGCGCGAGCGCCAGGTCGTCCGCTTCACCGGTGACTGGAACGGCGGCCAGCGCCGCTTCGACGTGCGTGCCTACCAGTGGGTCACGCTGGACTCGCTCCTGCGGCTCGACACCGCGAGCGGTGCGTGGATCCACCTGCAGTCGGGCTCGACGGCCGCCGTGGACGGCTACGAGTGGCGCAACCAGCGCGTCCGCTGGCGCAGTCGCCGCGAGAGCGATCCGCCCTTCGCCGCCACGCGCCTCACGTACGCGCTGCACTACACGTACGGCGGCATGCTGCAGCCCGGTGACTCGGCGGTCGTGCTCAACCACGACTTCGGCTTCGCCGACCGCGAGGCCGCGATCGACACCTTCCGCGTGCACCTGGTCGTCGATCCCGCGTGGGCCACGCCGCCGGGCTTCACCGGCGACTACGTGCGCACCGCCGTCGCACCGGGCGAGGGTTTCGTCGTGCGCGTGCCGCTCCGCTGGACGCGTGGCGGACGTGCCCCGGGCATCTACTACGGGGCCTCGCGCACGGAGCGGCTCGCGATCGCGGTGTTCCTGCTCGCCGGACTGCTCGTGGTCGTGGGGCTCCTGCTCCAGCACGAAACCGCCATCGGCCGCTTCGCCCCGCTCGTCCCCTTGGCCGACATCAATCCGGCCTGGATCGAAGCAAACGTCCTGGTCCACCTCCCCGAGGTCGTCGGCGCCGCGTGGGACGACGAGACGGGCGCCCCCGAAGTCGCCGCCACCCTCGCGCGCCTCGTCGCCGAGGGGAAGCTCGCGAGCAAGGTGGTCACGGAGAAGCTGCTCGTCTTCAAGTGGAGCGTGCTGCACCTTCGCCTCGAGGTCGAGCGCGACACGCTCCGCGAGCACGAGCGCGCCCTCGTCGACGCGCTCTTCCGCCACGACGAGACCGAGACCGACACGCAGAAGGTGCGCGAGCGCTATCGCAAGACGGGCTTCGATCCCGCCGCGCGCATCCGCGACGACCTGCGTCGGCGCGTCGAGCGGCTCGCCCCGCGCGGCGCGCCGACTCCCACCTGGCCCCACTGGGTGACCGCCGCCCTCGTCGTGCTCGGCGTCGCGTGCCTCGTCACCGGCATCACGCGCCACGTCAACGACCTGATCGTCCTCTTCTTCGTCCCCTTCGTCGGGATCCCGGTCACGATCATCACCCTGCTCAACGCCACGCGCTGGCGCGCGACGATCGTGCGTCCGCTGCCGTGGATGTCGCGCTTCCTCATCCTCGTCGGCATCGTCGCGGCCTTCCTGCTCGCCGCGCTCACCGACCGGCTCGGCGTCCCGATGCCGCGCATGGAGGCGCTGACCTGGACCGGGCTCGCGCTCCTCATCCTCGCCCTCACGCACGCCGCCTGCCTGCAGGCGCGCGGCACGCAGTCGCCCGAGCGCATGGCGCTCCGCAAGCGCCTCGCCTCGGCGCGCGAGTGGTTCCGCGCCGAGCTCCGGCGCGAGAAGCCGGCGCTGCAGGATGCGTGGTATCCGTACCTCATCGCGCTCGGCCTCGGTCCCGACGTGGACAAGTGGTTCAAGGCGTTCGCCGGCGTCGCGACGTCGGGCACGATGTCGGCCGCGAGCTGGAGCTCGGGTCGCTCGAGCGGCATCTCGGGAGCCGATGGCGCGTCGTCGGGCGGCAGTGGGTGGACGGGCTTCGGCGGCGGAGGCGGCTTCGCCGGAGGCGGCGCCGGCGCGACGTTCGCGAGCGCGGTCGGCGGCATGGCGAGCACGATGTCGGCACCCAGCTCGTCGAGCTCCGGCGGCTCGAGCAGCGGCGGCGGCTCGTCGGGTGGTGGCGGTGGCGGCGGATGGTAGCAGGTCCACTGTCGCGCGCCCTCGTGAGCGTGGTTGTGCACGCGGTCGTGCGCCCAGTCGCACTCCCGAGCGCGTGATGACGACAGACGCCCGCGCGCGCTTCGCCGCCATGCGCCGCGCCTATCCGCCGCCGCCCGCGCTCGCGGGCGCCACCGTGCGCGTGCGCGGCCTCGACTTCGCCGTCTTCCGCTCCCCCGCCGTCGCCGGCGCGACGCCGCTCCTCTGCATCAACGGCGGCGTGGTCTACGACCATCGCCTCCTCTGGCCCGCGCTCTCGCCGCTCGCCGCCGCGCGGCAGCTCGTCTTCTACGACCAGCGTGGCCGCGGCAAGAGCGCCCCGCCGCCCGGCGTGCGCGGCGCGCGCGTCGAGCACGACGCCCTGGACGTCGGCGCGCTCCGCGAGGCGCTCGGCATCGCGCGCTGGGACGTGCTCGGCCACTCGTGGGGCGGCGGCGTCGCGCTGCTCGCCGTGGCGGACGATCGCGCGGGCACGCGCCGGCTCGTGACGGTGGATGCCGTCGGCCCCACGAGCGCGTGGCGCGACGGCTTCGAGGCGCGCGCATTCACGCGGCTCGACGCGGCGCAGCGCACGCGCCTCGAGCAGGCGATCGTCGCGCTCGAGCGCGACGACAACGTGGCGGCGCTGAGCGAGTACAATCGCGCCATCTACCCGGCCTGGTTCGCCGATCCCGCGCTGGGCGCGCTGCTGCAGCCGCCGCGCGCCACCAGCGTCACCGGCTACGCGGTGCACCGCCGCATGCGCACCGACGGCTACGACTGGCGCGACCACGTGCGTGGCCTCGACCTGCCGGTGCTCCTCGTGCACGGCGAGCAGGACCTGCTTCCGCCCTCCGTCGCCGACGAGTGGGCCGCGCTCCTCCCCGCGGCCCGCGTCGCACGCATCGCCGACGCGGGCCACAACCCGTTCTGGGAGCAGCCCGGCGCGTTCTTCCCGCTCGTCGAGTCCTTTCTCGCCTCGCCATGAGCCCACGTTTCCGCGTCGGGCGCGCCGCGGCGGTCTGCGCGATGCTGGTGTCGGGCGGGATGGCGTGGACGCCGGGCATCAACGCGTTCGCGCTCGCGGCCACGCGTTGGGACGATGGGCGGTCGGCCGCCACCCCCGACGCCGGTTACCTCGACGAAATCCTCGCCGCGCGCGGCAACGTCAACCTGCGCTGGCCCGACCGCGTTGATCGCCCGATCACCTTCTGGATGGACGTCGCGCACTCCGCGCGCGACGAGCGCGTGGCCGTCATCAACGCCCTCGGCACCTGGGTGGCGACCGGCATCCCCGTGCGTTTCGTCTCCACCACCGACAGCGCGCACGCCGACGTCCGCATCCGCTTCATCGACCGGTTCGATCGCGAAGTGAGCGGCCACACCGAGTGGACACGCGACGAAGGCTGGCGCCTCACCAGCGCCACCGTCACCCTCGCGCGCCGCCACGTCGGCGGCGAGCCGCTCGGCGCGCCCGAGCGCGAGGCGCTCGCGCTGCACGAGCTCGGCCACCTTCTCGGACTCGACCACGTGCGCGACCCGCGCGTGATCATGGCGCCCAAGGTGCGCGCGCGCACGCTCGGCCCCGCCGACGTCGCCACGGTGCGCGCCGCCTACGCCCTGCCGCCGGGGCCGCGCCGATGAGGCCGGCCCGACCCGCGCCTGCGCCGCTCGCGAAGCGGCGCCCCGACTTCGTCACGGAGTCGCGCCGCTGATGCGTCCCGCCGAAGCGCTCCTCGCGCTGGGCGTCGTTGCCGTCGTGGGCGGCGTCGTGGTCAAGCAGGTGCGCAAGAGCGCCAAGGCGCCCGCGCCGCCCACCGCCGAGGACTCCGCCTTCAACGTGCCGCTCGAGCGCACCGCCGCCGCTCGGCTCAAGGTCGTGCAGGCGCGCATCGAGCGCGCGCGCGGCATGATCCAGCAGTCGGGGCCCGGCACCTTCATCGGCGCCATCCTCGCCGAGAACGACTCCGTGGTGCGGCACTGGATCGCGCGTCCCAACGCGCCGCTCAAGGTGTGGATCCAGGTGCCGACCGGCGTCGCCGACTACCAGGCCTCGTACCCCGACCTCGTGAAGCGCGGCTTCTGGCAGTGGGAGGGGGCCGACGGGCAGCCCATGCGCTTCGACTTCGTGGCCGACTCCGCCACCGCGCAGGTGATCGTCGTCTGGACGGAACGCCTCGACGGCAACCGCATCGGCCTCACGCGCACCGAGGCGCTCAACGACGAGACGCGCTATGCGCGCGTGACGATCGCCACGCGCCGCGATGGCAACGTCCCGCTCCGCGATGCCGACATCTTCCGCTGCGCCATGCACGAGGTCGGCCACCTGCTCGGGCTCTCGCACACCCCCGACCCGGCGAGCATCATGGCCCCCGAGTCGGCGCAGCAATCCGTGGCGCACGTGGACCTCGAGACGGTCCGCCTGCTTTACGCGCTCCCGATCGGGTCGATCAAGTCCGGCGCCACCTGGTAGCTAGGCGCCGGCCGGCGCCTACGCCATGCTGAATTCCTTCCCGAACGCCACGGCGAAGGAGAAGCTCTTGGCCTTCGTGCGCGACTCCATCGCCTCCGCCACGCGCTCCAGGCGCGCCGGGATCGCGAGGATCTTCTCCTGCGCGCGCTTGCCCACCTCGTCGAGCCCCGTGAACGCGTCGATCGCCCAGTACTTGATCTGCTCCTCGACGATCTTGAGGTAGTCGCGCGGCCCGTAGATCTGCGCGCGGCGGATCACGTCGGCCATCTCGCGGAAGTGCGGCATGTTGATGCCCGGCATGTCGATCGACGGCATCACCTCCGCCGCCGACGCGAGCCCGCGGTTCGGGTCGCGCGCGAGCACTTCCTTGAAGATCGAGCGGTAGAACGTGTAGTGGCGCGCCTCTTCCTTCGCCACGTTCGACAGCACCTCGCCGATCAGCGGCTCGTGCTCCGACGCGATCTTCCCAGGTTGTTCCACTTGGCCCAGAACGTGTCGCCGCCCAGGTACGTGGCCAGCAGCCGGTGGAAGTGCGGGAGCCCCTCCTCCGTCAGCGTGTTGAGCGCGATCGCCACGCGCGCCGGCAGCCCGATCCCCGCGGCGCGGCGGCGCAGCTCCTGCACGTGCCGGTCGGGGTCCGTGTCGGGCGCGGCGCCGAGCAGCTCGCTCGGGAACCAGAGGATGCGCTTCGACTCGTGGGCCTGCATCAGCTGGTCCACCACGGGTTCGAGGTCGGAGAGGACCTCGACGCGGGCCAGCGTTTCCTTCGACGGCGTATGAATCACGGCAACCAGGCTTGCGAAGTGTCAGGCGGCGCCGCGGCACGCAGCGCGCACGCCGAAAGCTACCACATTTTCCCTCCGCCGTCGCACAAGGAACGGCCGCGTGACCCCCGGCCCCCGCTGCGCCGCTTGTGTGGTCCCCGCCTGTCGCGCATCGTTCGTTCCGCATCCCACGCCAACGCGCCCCGGAGATACGCATGATCACTCGTGCCCTGCGCCGCATCGCGCGTGCGCTCGCGCTCACGTCGCTCGCCGCGCTCCCGCTCGCCGCGCAGCGCACCGTCAAGCCGGTCATCCACGGTCGCCACTGGGTTGCCGTCACCGGCAAGCCGCTCGGCGCCACCGCGGGCGCGATGATGTTCGCCAAGGGGGGCAACGCGATCGACGCTGCGTGCGCCATGCTCGGCGCCGTCACCACGATGTGGGACGTGCTCAGCTGGGGCGGCGAGACGCAGGCGCTCATCTACAATCCGAAGACCGGCAAGGTCATCGGCATCAACGCGCTCGGCGTCGCCCCCACGGGCGCGACCCCCGACTTCTTCCGCTCGCGCGGGATGAACAACCCGCCCGAGTTCGGGCCGCTAGCCGCCGTCACCCCCGGCACCCCCGGCGGCCTGATGACGATGCTGGCCGAGTACGGCACGCTCTCGCTCAAGGACGTGCTCGCCCCCGCCATCCAGATGGCCGACGGGTACGCCATCGAGGCGCAGACCGCCAACTCGATCGAGAGCAACAAGGCGCGCATCAAGCAGTGGAAGTACTCGCGCGCGGTCTTCCTCCCGCACGCGGGCGAGCCGCGCGAGGCGCCCGCCGCCGGCGAGATCTTCGTCCAGGCCGACCTGGCCGCCACGCTGCGCAAGCTCGTGGACGCCGAGCAGGCTGCGCTCAAGAAGGGGAAGACGCGGAAGGAGGCCATCTACGCCGCGTACGACCGCTTCTACAAGGGCGACATCGCCGAGGAGCTGGTGCGCGGCGTGCGCGAGGAGGGCGGCCTCTTCACGCGCGAGGACCTCGCGAACTGGAAGGTGAAGATCGAGGAGCCGCTCACGACGACCTACAAGGGCTACACCGTCGCCAAGCTCCCGCAGTGGCAGCAGGGCGCCGCGCTCCTGCAGGCGCTCAACCTGCTCGAGAACGCCGACCTGCGCGCCATGGGCTACAACTCCGCGCGCTACATGCACGCCGTCTACCAGGCCATGTCGCTCGCCTTCGCCGATCGCGACTTCTACTACGGCGACCCCGCGTTCGCGACCGTGCAGCAGCCGATGAAGGGGTTGCTCTCCAAGGACTACGCCAAGGCCCGCTGGGCCACGGTGAACTGGGAGAGGAACGATCCCGCCATCCGCCCCGGCGATCCGTATCCGTTCGAGGGCGCGACCAACCCGATGCAGCGCTACCTCGCGCAGTGGAGTGTCACGGGCGCCAAGGCCGACCTCCCCAAGAGCGGGCAGCACGACGTGCAGCCGCAGTCGGACTTCGCGCTCGCCGGCCCGACGCGCGCGCGCGAGGCTGCCCTGCTCGCCGGCGCCGAGGCCGCGCGCCGCTTCGCCATCACGCGCGACTCCCTGCCGCACATGACGTCCGACGAGGCCTTCTACGCCGGCACCACCTCCATCCAGGCGGCCGACGAGGAAGGCTGGGTCATCTCCGTCACGCCGAGCGGCGGCTGGGTCCCGGCCGTGATCGCCGGCCGCACCGGCGTCGGCCTCTCGCAGCGCATGCAGTCGTTCGTCACCGACTCCGCCGACGGCCCGTGGAACGTCGTCGCGCCCGGCAAGCGCCCGCGCGTGACGCTCACCCCCACGCTCGCCCTCAAGGACGGCGTGCCCGCGTACGCGTTCAGCGTGCAGGGCGGCGACTCGCAGGACCAGAACCTCCTCCAGTTCTTCCTCAACGTCGTCGAGTTCGGCATGAACCCGCAGGAAGCGGTCGAGGCGCCGAACATCAACTCCTACCAGATGCGTTCGAGCTTCGGGGCCCACGAGGTGCGGCCCGGCCGCATCATGATCGCCGAGCAGACGCCGCCCTACGTGCGCGAGGAGCTCAAGCGCATGGGCTACACCCTCGAGGTCGAGCGCCTCACCAGCGGCCCCATCACCGCCATCTGGATCGACCGCAAGCACAAGTCGTTCTGGGGGGCGGCGAGCCACTACGGCGAGGACTACGGCATCGCGTGGTGATCTACGCGGGTTGATTCACCACAGGGGCACGGGGGCACGGAGGACCGCGAGAAGGGCTTGGGCGGCACGCGGTGATCCGCGGGTCGCGACCGGAGCAACGGCGAAAGCCTTCACCACCGAGCACACCGGGCACACCGAGGCCGCAACTTCAGAACAGGCCAATCAACGACGACCAACCGGCTACCCGAGAAAGGCACCACAAAGCAAAGGGCCCGACCGCCATCCGCTGGCGTTCGGGCCCTCGGTGCATCGCCCTTCTCGGTGTGCCCGGTGTGCTCGGTGGTCCAAGCTCTGGCAGTTGCCTTGGCCCTTGCTCTGGCAGTTGCCTTGGCCATTGCTCTGGCACCAGCTGCGGCCGTGGCAGTAGCAGTTGCCCTTCTCGCAGTCCCCCGTGCCCCCGTGCCTCTGTGGTGACGCTGTTCTGACTCTCTACCGAACCCGCATCACCACCGACTGCTTCGCCCGCTTCCGCACCACCACCAGCCTGATCGTCCCGTCATCCGAGTTCATCAGCGCCCGCGCCAGCTGGTCCGGTCGCACCACCGGCATCTCGTTCGCCCGCACGATCACGTCGCCCCCCTTGAGCCCGGACTTCTCCGCCAGCGACTGCGCCGCCACCGACACCACGAACACGCCGTCCTCGGCCCCCGTCAGTTCCGCCAGGTCCGTCGACAGCCGCCGCAACTCCGCCCCCGCGAAGTAGTCGCCCGACGTGCCGAACGTGAACGCGAACGCGGTCCCCTCCGGCGAACCCGGCGCCATCGGCGCCGTCGGCGCGATCGCCGGCGTCGGCGAGATCACCACCGTGCCCGTCATGGCGCGCGGCGTCCGCATCCGCGGCAGCATCCCGGTCGCCTCCGCCTCGTCCGGCAGCATCACGATCGCCGGTTGCATCGCCCGGTCGATCGTGCGATCCACCGACGAGCACGCGTCGGGCGCCTCGTTCGGCCGCTTCCCCACCACGAGCGTCATCGAGCGCCGCTCGCCGTTGCGGCTCACCGCCACCGGCAGCTTCATCCCCGGCCGGAGCAGCAGGTCGAAGCGCACGTCGCCCTTGGTCACGTCGGTCGAGCCCAGCTCCACGATCGAGTCGCCCTTCACGATCCCCGCCTTCTCCGCGGGCGAGCCCGGCGCCACGTCCACGATGCGCGGGTACGCGCTGAACGCGAGACCGGTGCGCCCATCCTCGCGACGCATCACCATGCTCTGGTTCTCGAACGTGATCCCGATCCAGCCGGGCGGTCCGCCGCCGCGCTCGCACAGCGCCATCAGCTGCGCCTGCGTGCGGAAGATCCCGCGCGACGCATCGCGCAGCTGCACCATCAGCTTCTTGCCCGTCGAATCGAGCTTCCACATCCCCGCCGTCGGCGTGCGCGTCCCCGAGTCGCGGAGCGCGCTCAGCTGCTTCACCAGCGACAGCTCCCGCTGGCGGTTCACCTCCAGCTCCTCCACCAGCCGCCGGATCGTCGAGTCGAGCGACGCCGGCGCCACGCGGCGGATCCCCACCGCCGTCGGGGCCGGCTCCTGCAGCACGCTCGCCCGCGCGCCCTGCGGCGCGAACAGCGCCACGAGCGCGAGCGTCACGCGCGAAATGTTCAGCCTTACCATGAGGTCAGTCGCTTCCCTTGCGGCATCGCCGTCCCGAGGGCCCGGAGCGCGCTCTCGCGCGCCCCCAGCGTCTGGAGGTATGCCTGGTTCACCACCGGATCGTCCGGGGCCTGCCACAGCGCGGCGCGCACCGCGCCCGCGATGTCATCCAGCGCCGCGATCCGGCGCTGCACCTGCTCCTGCTGCGGCGCCGCCCCGTTGGGGCCGTGCGCCGACAGGTACGAAATGGCCGACTGGTACACCTGCGACGACTGCTGCAGCGCCGCGATCGCGGCCGCCTGGTCCTTGAAGCGCACCTCGCGCGTGCCGTCGTTCGACACGGTCTGCAGCGTGCCCGGGCCGAACGCGTAGGTGCCGTTGTCCGACTGCACCGTCACGCTCATCCGCCCCATCAGCGCCCCGCCCAGCACCAGCACCACCGCCGCCGCCGCGCGCATCCACCCGCGCATCGTGCGTCGCTCGGCCACGCCGTCCACGATCACCCCTTCGGCGCGGAGCCGCGGGGCGAGCGCGTCCCACGACGTGAGCGGCGGCAGCAGCCGCTCGCC
>JACQES010000054.1 GCA_016200495.1 Gemmatimonadota bacterium
GCCGCCGCTCGTCACCCTGTTCGCGCTCGCGTTGCCCGGCGTCGTGGCCGGCTCGGTGTTCGTGGAGAGCGTGTTCGGCTGGCCGGGGATGGGACGCACGATGGTGCAGGCGATCGCGGCGCGCGACCTGCCGCTCGTGCTGGGCGCAACGGTGTCGTACGCGAAGATCGTGATCCTGGCGAACCTCGCGGCCGATGTGGCGACGGTGCTGCTCGACCCGCGGCGGCGATGATGCGCTCGGCGAAGGCCGCCGGCTGGCTGCTGGGCGCGCTCGTGGTGGCGAGCGTGCTCGGGCCCGCCTTCGCGTCGTCTGATCCGTCGGCGATCGGCGACGTGATCGGCGCGCGCCTCACCGCGCCGCTCGCGCGCGACGGCCGAGGCGTGCTGCACCTGCTTGGCACCGACCGGTTCGGACGCGACCTGCTGGTGCGCCTGCTGGTGGCGGCGCGGCTGTCGCTCGCCGTGGGCGTGGTGGGGGCAATCCTCGCGGCGACGCTCGGCGCGGTCGTCGGCGCGGTGAGCGGCTGGTGGCGCGGCTGGCTCGATCGCCTGCTCATGGGCGCGGCCGACGTCGCGCTCGCGATTCCGCGGCTCGTGTTGCTGATCGTGTGCGCGGCGCTCTGGCAGCCGGGGGCGATCACGACGGTGCTCGTGCTGATGGCGACGGGGTGGATGAGCGTCGCGCGGCTGGTGCGGAGCGAGGTGCAAGGTCTCGCGGTGCGCCCGTTCACCGACGCCGCGCGCGCGCTCGGCGCTGGGCCGGCACGGGTGCTGTGGCGGCACGTGGTGCCGCAGGCGATGGGGCCGGTGCTCGTGTCCACCACGCTTGGCATCGGCAACGCGATCCTGCTCGAAGGCGGCCTCTCGTTCCTTGGCCTCGGCGTGCAACCGCCCGCGCCCAGCTGGGGGAACATGATCGCGGGGGGTCGCGACCTGCTGCTGGTGGCGCCCTGGGTCGCCCTCGCCCCCGGCGTGCTGCTCGTGTGCACGGTGGCGTGCTGCACCGTGATCGGCGACGCGCTCGAGGCGCGGCTGCGCGAGGGCGACGCGGCGCGCTGAGCCCGCGCACCGCACGCGCGCGCTCCCTGTCGGGGCTCGGCAATGAGCCAGTATGTTGTCGAGCATGCCAACGGACCCGGGAGCGGCGGAGGTTGCGCCCACGAGGGCGGAGGGGGTCGCGCTCGCGCTGATCATCGGCTGCGCGATCGTGCTGCGCGCCACGTTCCTGGCCCAGCCGGTGCGCTACGACGAGGCCGTGACGATCATGGCGTACGCCCGGGAGCCGCTGGTGACGGCGGCCTCGCTGTACGATGCGCCGAACAACCACGTGTTCAACTCGGTGCTCGCGCACCTCGCGTCGCGGGTGGCGGGTGACACGCTGTGGGCGTACCGCCTGCCGGTATTCGTAGCCGGCATCCTGACGGTGCCGGCCACGTGGCTGGCGGGCCGACGCCTGTTCGGCCCCGAGGCGGGCCTGCTGGGGGCCGCCCTCGCGGCGTCCAACTTCGCGCTGGTCCTCTTCTCGACCAACTCGCGCGGCTACGCCATCCAGACGCTGCTGTTCGTGCTCCTGGTGGCGGCGAGCCTCACGCTGTTCGAGACGCGGCGCTGGCGCCCGTGGCTCGCGTTCGGCGTGGTGGGCGCGCTGGGCTTCTACACGATCCCCACCATGCTGATGGGATGGGGCGGGCTGATGCTCTGGTTCCTGCTCGAGTCGGCCGTCACGCGACGGGGATGGCCCGAACGCGCCCTCGTCGTGCGACTCGCGATCACGAACGGCGTCCTGACGGTCCTCACGCTCGCGCTCTACGCCCCCGTGTTCATCGTGTCGGGCTGGCGGGCGCTGACGCAGAATCCGTGGGTCACGCCGATCACGGCGGGCGCGGTCGTGCGCGGTGCCCCGCGGATGGTCGCGGAGACGCTCGGCTCGTGGACGACCGACCTCCCGCGCACCGCGGTCGGACTGCTCGCGATCGGACTCGTCTGCTCGCTCGTCTGGCCGCGCGACACCGGCGACGTCGCGGCGCGCCCTACGCTCGCACGCGGTGTACTTCGCCGTGGAAACGGGGGGCATGCCCGACGCCGAGCCGGCGACGCGGTTGCTGGGCCCGCGCCTGCAGCCCGGTGACCGGCTCATTTCCGCCAATCTCTCCAAGCCGCAGCTCACCTACTATTTCGACCGAGCGGGGTTGGGTGCCCCGCCCTTCTATCGGTACCCGGGCGACGTGCGCCGCGCGTGGATCGTGACGAACAAGGTCAGGCGCGAGGATCCGGCCGTGCTGGCCAAGCGGTTCAACGCGGCGGGGCCCGAATGGTCGTCGCTCACGCTCGTGCAGGACTTCCCCACCGTGAGCGTGCACCTGGCGGAGCGCCGACGGTGAGCGACGCGCGCGGCACCCCGCGGCTCGACCGCGCCGTGATCGCCCTGCTCGCGATCGGCGTCGCCCTGCGCCTCTGGCAATTCGCCGCCGGGGCGGCGCTCAACATCGCCGAGATCGCGCTCGCGCGGAACATCCTCGCGCGGCCCCTCGATCAACTGCTCACGCGGCCGCTGGCGCTGGGGCAGATGGTGACGCCCGGCTACCTCGCGCTGCAGAAGGCGCTCACGCTGGCGCTCGGCGGCGGGACGTTCACGCTGCGCCTCGTGCCGCTCGTCGGCAGCCTCGCGGTGCTGGGACTCACGTGGCGGCTCGCGCGCGCGTGGCTCGGCGCCGCCGGCCAGTGCATCGCGGTTGGCGCGGTGGCGATCGGCGTGCCGTTCATCGCGTACGGGCTCGAGGTCAAGCCGTACGGCTCCATCGAGGCGGCCGGCGCGCTCGCGATGCTCTGGCTCGGGACGGAGGCGATGCGCACGCCGGTCACGGCGCGCGGCGCGGCCGCGCGCGCGGCGACCGGCGTCGGGCTCGTGCTGCTCTCGCAGGCGGCGGGGTTGTGCGCGATCGGAAGTGCGATCGCGCTAGCAAGCGACGCGCTCATTGACCGGAAGGGACGCGAGCGCCTTCCCGGTCTCGCCCTCGCGGTGGCGTGGACCCTCGCGACGATCGTCGCGTGGCAGGCGCCGTCGCTGCAGCTGGATGCGGCGACGAGCGCGTCGTTCCGTGACTTGTATGCCGCCGGATACCTGCCATCGCTGCGCCACCCGCTGGACCTCGTGCGCGCCTTCGCGCACGCGGCGGTCCAACTCGCGGGGCCGCAGCTGCTCAAGCTGCCGGTGCCGTGGTTGGCGGCGTCGGGCTTCGGCCTCGGGATCGTGAGCCTCATGGCCGGCGCGGGCCGCGGCGCATGGGCGGTCGCGGGCACCCTCGTGGCGACCGTCGTGGCGGCGAGCTGGCAGCGCTACCCGTTCGCGGTCTTCTACCTGCTCTTCTTCGCGCCCATGGCGTGGATCGCGCTCGCGCACCTCGTGGAGCGGGTCATGCAGCGGCTCGGCGCGACCGCGGGCGCGGTGTCGTGGATCGGGGTCTCCCTCGCGCTCGCCCTTCCGGCCGTCGCGATCATCGCCGATCGCCCCCCATATCGCCTGCAGGAGTCGCACACGGTGCTGGCCGCCGTGCGGGCCCAGTGGCAGCCGGGCGACACGCTCTACGCCTTCTTCGGCGCCCGGCAGGCGATGCGCTTCTATGGGCCGGCGGCGGGCTTCGCGCCGGGGAGCTACGTGCAGGGCGAGTGCCACTTCGGCGCCCCGCGCGCGTACCTCACGGAGCTCGACGCGCTGCGCGGCCGGCGCCGGGCGTGGCTGTTCGTGGTGCACGACGCCGGCGGCGATCGCGCGCGCGAGGAGATGCTGCACTACCTCGACGAGATCGGCACGCGACGCGCGTCGATCATCGAGACGCGCGCGCCCTTCCCGCCGGCCGCCGTGGGCGCCTTCGCATACCTGTACGACCTGAGCGACTCGACGCGCCTCGCGCGCACCACGGCGGCATCGGTGCCGCTGCTGCGTGAACCCCGGTCGCGGGCCGAGATCAGTTGCGGGTGGGGCCCGATCGCCGCGGACGAGCCCTAGCGCGCAGGCTCGGCCCTCACCGCACGAGCACCGTGACGATCGCGCGCGGTGGCGCGACGAATCGCACGCGGCCGTCGCGCGCCACGCGCAGCGTGCGCCCGGGCGTTTCGTCGAGGCGCGCGAGTCGTGCCTCGCGCACCGCGCCACCGACCGACCATGCGCCGCGCACGGGTGCCGACGTGAGGTTGACGGCGCGCAGCACCAGCCAGCCGTCGTGGCGCGCCAGCGTGATCGCCGACACGGCGAGCCCCACCCCGTCGAGCGTGGCGCCCGCGCCCGCCGCGATCGGCGCCATCGCGTGGCGGCGCGTCTCGCCCGCGAGCGGATGGAGCAGTTCGTCGCAGCCCGCCTCCACGAGCGCGCGCGTCTCCGCGCCGTCGGGACCATGCGCGACGAGACCGAACGCGGCCTCGAAGGGGCCCAGGGCCCGCGCTTCCGGCACCGGCACGGGCCAGCCCGCGTGGCCGGGGCGCTCGGGCAGGTCGTTGCGCGAGAGGTGCGCGACCGACCGCAAGAGCGTGAGCGCCATCGCCCCGTCGCGCGTCACCTCGTACTCGGCCAGGCCGTCGGCGATGAGCGAGAGGCCGCGACGCGGTCCGTGCACCATGACCCATCGATGGAGCGGCGCCGTGGCGGGCGGGCGCTCGGCGCGCTGGTCGCGCGCAGGCACCACGAGCGGGACGCGCTCCACCGGGCCGAAGGCCGCGTCGGCCAGCGTGCGGGCGCCGCGCAGTCCCGAGAGAACCACGACGCGGAGACGGTGCTCGGACGCGCCGTTGGTTCCCTCGAGGGCGACGCGGACCAGCGCGCTGCCGGCGTCGAGCGCCAGCCGCATCGTCACGAGTGCCGCCCCGGCGATGCGCGCCGGCCGGCGGTGGTCGCGCGCGTCGAGCATGGCGCTGGTGCCCACGCGCCACTGCGTCTCGAGCTCCGAGCGGAGCGGCCCCGCCTGCGTGACCCGCGCCGAGACGCAACGCGCCGTGCGCCGCACGGGGCCGACGAGCGAGGCCGTGTAGAGGTCGCCGGCGTCGGCCTGGGACTCGAACGCGAGTCGCGCGATGACCCGCCCGCGCTCGCGCACGCTCAGCGCGCCTCGCGCATCGGCGACCACGCGCAGCGTGCCGTGCGTGATCGCGCGGCCGGCGCCGGTCGCGGGCGTGACCTCCGGCGGGAGCGGGAGCGCGCGCGCCGGCCGCTCGTCGAGCGGCACCGCGTGCCACCCGTAGCCGGCCACGGGCGGCGACCAGGCGAGCGCATGCCAGCGCACCACGCGCTCGTTGCGCGGATAGTGGTGGCGCGACTCGAGGCGCGCGTCGGCGACGTCGCGCCCCGTGACCTGCAACGGCAGCGGGACGCCGGGCAGCTCGGGCAGCGTGGCGACGGTCGTCGCGCCGGCGGACCCGGGTCCGACCGGCACCGTTGCCACCGTGCGCTCGATGACGACGCGCGCGACGCCCCCTCGCGCGCGCGCCGCCGGGTTCCACACCACCAGCTGCGGCAGGTACGGACCAGGCCGGCTGCGCGCCGAATCGGGATCGAAGCCCACGAGCACGTCGCGCGCGGTGCCGCCGAGCTCGGCCGCGAGCGCCTGCACGTCCTCGGCGCGGGCCGCGGCGGCGCGGGCGGCCGCGTCCACCACCGTGCCGCAGAGCGTGTCGTGTGGATGGCAGGCGAGCAGGCTGCGCCAGGCGGCGTCCACGAGGGCGCGCCCGTCGGGACCGCCGCGCCGGTGGGCGAGCGCGACCCACGGCTCGACGTCGCGCAAGAGCGCCCGCTCGGCCTGGCGCAGCGCGCGCTTGAGGGCGGAGCGCGCGCCGAAGGTGCCCTGCAGCGCCCAGGTGTAGCCGTACGAATCGCGCAACTCGCCGGCGACTTCGCGGAGCGGTGCGCGTGCCGCGCGCCGCACCAGGAGGGCGGCGGCGCGAGCAAGGGCCACGCGCTCCATGCGGACGCCGGAGGCGCGCTTCGCCTCGCGCGCCAGCGCCGCCAGCGCCGGCCCCAGCTCGCGCGGCCGCGCGTGGTGATCGGCACCGCAGGTCAGGAGCGCGACGCCGAGGGTGGCGCGGGGGGCGAGCACCGCCCTGAGCTTCGCCCAGCGCGCGCGGACGGCGTCGGGCGCGGTGGGCAGTCCCGAGCCGATGTCGCCGGCGGGCCACCGCGCGCCACCGTAGCCGCGCCAGAGCACGGTCAGGGGCAGGCCGAATCCCTGGGCAATCGCCGGCAGCATGGCGGGGTGGCCGAACGCATCGGGGGCGTAGAGCACGTCGGGCGCATGCGCCCCCAGCCGTTCCAGCACGGCGCGTCCGGCCTGGAGGTTGCGCACGAGCGCCTCGCCCGAGGGAATCAGGAGGTCGGCGAGCACATACCAGGGACCGCTCTCCACCTGGGCCTGCCGGAGCGCGCGCGCCAGCTGTTCGGTGCGGTCGGGCCGCACGCCGAGGTAGTCGTCGAGCAGGATCGCCTGGCCGTCGAGGAGGAACGCGCCGGCGTCGGGGCGATCGAGGAGGTCGTCGACCAGCGCGACGAGTCGTGCCCGGAAGCGCGGCTCGGGGTGATACCACTCGCGGTCCCAGTGCGTGTGGGCGACGGCGAGGACGCGGGCGAGGCGCGGACGGGGCACGCTGGCAACGGTATCGCGCGTCACGGCCGACGGCGAGGGCCGCCTTGACTCGGCTCGGCGGCCTGGGCGCGGCGACTGCGGCTCATCCTTTCAAGCCGTTGACCCGCGCGCTCACGCAGGGGAGCTTTCAGGTCTTCATGCACTTCCTTTCCGAGCTGTTCCAGCGCCTGCGCGACCTGCCCGCCCTCGTTCAATGGGCGGGATACGTCGGCCTGACGATCATCATCTTCGTCGAAACGGGGACGCTGGCGTTCTTCCTGCCCGGCGACTCGCTGCTCGTGACCGCGGGACTGCTCGCGTCACAACCGAGCTTCGGCCTCAACGTCTGGCTGCTCGGCGCGATCCTCTCCGTGGCCGCCGTGGTCGGCGACACGATCAGCTACACGATCGGCCACCAGCTGGGTCCGCGCCTGTTCACGCGCGAGGACTCGTTCTGGCTCAACAAGAAGCACCTGAAGGCCGCCCATGACTTCTACGAGAAGCACGGCGGCAAGACCATCATCCTGGCGCGCTTCGTCCCGATCATCCGCACGTTCGCCCCGGTCGTAGCCGGCGCGGCGTCGATGCGCTACGCGAGCTTCCTCGCGTACAACGTCGTCGGCGGGATCGGCTGGGTCTGGAGCATGCTCCTGGCCGGCTACTGGCTCGGGCAGCTGGTGCCCGGGCTCGACAAGCACATCGAGAAGCTCGCGATCGCGATTGTCCTGGTGTCCGTGATGCCGATGGCCTGGCACTGGTACCGCGAGCGCCAGAAGGGCGCCGCGCTGCCCGGCTGAGCCCGCGCACCGTTCCGCTTCACCCTTCCCCCGAGGCATTCCGCATGGCCCATACCCTGCCCGCGCTCGCCTACGCGCCCGAGGCGCTCGAGCCGCACATCGACGCGCAGACGATGCAGATCCACCATGGCAAGCACCATCAGGCCTACGTCAACAACCTGAACGCGGCCATCGAGAAGGCCCCCGAGCTGGCCGGCTGGTCGGTCGAACAGCTCTCGAAGGACATCGCGAAGGTGCCCGAGGCGGTGCGCACCGCGGTGCGCAACAACGGCGGCGGCCACTGGAACCACTCGCTCTTCTGGGCGCTGATGGCGCCGGGCAAGGGCGGCGAGCCGACCGGCAAGCTGGCCGACGGCATCAAGGCCGCCTTCGGCGACTTCGCCAAGTTCAAGGAGCAGTTCGCCGCGGCCGGCGTGGGACGGTTCGGCTCGGGCTGGGCGTGGCTGATCCTCGACGGCGGCAAGCTCAGCATCACGAGCACGCCCAACCAGGACAACCCGCTCATGGAGGGCAAGCACGCGCTCCTCGGCCTCGACGTGTGGGAGCACGCGTACTACCTCAAGTACCAGAACCGCCGGCCGGATTACATCGCGGCGTGGTGGAACGTGGTGAACTGGGACGCCGTCGCGGCGCGGATGTAGCGCGCGACGCCGAGGAACGACGCGGGGCCGGTGCAGGAATGCGCCGGCCCCGCGTGCGTTCCGCTCGCGCCTCCGCGCCTCGACCTCGACGTGAGGGCGCGCGGCGGCGCGGCCTCAGCGGCGCGCGACGGACGATGGGGCGCTGGCCGCGCGCGCGCCGACCAGCCCTTCGTCGCGCAGTCGATCGACCAGCACGCGCGCGACCCACGCGTGGCCGATGTTGGAGTACTGTCCCGTCACGCCGGGCGCCGCACCGGCCGGCAGGACCTGCAGCCGCACCACCGTGTCGATCTTGCCGCGGATCAGCTGCACCACGTCATCGAGGCGCCAGCCGACCACATCGGTCAGCGGGCCGTCATGACCCTGGCCCACCGCCATGATGCGATCGCTGGGCTTGATCGTGGCCGCGGCGGCGCTG
>JACQES010000102.1 GCA_016200495.1 Gemmatimonadota bacterium
GTTCGGGTCGGTCGGGTCCTGCGCCGTGCCGAAGCCGTCGCCGCCGCCGACGTTGAACCAGAACATGTTGGTGATGCCGCCGCGGCGCCTGCTCACCGCGCACCACGAGCCGTTGTCCTGCAGGCCGCCGCAGACGCGATACGGGATCTGCATGTCGAACGACACGTTGTAGAACTGCCCGATCGCGAAGGTGTTCAGGAAGTCGTACGTGCCGCCCTTGTCCCACGTCTGCGACACGCCGCCGTCGTCGCCGACGATGAAGTGCTCGGGATCGTTCGGGTCGATCCACATGGCGTGGTGGTCGACGTGGATCCCCTGCGTGGCGTTGCGCGCGGTCTTGCCGCCGTCATCGGAGAACTTGACCGGCGTGCTCGACCAGTAGACCCGGTCCGGGTTCTTCGGGTCGATGCGCACCTGGTTGTAGTAGAAGGGGCGCGTGTTCTCGCCGTTGGTCTTCTCCCACGTCTTGCCGCCATCCTGCGAGCGGTAGAGCCCGCTCGGGCGGGTCTGCGGCTTCTGCGCCTTGGTCGCGTTCGGGAGCGTGTCGGCCTCGACCATCGCGTACATGACGTCGGGCTTCGACAGCGAGATCGCGAAGTTGATGCGCCCCTTCATCTGCGTCGGGAAGCCGTTCCCCTCGACCTTGGTCCAGGTCGCCCCGGCATCGGTGCTCTTCCAGAGCGCCGAGCCCGGGCCGCCGGACTGGAGGAAGTAGGGGCCGCGCTGCCGCTCGTAGCTCGAGGCCCAGACCACGTTCGGGTCGCGGGGATCGAGCGCGACGTCGATGAAGCCCGCCTTGTCGCTGACGAACTTGACCAGCTGCCAGGTCGTGCCGCCGTCGGTGGTCTTGTAGAGGCCGCGCTCCTTGTTGGGGCGCCAGGCGGCGCCCAAGGCCGCGACGTAGGCCGTGTTCGGGTCCTTGGGGTGCACGACGATGCGGCCGACGTGCTCGGTCTCCTTGAGGCCGACGAACTTCCACGACTTGCCGCCGTCGGTGCTCTTGTAGACGCCGCCGCCGGGGGAGATCGAGTTGCGCGAGTTCTGCTCGCCGGTGCCCAGGTAGAGCACGTTCGTGTCGCTCGGCGCGATGGCGAGGTCGCCCATCGAGATGACGCGCTCGTTGTCGAAGATCGGCTGGAAGGTCGTGCCGCCGTTGATGGTCTTCCACAGGCCGCCGGCCGCGGCCGCCACGTAGAAGGTTTTCGAGGGACTGGGGATCCCCTCGATGTCGGCGATGCGGCCGCCCATGTTCGCGGGGCCGATGTTGCGCCAGCGGAGGGCGGCAATGGTCGCGGAATCGAGCGACCGCTGCTGCGCGGCGAGCGGCACGGCCGCGATCGCGGCGAGCAGCGCACCCAGGACGGGACGACGCATGGCAGGATGGGACGGGGTGGAGTCCCCATGTCACCGCGTTGTGACGGGGGAGCCTAGTGCTACGCTCGAACCATCGTGCCTGTTGGTGATGCAAGGAACCAGCAGGCCCGTTGCAGGCGTAGAATTCAGCCCGTCCACGGCGCGCCGCGCCTCGCCCGCCGTCACCTCGCATCGCCCCGCTCCGTGCCCCGTTCGCGACCCGTCATCGCCACCCTGATCGTCGTCGCCCTGATGCAGGCGGCGCCCATCGGGGTGCGCATGGCCGAGGCGCAGGTGCCCGCTCCGGCGCCCAAGCCCGCGGTGACGGCAGCGCCCGACTCCCCCGTGGACAGCATCCGGCCGGCGCGCCGCATCGCGGTCTCCCAAGGGGCCCTGGCGACAGCCTTCAAGGATCCCGCCGCACGGGCCCTGCTCCTGCGCGCCCGGGCCGCCCGGCTGAGCGTGGACTCCGCCCTGCTCTCCTATTCGGCCAAGTCGTATCGGCGTGCCACGGTGAAGCTCGGGTTTCGCGAGGTTGGCCTCGAGAAGACGGTTTACCGTCAGGAATCGAGTGGGCTCGTCCAATGGGGGCGCTCAACTGGCGCGAAAGTGACGCTAACCGGCCAGCGCGAAGATTCGCCGCTCGCTCCCGGGCGCGTCCGCGCCACCGCTTCCGTGCCCTTTCCCTACTTCCCCGGCAGCGAGACCCTCTGGATCGGCGGCGCCGCCATCGCGCGCGACGAAGTGGACGAAGCGCGCGTCGTGCACCCGATCGCCCGCGGGAGCGAGGCCTACTACACGTACGCCATCGGCGACTCGGTGCGCATGTCGCTGCCCGGCGGGCAGCTGCTCACGCTTCGCGAACTCCGCGTCACGCCGCGCGCCCCGACCTACAACGTGCTGGTCGGCTCGTTCTGGTTCGACGAAGGGAGCGCGCAGCTCGTGCGCGCCACGTACCGGCTCGCCGCCGAGGCCGACCTCACCTCGCGCGCGCGCAACGCGATCAACGACGGCCGAGCGCAGGTCCCCTTCCTCGTGCGGCAGCTCGCGTTTCCGCTGCGGGCGGAACTCTCCCTCATCTCGATCGAGTCCTCGCTCTACGAGGGACGGTTCTGGCTCCCCCGCTCGCACGTCGCCTCCGGGATCGTGCGGCTCAACCTCGGCACCCTGCCGGTGATGCTCGAGGAGCGGTTCAGCTACGAGTCGGTGAACGGCGATGCCCCGGTGGTCCCGGCCGGCGCCGCGCCAGTCGGGATCCGTTGGGATACGCTCACGCGCGTGGCGCCCAAGGAGCGCCGCGCGGTGGCACAGGCGTGGGTCAAGGCTGAGGACGAACGGCGGAAGCGGGAGTGTGCCGCGGGGCCGACCTGGCACATGATGCAGGAGCGCTATGGCGGCCGCGTGCCGACGTACATCGAGGTGCCGTGCGACACCGCCGCGCTCGCGCGCTCGAGCGACCTGCCCGAGAAGATGTACGACGCCACCGAGGAACGCGCCGCGGCGCTCGATGCCAGTGCGCGGGGCCTCGATCTCGGCCGACAGGCCGCCTTCCGGCCGCAGCTGCCGACCTGGACCGCGGGCTTCGCCGACGGCATGCTGCGCTACAACCGCGTCGAGGGGCTCTCGCTCGGCGCGCGCATCCGGCAGGAGCTGGGCGCGGGCTACGTGTTCGATGGCATGGCGCGCGTGGGCTCGGGAGACCGGTGGGTGAACGGCGAGATCGGGCTCGCGCGCACCAACGGCACCGAGACGTGGCGCGTGGCGGCGTACGCCAAGACAGTGGCCGAGGGCGACTGGGGCACGCCGTTCGGCTTCCCGGAATCGATGATGTCGGCGCTGTTCGCGCGCGACGAAGGGTTCTACGCCCGCACCTGGGGCGGCGAGCTCACGCGCACGGTGGGCGGCGACCTGCTGCGCGTGTTCGTCGAGGGGCAGGGAAACGCGGCGGTGACGACGCGCTGGTCGGCGCGCTACTTCGGCGACGATCCCGCCTTCCTGTCCAACGTGCGCGCGCTCGAAGGCACGTGGGCCGGTGCCCAAATCCGGCAGCGCTGGGCGCGCGGCGTGGACGTGACCACGGGCCGATGGACACTCGAGACCAACCTCGAGGGCGCCGGTGGCACGACGAGCTACGGCCGGCTGATGGCCGACGCCCTGGGCGCGACGTCGCTGGGCGGCGTGGGCGGTACGCTCGTGCTCGCCGCGGGCGGGGCGGCGGGGACGTTGCCGGCGCAGCGCGCCTTCATGCTCGGCGGTGCGCGCACCGTGCGCGGCCAGGTGGCCGGCACGATGATGGGCGACGCGTTCTGGCTCGTGCGCGCCGAAGTGGGGCCCACCTGGCCGATCGCGCGGCCGGTGGTGTTCTACGATGCCGGGTGGGCGGGGCCGCGCACCACGTCGCCCATCGCGATGCGGCCGATGAGCGGCGCGGGCGTGGGCGTGACCGCACTCGACGGCCTGGTGCGCCTCGACGTGGCGCGCGGCATCTGGCCGAGCACCGCGGTGCGCGTGGACTTCAGCTGGGCGGCGCGATTCTGAGTCAGCCGGGGGATGGCTCGCGCCCCGCGGCATCGGAGCCCGGCGCGTCGGGCGACGGCTTCGCCCCGAGTGACGAGACGAGGAGCCAGCCGAGCGCGACGACGCCGAGTGCGTAGACGCCCCACGCCATGCGATCCACGCCGAACATGCAGGCGAGCATGACGATGCTCACGATCGCGATGCGCACCGCAAGCCGCACGGTTCCGAACGGCGTGGCGCGTTCGTCTCCATAGCCCTGCACGACCGAGACGACCGCGGCAAAGACGATGAGCGCCACCTGTGCCGGCGTCCCGACCTGGGCGCGGAGCAGGAGGTCGAGGATGGCGACGATGGTGAGCGGCAGGATGGCCACGCCGCGTGCGGGCGGCGACGGGGACGGCGCGGGGGCGGGACTCATGACCGTGAAGACCTCGCGGAAGGGGTGGGCCAGCGTGCGCCTTCGTTGGCGCACGCTGGCATGCTAGGAGAGGGTCGTCAGTCGAGCGTCAGTTGAGGGGCCGACGCGCCGTCATTGCTCCTGCGAATTGGCGTACGCCTGCGCGCGGAGCTGGTTGACGATGTCGCGCGTCTGGACGTCGCAGAGGGCGTCACAGGTACCGTCGCCGTCACCTGGCGACCATCCGGGGGTGGGGCCGCCGCCGGAGCCGGATCCCCCACCGCTGCCCGCGGTGCACAGCGTGATGGTGGGTCCGTGCGAGGCCAGGCACTCGATCACGTTGTACATGGCGTAGATGAGGAGCGCGGCCGCCGCGAAGGCGACCCAGTCGGCGGCGGCCGTCGCGACCACGGCATCGCCCGCGCCCTCGAGCAGGGCGATGACGGCGCCCATGCCCCGCGCGGCGGCGAGCTCGGACAACGCCGTGGGCGAGAACCTGGCGAAGGCGCTGCCGAGCACGCCGAGGTACGCGAGGAGTGGCGCGCCGGCCTTGTTGAGGCCGTACGCGAGGCACGGCGACGTCGATTGCACGAACCGGTTGCGGTAGAGCGAACAGTCGACCGGCCCCCAGGTCTGCGCGCCGGCCGTGGCCGGCAGCAGGACGTGCGCGGCCGTCGCGGCGAACGACGCAAAGCGCATCTCCTCCGCGCGCGTGTCGAGCGAGGCCCACGTGGAGGAGTCATTGCCGGCAGCGGCGAAGGCGCCGGTCACGCTCACGCGGGCCGTGAGGCGCGAGCCGTCGCGGCGCCTGGCGAGCAGCCGCGCGCCAACCGCGCGCCACACGCCATGATCGCGCGCCCACGTGACCTGGTGCAGGCCGACCGCCTTGCCGTCGCGCACGAGGAGGATGTCGGTCATGGGGCCGTGCGTGAGCTCGCTGATGGCGTACACGTCGAGCGTGCGGCCGCCGCCGTCGTCGAGCGTCTGGTGCAGCACGGACTTCCGCCCGAACGACGCGAGGCGCGCGTCCTCGTTGATGACGAGGGGGCCGAGGAGCGCGGGCGCGAGCTCGCCCAGCACGCGGGCCTCCGCGTCGGCCTGCGATTCGGCGCCGTCGCGGTCACGCGCCGGATCGCGCGCGGCGAGTCCGCGCCGTTCGAAGTCGGGACGCGCGATGCCACCCTGCATGGTGGCGCGGGCGCGCCAGGTCGACGCGGCCCGGGTGACGCCCTTGGCGCTGCCCGGCGCCTGCACGGAGACTTCCGCGGTGCCCTCGGACTGGACGGCATCGCCGTCCTTGAGCGGCGCGGAGACGCCGGCGATGGGAGGGATGTCGCTGCAGGCGACGAGCGATCCGGCGATGACGGCGGCGAGCGCGAGCGCGCGCCGCCTTGGGGCGCGCGGCACGATCCACGTTGATGCCCGCATGGGGCACCTCCTTGCCTGTGGGTTCGTCGGGGAGCGCCCAGGGGACGCTCCCGCAACCGGACCTCCACGCAGGCCGCGCGTACGAAGGACCTCGGTCGTCGGGGATCGTACGCGCTGATGCGGCGGGGCACGTACCCCGATTCACGCGGGGTGGGTCGGGGTGTTGCGACCGGATGTATCGGGCTGCGCGAACGGTAACGGTCGCGTCGATGCGCCGGAGTGGAGCGGCGAATTCCGACAGATGGCCGTGGCGCCACCCGCCACCGCTTCCGCTCAGCCGGCCAGGATCACCGCGTCCCGCGCCGCGTCCCAGCGCCAGTCGGGCGCGCCGCCGCCGATGGCGACGCCGCCGAGCCAGCGCGCGACGCGATTCTCGCGCGCGTGGTCGAAGGCGCCCGCGAGCGCGCCGCGGCCCGCGTCGGTGAGCGCGAGCGGGCGCGCCCACGCGTCGCGCGGGGCCTCGCCGCCCGCGAGCGCACGCACGAGCGGCGTGCGCGCGGTCGCGAGGCGCTGCACGATGGCGAGGAAGACCGTGTCGCCGAGGAAGATCGGGTCCTCGCGCTCGTGGTGCGTGGCGGGGAAGAGGGCGCGCAGCGTGGGCACGCCGGCGGCGATGGCCTCGAGCAGCTGCCGCTCCGTGCGCGAGAGCCCCGAGCCCGTGGCCGGGAACTCCTCGGCGTGGCGGTGCAGCGCGGCCTTGAGGTGCGGCAGCGCGCCCGCGTCGGCGGCGATCGCGGGGGCGATGCCGCGCGGATCGTCGGCGGTGAGCGCTTCCCACGCGTCGATGGCGGCGGCCAGGTCGGCGGCGGTCGCCTTGCGGCGGAGCTCCCACGCGGCGTGCGCCTGCGCGGGGCGGAAGGTGCCGATATAGTCACTTGGCAGCACTAATTCGACTTCCGCGTCCGTGCCGCCGATGGCGGCGACCATGACGAGCACCTCGAGGAGCTGCCACTGGTCGAACAGGTCGTGCTCGAACCAGAGGGCGACGGGCTCACCGGCGCGGAGCGCGGCGGCGAGGCGCTCGTCGCGCGCGCGGAAGGCGGCCTCGATGTCCGCCGCGTCGGTCGCGACGGAGCCGGCGATGAAGGCCGCGCGTTCGGCGCGGCGCGCGTCGGGGGTGAGCGCGCCGCGCACGGGCCCCTCGTGCAGGACGTCGCGCCAGGCGAGGAGGTCGCCCTCGAACCCGGCATGCGCGAGGACCGCGGTGGCGGAATCGCCGTTGGTGACGTGCAACATGCCGGGGATGCTAACGGGGCGGCGCGCGGGACGCAGCGAGGGCGACGCAGGACGTCGGCGGGACGCGTGTCCGCCATCCCGACGTCGCCGTGCGCTCGTGCTTTCGCCGCTACCGCTTCGCCTCCTGCGCGCCGCGGACGATGCGCGTGATCATGCGGCGCGGCAGGAGGCGCGGCGCGAGCGTCTCGACGCGGTTCTTGAGGCCGGGCACGACGACGCGCTGGCCGCCGAAGAGGCCGTCCACGCCCGCGACGGCCACGGGATAGCTCTCCACCTGGCCGCGCGAGGTGAGCTTCGAGTGCTCCGTGCCCGCGCGCTGGCGGAATCCGCTCTTGGTGGGGCCCGGGCAGAGGCAGCTCACCAGCACGCCGGTGCCGTCGAGTTCCTCGGCGAGGCCCTCGCTGAAGCTCAGGACGAAGTTCTTGGTGGCGTAATAGACGGCCATGAAGGGCCCGGAGAAGAACGCGGCCGTGCTGGCGACGTTCATGATCCAGCCGCGACGGCGCGCGACCATGCCGGGCAGCAAGCGCTTGGTGAGCCGATAGAGCGCGGTGACGTTGAGCTCGATCATCTGCAGCTCGTCGGCGGCGTCGGTCTCGGTGAGCGGGCCGAAGAGGCCGTAGCCGGCGTTGTTGATGAGCACGTCCACCTGCCAGCCGCGCGCGGCCACCTGGTCGGCCACGGCATCGGCGCCGGCGGACCCGGCGAGGTCGGCGACGAGGACGTGCGCGGTGACGCCGTGCGCCTTCGAGAGCCGATCGGCGACGGCCTGGAGCTTCTCGGCCGAGCGCGCGACGAGGATGAGGTCGTGCCCGCGCTCGGCGAGGACGGTGGCGAGGTCAACGCCGATGCCCATGGAGGCACCGGTGACGAGGGCGAGGGGACGCGATGAGGACATGTGGGGGGCTCGCTATGAGCGGGAAGCGGGAAGGCGATCGCGCTGGGCGACGACGCCCACGAGCAACGCGGTGAAGGCGAAGGTGAGCTCGGTGGTGAACTCGACGCGCAGCGCGCGGAAGCGCGGGGTGCGCAGCACGGCCCGCACCACCGGCGCGGGCTCGGCCATGCGATAGAGGCCGGTAACGAGGGCGTGCAGGTGCAGGAAGAGCCGTGCACCCTCGCCGGGCCTGAGCGTGCCCATGGCGCGCTCGAGCGCGGCGCCGCCTTCCAGAGTGCGGCGCAGCAGCTCGGCCTTGAAGCCGCGCGCGGCATCGGCGGCGACGTTGGCCTCGAGCAGCGTGCCGCTGATGGCGAGGAGCGGGAGCAGCGTGCGGTGGCGCTCGACGGTGGCGACGATGCGCTCGGCGGCGGCGTGCGGCGAGAGCGGAGCGCGGGCCAAGTCGAGCGAGGCGATGACGTCGTCGAACCAGCGGCCGAGGAGGCGCCCGACGAGGGCGAGGCCCAGGGACTCCTTGGTGGGGAAGTAGAGGTAGAGGGTGCCCTTGGCGACGCCGGCATCGCGCGCGACTTGGGCGACGGCGAGATCGGGCCAGGCGACGCGTTCGAGGGCGGCGAGGGCCGCGTCTTCGAGGGCGCGGGCGCGATCGGCCTTGGCCTCGGCGGAGCGGGCGCGGCGGGGGGCGGTTAATTGACCCATGGTCAGATAATTACTGACCTAGGGTCAGTTGTCAAGGGCCGGCCGGCATCCCGGCCAGGCCATCCGACGCGGTGGGAGCCGTCGGGATGCGCCCGAGCGCGGGATGGTTGCTCGCGTGGTGCGGCGGCGGTGGTGATCAGGCGGGCGAGATACGCGGACGTGAGCGCACCCCCCGTCGCGTCAGGAAAAACCCGCGATAGTTTCGATTCATGGTTCCCCCCGACCCGTTCCTCGGCGCGATCGCGACGGCCCGGCGCGACTATCCATTCCCCCGGGCGTACCGCGAGCTGGCCGACCGGGTGGTGCGCGACACGATGGCGCTCCTCTTCCCGCACTTCATTCCCGCGGTGCGCGGGGACGCGAAGGAGATGGCGACCGAGGCCGACGTGGCCGCCGACCGCGAGACCGTGCGGGCGCTGCTGCACGAGGCGCTCGAGGGGGCCGGGCCCGAGCCGGCACCGGTGCTGGCGGCGCGGTTCATCGAAGCGCTGCCGCGGCTGCGCGAGTCACTGGTGGACGACGCCAAGGCGATCAGCGCGTGGGATCCCGCGGCGGAGGAGCTCGACGAGGTGTTCCTCGCCTATCCGGGCTTCCTGGCGATCGCGGTGCACCGGCTGGCGCACGAGTTCTACCGGATGAAGGTGCCGGTCTTTCCGCGGCTGTTGGCCGAGTGGGCGCACGCGCGCACGGGGATCGACCTGCATCCGGGGGCGTCGGTGGGGCGCGGGTTCGCGATCGACCACGGCACGGGGATCGTGATCGGCGAGACGAGCGTGATCGGCGACCGCGTGAAGATCTACCAGGGGGTGACGCTCGGCGCCCTCAGCGTACAGAAGGGACTCGCGGGGGCGAAGCGGCACCCGACGATCGAGGACGACGTGGTGATCTACGCGGGGGCCACGATCCTCGGCGGGACGACGGTGGTGGGGAAGAAGGCCATCATCGGCGGCAACACCTGGATCACGGCGAGCGTGCCGCCCGGGAGCGTGGTGCTCAACGCCCCGCAGGCGCCCCGCACGCGCACCCCCGACGACGACGTGCTCGACTACGTCATCTGACCTCGACCGACCACACGGAGCCCACGAGCCATGCGCGCAGCGAACATCCTCGGCACGATCGGCAACACTCCCCACGTGCGGGCGAGCCGCCTGTACCCGACGCACGAGGTGTGGATCAAGATGGAGCGCGCGAACCCGGGCGCGTCGATCAAGGACCGGATCGCGTTGGCGATGATCGAGGACGCGGAGCAACGCGGCATCCTCAAGGAGGACAGCGTGATCGTGGAGCCGACGTCGGGGAACACGGGGATCGGGCTGGCGATGGTGGCGGCGGTGAAGGGCTACCGGATCATCCTCGTGATGCCGGAGAGCATGAGCGTCGAGCGGCGCCGGATCATGGCCGCGTACGGCGCGGAGTTCGACCTGACGCCGCGCGAGCAGGGGATGAAGGGGGCGATCGCGCGGGCACACGAGATCATCGCGCGGACGCCGGGGGCGTGGATGCCGCAGCAGTTCGAGAACGAGGCGAACGTGAAGGTCCACGCGACGACGACGGCGCAGGAGATCCTGGCCGACTTCCCGGAGGGGATCGACTACCTGATCACCGGCGTGGGAACGGGCGGGCACATCTCGGGGGTGAGCGAGGTGCTCAAGGCGAAGTTCCCGAAGATGAAGACGTTCGCGGTGGAGCCGTTCAAGTCGCAGATCATCGGCGGCGGGACGCACACGCCGCACAAGCTGCAGGGAATCGGGGCGGGGTTCGTGCCGGCCAACCTGCATCGCGAGACGCTGGACGGGACGGTCGCGGTGACGGAAGAGGACGCGTTCGCGTACGCGAAGCGGGCGGCGAAGGAGGAGGGGATCTTCATCGGGCTGTCGAGCGGCGCGTCGCTGGCGGCGGTGGCGCAGAAGCTGCCGGACATCGAGAAGGGGGCGCGGGTGCTCACCTTTTGCTATGACACGGGGGAGCGGTATTTGTCGATCGAGGGGTTGTTCTAGCTCTTGCGTGTAGAGCGGCCCCCTCGCGGCTGACGCGAGGGGGCGGAGAGCAATGGAGCGACTCTGATTCGTCGGGGAAGTCGACCGACTCCCTTCACACTCTGCCCGATAGCCGGGTCAACGTCACCGGGAAGGTGACGGGAGCGGAATTCTCTCCAGCGTGTCGCTTGGTGCCTGGTTGGCGTCGAGCAGCTGTCGCTTCGGTTCGAGCAAGGTTTGCCATCGTGGCTCGTCGCCCCAATACGCGATGCGATGGGCAACCAGTACGGGTGCTGCAGCGATCGGCCCGCACACGAGCAAGATGCCCAAAGGGGCAGCACCTCCGACGAACGTGTGCTCGCTTTTGCAAACCGCCACGCCAGTCCAGAATGCGATTTGCGAACCGACGCCCCACAGCAAATCGTGACGTTGGCGCGGTGGTTCGGCGGGTATCCGCCTCGCGGCAACCTCAGAGGCCAGCAGTTCCACCCGCTTCACGTCGTTCCAGGCGATGACACGTTCGATGTCCTCCGGTCGTCCCTCAGGGCCGCTGGCGGCTGCGGCGCTCGGCGGGCTCAACGTCAGCACCAGACTCGACGCGTCGCCGGCCTTCACGGTCCCGACCAGCCTCTCGACGGAATCCGACGCTGCGTGCACGTGCACTCGATCGCCAACGACCAGGTGCTGCGGCTTGGCGCGCACCAGCTGAGACGTCGGTGGCGCGATGGGGCGCTGGAAGCAGGCCGTGGACAGCGCGGCGAGTGAAAGCAGCGTGGCGCGACGAGGAGGACGGAATGGCGAGTGTTTCAACACGAGGCGATGACACGGATGTGGATCATGACAGCGCAGGTGCCCTAGAGGATGGGCGGCCACGCCGCCCGCGAGAATAGGTCAACTGCCCTAGTGCGAGGCACGACGGGGGATTCCCTCCGCCGACTGGGAAGGTCTCCGCCCGTGACTCCACGGGGGCTCGGTCCGATTCCTTCGCCACCGCGCCGAACACGGCGGCAGCACGGGCGCCCGGGCCCGACGGACGGAGAAGCCTGTGTCGGCGTGAACCGCACCAAACAGCAGACCCCTGAAGAAATGATCCGGGCCTAGACTGGCAGCTCGACGCCACTTGGCGGCTTGCGATCCACGGCGGCGCCCAAGCGTACCGCACGTGCCACAACAACAGCAGGTCCCGGCCCGATCGCGCGCCACGGGTCGGCGCTGGTGGCCACTCGAAACAGGTTCGTTCAGCAACTCCCGCCGGGTGAAACACCAACAGCTACCGGGGCGTTCTCGTATATGGGGGTCGGCAGGCGTGTTCGAAGTCCGGGCAGCCGCCGGCCCCCGTTGTATTTCCCACCCGACCATTCCGCATCAGATGCGTTTCTCGATCCTTCGCTCCCTCGTCGCTGCCGCCTTCGCCCTCGCGGCGTCCGCCGGCGCGCTCACCGCGCAGGTGGGGAGCACCACCGACATCATCACCGGCAAGGTGACCGACACGACAGGCCGGCCGATCAACGGCGCGACGGTCACGGCCACGTCGATCGAGACGCGCGTGTCGCGCTCGCGGACGACCGGCCCGGACGGCAAGTACACGATCCTCTTTCCCGACGGCGGTGGCGCGTACCGGCTCACGGTCCGCGCGATCGGCGTCGCGCCGCAGACGGTGCAGCTCTCCCGCCAGGGCGACGAGGATCGGCTCGAGAAGTCGTTCCGCATGACAGTCAACGCGGCGCCGCAGAACCTGCAGGCCGTGACGGTGCAGGCGCGGCGCAACCCGAACCAGGGGATCGAGCGGCCCGCGCCGGGCGGCTCGGAGCGCACCTTCAGCGCCGACCAGCAGTCCCGCCTGCCGGTGGACGCGAACGACGTGAACACGCTCGCGGCGCTCGCGCCGGGGGTGGTGGGGGTGGGGTCCACCGACTCGACGTCGGCGAGCTTCGCCGTGGCTGGACAGCGCACGACGCAGAACAACCTCACGCTCGACGGGATCTCGTTCGGGTCGGGCTCGATTCCGCAGGAAGCGGTGCGCGGCACGCGCGTGATCACGAGCACCTACGACGTGGCGCGCGGGCAGTTCACGGGCGGGCAGGTGGCGACGACGACGCGCTCGGGGACGAACGTGCTGCAGGGCTCGGCGACGTTCAACATGCGCGACCCGAGCCTCCAGTGGACGCCGGCGGTGACGTCGTCGTTCGGGCAGGGGTACAACCAGGCGACGTTCTCCGCCGGCCTCGGTGGCCCGATCATCGAGGACCGCCTGTTCTACTTCGGCGCCCTGCAGTGGCGCCAGCAGCTCAACCCGATCCAGACGATCACGAGCGCGGACTCGCTCTCGCTCGTGCGGCTGGGGCTCGCGCCGGACTCGGTGTCGCGCTTCCTCGGCCAGCTCGGCACCTATGGGCTGCCGGTGACGGTGAGCGGGATCCCGGGGCGCCGCACGAACAACAACCTCACGGGGATCGCGCGCGTCGACTTCAACATCACCGACGAGCACACGCTCACGATGCGTGGCGACTACCGGTGGACGGAGCAGGACGCGAGCCGGATCGGGTCGTACTCGACGCCGAACCACGGCGGCAACTCGGGCTCGACCGGCGGCGGCCTGCAGGTCACGCTGACCTCGCGCATGGCGTCGTTCCGCGTTCGAGGGAACGGACGAGCTGTCGTGGATCTCCGATGAAGGCGCGCACCGGATCAAGCTGGGCGTGCTCTACAACTGGCAGGAGAACGACCAGAACACCGGCGTCAACCGGTACGGCTCGTTCACGTACAACACGCTGGCCGACTTCCTCAACAACCAGCCGGCGCTGTTCACGCGCACGCTGGGCGACCAGCGGACGACGGGCTCGTCCGTCAACTCGGCCCTCTACCTGGGCGACATCCGGCGCATCTCGCGCTCGCTGCAGCTGACGTACGGCGTGCGCGGCGAGTACACGACGTTCAACGGCGCGCCCGGGCGCAACGCGGCGATCGACTCGACGTTCGGCCTGCGGACGGACGTGTGGGCCTCCGAGACGCACGTGAGTCCGCGCATCGGCTTCACGTACACGATCTTCGGCGACTCGTCGAGCCCGGCGCCGATCTGGTTCGTGCGCGGCGGCTTCGGCGAGTTCCGCGGCCGCGCGCCGTCGAACCTGTACACGGCGGCGCAGCAGGGGAGCGGGCTCGGGACCGGGCTCGTGCAGGTGACGTGCCTCGGCGCGTCGGCGCCGGTGCCGACGTGGTCGGGCTATGCCACCGGCGCGACGGCAATCCCGAGCGCGTGCAACGCGGGCGGGCCGCCGATCACGTCGCTGTCGACGCCGCAGGTGACGGCCTTCGCGAGCGACTTCCAGGCGCCGCGCAGCTGGCGCGGGAACCTGAGCCTGACGCGCCGCTTCTGGGAGCGGTTCACGGCGAGCGTGGACGCGCAGTACGCGTGGGGCGAGGCGCTCTACGGCGTGCAGGACGCGAACCTGAACACGACGCCGCGGTTCACGCTCGCGGACGAGGGGCGGCCGGTGTACGTGCCCAACTCGTCGATCGCGCCGACGACCGGGTTCACGACGGTGGCGGCCTCGCGCATCAACCCGCAGTTCGCGCAGGTCTACAAGATCGGCTCGCAGCTCGCGTCCAGGACGATGCAGGTGACCGCGTCGCTCAACGGGTTCACGGCGCAGGGGATCAACCTCAACCTGTCGTACACGTTCCAGCGGGCGTGGGACCAGTCGTCGTGGTCGTTCGGGCCGCCGCTGTTCGGCTTCCAGCAGCCGACGACGGCCGCGAATCCGAACCTCAACGAATGGGCGGCGTCGGACCTCGAGCGCCGGCACAACATCATCGGCACGGTGACGTGGCCGCTCAACTCGTCGCTCGAGGTGACGTTCATCGGGCGGCTCACGTCGGGCGGGCACTACTCGCCGCTCGTGGCGAGCGACATCAACGGCGACGGCGCGCGCAACGACCGCGCGTTCATCTACAGCAGCACGTCGGCGCCGGACACGGGGATCTCGAACGGGATGGCGCGCCTGCTGGCCAAGACGAGCAGCGAGGCGCGGAGCTGCCTGCTGCGGCAGACGGGGGCGATCGCGGGCCGCAACTCGTGCGACCAGCCGTGGTTCCCGTCGCTCGACATGCAGCTCAACTGGCGTCCCGACGCGTGGGGGCTGCAGCGCCGCCTGGCGCTGTCGCTCTCGTTCATCAACCCGATGGCGGGGCTCGACCAGCTGATCAACGGCGAGAACCACCTGCAGGGGTGGGGGCAGCAGCCGTTCGTGGACAACACGCTGCTCTACGTGCGCGGCTTCGACCCGGCCACCAACCGCTACAAGTACGAGGTCAACGAGCGGTTCGGCAACGCGCTCTCGGGGACGACGGCGTTCCGCCAGCCGTTCCTGCTGCAGCTGCAGGCGCGCTTCACGTACGGCATGAACACGACGCAGGAGCGCATGGGCTTCGCGATGGGCGGCTTCGGCGGTCCGCCGGGGGCCGCGGGCGCGGGCGGTGGCATGCTCAACAACAGCCGCGTGATGAACCCGCTCGCGCAGCTGGTCGAGATGAAGGACTCGCTCAAGCTGACCGACGAGCAGCTCAAGGCCGTGACGCAGCTCTCCGACTCGCTCGCCGCGCGCAGCACGCGCCTGGGCGAGGAGATCCGCGCGGCGGTGGCCAAGGCGGGCAACAACCCCGATCCTGCGGTGGTCTTCTCGAGCATCCGCCCCAAGCTCGAGGAGGGGCGCAAGAACGTGACCGAGGCGATCAAGGCGGCGCAGGCGGTGCTGACGGCCGAGCAGTGGAAGCTGGTGCCGGAGACGGTCAAGAACCCGTTCGCGAACATGTTCGGCGGGCCGCAGGGCCAGCGGCGGCCCGGCGAACAGCGCCCGTAAGCCGCGACCCGTTGGTGACGAGGACCCGTCGTCCGGCCCGCAGGTGGCCGGGCGGCGGGTCCTCCGGCTTCGGGGCAAACGGAACGCTGCTCGGACGGGTATCTCGCAGCAGCCACCCGCGGCCTTCCGCCGGGGGTCGAAGCCCCACCAGCTTGTGACCGTGCCCGCCCTGCCCCCCGACCCAGAGTACGCACGCGACGACGCCGGCCCGGCCTCCGAGCCGGCGCCCGCGGACCTGCCCGGTGTGCCGCCCGAGATGGCGGACGAGCCCGCGCTCGTCGCGCGCGTGCGGGCGGGGGACAGCCAGGCGTACGACACGCTGGTGCGGCGCTACCTCAAGCGGGCGTACGCGGTGGCGCAGCGCATGCTCGGCAATTCGGCGGACGCGGAAGACGTGGTGCAGGACGCATTCCTGCGCGCGCTCGAGCGGATCGCGCAGTGCGGCCCGGGGCGCGCGTTCGGGCCGTGGTTCTTCCGCATCCTGATCACGCAGGGGCTCAACCACCAGCGGTCGCAGAAGGTGCGCCGCACGGAGGAGCTCCCCGATTCGATCCACAACAACTCGCCGCTGGCGGACGCGGAGGCGGAGGCGAGCGAGATCCGCGTCGCGTTCCGCGCGGCGCTCGCGCACCTGCCCGAGATGCAGCGCACGATCGTGCAGCTGAGCGACATCGAGGGCTACGGGAGCGGCGAACTGGCCGCGATGCTCGACATGCCGGCGGGCACGGTCCGCTGGCACCTGCACCAGGCACGGAAGTTTCTCCGGCAGGCCCTGGCGGCGTACGCGCCGCGCGGGTCCGGCCATGCCCAGGATGGTACCGCATGAAGCACGACCACGAACTCGACGACGCCCGGCTCCGCGCGCTGCTGCGCGCGACCGATGACGCCACGCCGCTCGACTCCGCGCGAGCGGATGCGCTCGCCGCGCGCATCGTCGCGCAGGGCGCGGGCTGGCTCGCCCTCCAGGCCGAGGGGGCCGCGACGCGGCCCGACGACGCGGCGCTCGACCAGCTGGCGCAGCGCATCGCCTTCCGCGCGCGGCCGACGCTCGCGCGGCACGCCCGCACGCGGCGCACCCGGGCCCCGTGGCTCGAGGTCGCGGTGCGGTGGAGCCGGCCCGCGGTGCCGATCGCGCTCGCGGCCGGGATCGGCGCGATGGTGATCCTGCTGCGCACGCCGCGCACGACCGACGTCGCCGACGCGACTGTCGAGGCGGTCAGCGACAGCACGTCGGCCTACGCGGCGGTGGGCGGGACGGCACGCCTGACGCTCGCGGCCATGACCCCCGAGTCCGCGGTGAACGGCGGTGGGGCGGAGGTGACGCCATGAGCGGCGCCGACGACACGATGGGCCCGGTGGCGGCGCGGCTGGGCCCGAGCGACGCGGACGCGGGGAACAAGCGCCCGACGCTCTGGATCGCGCTCGCGGTGATCGCGATCGCGCTCGCCGGCGCGCTCGCAGGCGTGGCGACGGACCGGGCGCTGCACGCGCACGGCCCGCGGGGCGGTCGCGGCTTCGGTGGCCCGCGCGGGCCGTTCAGGGGCAGATGGACAAGATCCTGACGCCCGAGCAGCGCGAGAAGGCGAAGGCGATGCGCGAGCGGATGCGGCAGCGACGGCACGGTGGTGGGGGGCCTGGTGCTGCGGGTGGGCCGCCGGGGGAGAGGCAGTAGAGACGAAGAGCCTGGACCACTGTGAGGAGACGAGAGGTTCGAGAGACCGGGATTGACCGGAACCTACCGGGATGAAGTGGGACACCCGCCGATGCCACAACGAGTTACGGCGCCGCTGTGCCCACCACCCACAAACCTAACGATTGACCCAGATCCAGCCGACTCGAAGCCGATGCGATCGGCCATCGAGCGCCATTCCAGCGATGCATGAAGGCGCTGTAAACTGCGATGGAAGGCCTACTTATAGTAGGCGGCGTGACTCTCCAGACGCACGACAGCTGACGTCAGAACTGTGGGTGTCGGGTCGCGCAGTTGATTCGAGTCCCACTGTTCCGTATCCGACGCTACTGCAATCACTTACAGTGCGACGGAGCGGCATGCCCAACTATTGGACGCGGGCCCCCATAGTTCGGCGCGTTTCCGAGGCCATTTTCGGTTGTCAATCAGCGTCGATTCAAGGCTTCTGAACAAGGCGCTACGCGTCGAACAAAACCGCGTCTGGTGCGCCCCGCCGGACCGCCCTATCCTTCATGCAGCTGTAGGTGCTCTGGCAACTGGGAAAGCTCCACCGCGAGTCCAGTTGGGTATCCCTCGCAACGCACGCGCGCTGGGACAGCTCGAGGCCGGCTGCGATAACGCCGAGCACCTCCGGACGAGGCCACGCCGCCACGTTCGCACGGGGAAGGTCGCGTACCCCCTCGGCACCTACAGCGCTCCCCACACCAGCTCGTAGCGACGATCGCCCACGAGGCTCTGCTTCGTGATGACGGAGGCCGTGCGCAGCGAGTTGATCGGCGCGCGACGGGCGCGGGCATCGCCCCCCTTCGTCTTCCGCTTCTGGTCGAGCCGCACGATCACCTTCGTCACCTGATCCTCGCCAGGGCCCGGGCGCACGAAGAGGAGCGCCGGGTCCTCGCGGTCGAAGTAGATGGCCGTGGGCTCGAGCAGCACGGACGGCAGCCCGTCGAGCAGCTCGGTGGTGAGCTGCTGCGTGACGTGATCCCACTTGCCGTCCGCCAAGTGAGCGAGCTCCTTGGCGCGCAGCGTGACGGCGGCGCTGCCCGGCTTCACGCCGAGGGGATCGAGCGCCGTGAGCGCGTCGCTCGGGATCGCGCCCAGCACCACGGCCTGCGTCTGCTCCTCCTTGCCAGCGCGCGCGCGCACGCGCTCGAGGAGCGCCGCGTACTGGCGCTCGATCTCGTGATCGACGGCGCCGGTGCGGGCCGCGGCGTCCATCATCCGCGCGCCGATCGCCGCCTCCGCCGTGCTCGCGCGCTTGAGGTACGCGTCCGCTGCGCCGCTCGCGCTGCCTGTCTTCCCGACGTTGTAGCCGAACCCGGGATCGATCCCCACGGGCACCTCGACCACTTCCCCCGTCGACGGATTCGTCCAGGACCGCGTGACGATCGGCGGCGAGGGACTGACCGCGAGCCCGAGCCGATTGAGATCGCGCTTGCTCAGGCTCTGCAGCGTGCAGCGACAGTTCCAGCCGTTCGGGGGCGCGTGCGTGTCCCACCACGGGTGATCGACGGGCAGCACGGTGTTGTGCCAGGCGCGGTGCTGCGGGCGCGTCCGCGCGTCGAGGATCGCGACGTAGCGGAGGAAGGGCCGGCTGCCGGTCGTCTCGGTGAAGTGCTCCCAATGCCCGGCGGCGTAACTGGTGCGCAGGTTGGTGTCGAAGATCGTGCGCAGGCGCCGCGAGCCGAGCCGAACCTCGCGCTCCTCGCCGGTCTCGGGCTTGGTGACGGTCGTGCCCGTGAGATAGTCGGCGAAGCCGCCGGCGACGAGCTTCGCGCGCACGCGGCGCTTGAACTCCTGAAGCGTGATCCCCTCGTCCAACGACGCGTCGACGACCTCGCGGATCGCCTGCAGCACGTCCATCTGCATGACGCCGGCGACGGTGAACGCCTTCGCGTGCTCCTGCTGCCACATCTCCGCCCAGCGAAAGGACGGCTTGAGCCCCGCCTTCCGACGAAAGAAGGCGACGGCCTCGGTGGGCGCGACGCTCGCGTCCCAGCCCGCCGCCGCCATCGCTACCGCGCCCCATCCACACGGTCGGCGCCCGAGAGCGCGCTGTCGGTGCGCCCGCCGAGCCGCGTGAGAAAGCCCGCGCGCGCGAGCTGCTCCGCCAGCTTCGCCCCATCCATCGCGGCGAGGACCTCGAGGAGCTTGTCGCGCACCTCCTCGATCGACTCGGCGGCGTCGATGGCGTTGAGCGCCGGCTGAATGATCGGCTCGAGCGCGGGCACCCAGCCATCATCGGCCAGCATCTGCTCGACGAGCGCGTCGATCGCATCGGGTGCGGGGCCGCTGCCCTGCGCCGCTTGGCGGGCGGTGCGCATGGAGGCCAGCGCGCGCTGCAGCACGGGGCCGCTCGGCCCCGGCGGCGCCGCGGGCGCGTGCAGCAGCTCGACGTCGTCGCCATCGGGTGGCAAGGGCAGGCCCAGCCGATCGCTCACGACCTTTGCCTCGACGCGGAGCCCGAGCGGCACGGCATCCTTGAGCGCGGAGACCAAGTCGAGCGGCTCGAGGCGATTGGCGACGCCGAGCTTGACCCGCGGGTAGCCGTTCCGCGGCTTCGGCCCGAGGTTGAGATCGACGATCGGGCGCACGAGATCGCGGTGGAGCGTGCCCTGCAGCAGCCCCGCGTCCGCCTGGCGAATGTCGCCGCGCACGCGATCGTGCACTTCGCCCTGCGCGCGGCTGCCGCCGTTCTTTGCGGTGTCGGCCGTGAGCGTCTGGCCGACGACGGCCTTGCTCACCTGCCCATCGAGGAAGTTGC
>JACQES010000115.1 GCA_016200495.1 Gemmatimonadota bacterium
ACGCCGCTGTCGCCGTCGGCCGCCTCGACGAGCACGCTCCGCGCCTGCCCGGAGAGGCGCACCGGCGGCGCTAGCGCGAGCAGGTCCACGCGCGCACGCGGGAACGCCACCTCCGGCCCGACGGACCCGCTGTTGGCGAACCGGCGCCAGCGCACGTTGGCGAACCGGAGCCGGAGCGCCGAGTCGTAGATCGCGAGCGCCAGCGGCAGCGCGTCGAGCGCGGCCTGGTCCGTCGCCACGTGCGCGAGGAACCAGCCGAGCTCGGGCGTCGGTGCGTCGAGGGTGAGGTCGGGCGCGTCGGACATGGTCAGGGCGAAGCTACCGTTTCGCGACGCCCCTCACGAGAGGGCGCACGCGCCGCGCGCCCGGCCGGCGCCGCGGTGGCGGCAATCCCTACGGCGCCTGGATCCGGAACTCCCCCGTGTGGCTGAGCCGCGCCTCTTCCTCGCCGCGCTCGCGCCCCGTGATGAGCCGCGCGCCGCGCTGGAACGTGAGGTAGGCGTACGCCCACTGCACGAGCACCGCGACGCGGTTCCGGAACCCCACGAGGTACATGATGTGGAGGAAGAGCCAGAACACCCACGCCGGCGTGCCCGCCATGGTGAAGAAGCCGAAGTCGGCGATGGCGCGGTTGCGCCCGATCGTCGCCAGGTTCCCCTTGTTCACGTAGCGGAAGGGCGTGCGCGGCGCCCCGCGCAGCGACGCGAGGATCTGCCGCCCCACGTGCGCGCCCCCCTGCATCGCGGCCGGCGCCACGCCGGGCACCGTGCCGAACACCGGGTCCTTGGCGGCGGCCGCGTCGCCCACCACGAACACCTCCGGGTGCCCGGGCACGCTCAGGTCGGCCTCGACGATCGCGCGCCCCGCCTTGTCGGTCGGCACGCCGAGCTTCCGCGCGATCGACGACGCGCGATTGCCCGCCGCCCAGAACACCGTGTGCGTCGCGATCCGCTCGTCGCCGATCCAGACCGCGTCGGCGTCCACGCGCGTCACCACCTGCTTCGTACGCACCTCGACGCCGAGCGACTCGAGGTCGCGCCGCGCGCGCGCCGCGAGCTTCTCGGGGAAGGCCGCCAGAAGCCGCGGGCCGCCCTCGACCAGCACCACGCGCGTCTTCCGCGTGTCCACGCGCCGGAAGTCGCGCCGGAAGGCGCGCCGCGCGAGCTCGGGCAGCATCCCCGCGAGCTCCACACCCGTCGGGCCGCCGCCCACGATCACGAAGGTCTGGTACGCCGCGCGATCCTCGTCGCGCTCGCACCGCTCGGCCAGCTCGAACGACACGAGGAACCGGCGCCGGATCTCGAGCGCATCCTCGAGCGACTTGAGGCCCGGCGCGTGCACCTCCCATTCGTCGTGCCCGAAGTAGGCGTGGCGCGCCCCCGTGGCGAGCACGAGGTAGTCGTACGGCATCTCGCGCCGGTCGTCGTCCACGATCACCACGCGCCGCGCGAGGTCCACGTCGCGCACCTCGCCCATGAGCACCGTGGCGTTGGGCATCCCGCGCAGCACCCACCGGATCGGCACCGAGATGTCGGTCGGCGCGAGCGTCGCCGTCGCCACCTGGTAGAGCAGCGGCTGGAACAGGTGGTGGTTGGTGCGGTCCAGGAGCGTCACGTCCACCGGCTGCTTGCGGAGCACGCGCGCGCAGTGGAGCCCGGCGAACCCGCCGCCCACGATGATGACGCGCGGCCGCGGCGCGCTCACTTGCCCTTGAAGTGGCCGCGCACGCGCGTGTCCCACTGGGCCATCCACGACGCGAGCGAGTCGGCCATCAGCCGCCGGTCGATCGCCATCGGCACGATCTCGCGCTGCGCGTCGCGGATCCACCGGGGCAGCGAGTCGGCCGGGATGTCGTTCCGGGCCGGGATCCGCAGGTGGTCGCGCGCCGCCACGAGCAATATGTCTCTACTTGTCACGAAATCCACGAACGCCCGCGCCGCGTCGCCGTGCGGGGCCCCGGCCACGATCGCCACCCCGTCCACGAGCAGCGGCGTGCCGCTCAGCGGGATCACCACCTTCACGGGGATGTTCTGCCGCACCTGCAGCGTGGCCAGGTCGGGCATCGTGTACATCGTCACCACGCCGTCGCGCCGGCCGAGCTGCTGGTAGAGGAGCGTGGGGGACGCCGTGTATTCGCGCACGTTCGCGTCCACGCGCTCGAGCCACCGCCACCCCGCCTCCGTCGAGCCCGTCTGCGTCATCGAGCGCTGCAGCATCGCGCCGAAGATCGCGCGCATCGTGCCGCTCGGCACCGGGTCGCGCAGCACGAGGCGCCCCTTGAACCGCGGCTCGGCCAGGTCGGCCCAGTCGCGCGGCGCCTCGCCGGGCTTGAGCGCCGCCGTGTTGTAACCGATCACCTCGGGGGTGAGGTAGGTGCCGTACCAGAACCCGGCCGTGTCCTTCGCATCGGCCGGGATCGCGCTCGCCCAGCTCGGGCTGTAGTCGGCCAGCAGCCCTTCCACCGCCGCGCGGTCGAACAGGTCCGACGGCGCGCCGAACCAGACGTCGGCCTTGGGCGCGTTGTGCTCCGCGCGCACGCGCTCGAGGATGGCCTGCGAGCCCAACTCCACCCACTGGATGTCGAGCTCCGGGCGGAGGCGCTCGAACCGCGCCTTCACGTCGGCCATGAGCTCGGTGCCGTGCGGCGTGTACACCGTGACGACGGTGCGCGTGTCGGTGGCGCAGGCCGCGAGGAGGAGCGCGAAGGCGGCGCTCCACCGCGTCATGGCGTGACCCTGGGCGCCTGGCCGGCGGCGATCAGGTTCGCGATCAACCGCGCCGCCCCCGCATTCCCCGCCGGCAGCTGCCGGAAGAGCGACAGCGTCGTGTACACGTACGTCCCCTTCCCCACCTTGGCCACCAGCAGCGCGCCCTGGTTCACCGGCTCGTTCGGGTCGTTCATCGCCAGCAGCGGCGTCCACGCCTTGTCGAAGGTGCTCGGCATGTAGAGCGCGCGCTCCTGCACCCACCCGCCGAAGTCCTCGGGGCCAAGCTTGTTCGGCTTGGTGAGCAGCGGGCTGTTCGCGTCGAGCACCGTCACCGGCGCTTCCTCGATCGTCACGCGCGCCGCGGGACGGCTGAGCGTGATCGGGTACGGCAGCACGCCGGGGCGCGTCATCTCGTACTGGCCGTACTGCGTCACCACCGTGCCACCGTTCCGCGCGTAGGCGTTGAGCTTCCCCGCCTGCGCGATCAGCTCGGCGCTCGCCTCGAACGCGCGCGGCCCCACCACCACGGCGGCGAAATCCGCGAGCGGCGTGCCCGCGAGCCGCGCCGGCTCCACGATCGTGACGGCGAAGCCCAGCTGCTCGAGCATCGGCGCCACGTTGTCGCCGACGCCCGGGATGTACGCGATGTTCGCGCGCGGCGGCAGCGCGATGTCCACCGCCTGGATCGCGAGCGTAGCCGGGCGGTAGAGCGCCTGCGGCCGGATGTGGTCGTACTCGACCTTCTCGTAGCCTGTCTCGTAGCGCGTGCCGTTGGCGATCGCCGCCGCGCGCACCTCGTGCTTCCCCGGTCCCAGCCGCCCGCGCAGCGCCACGTCCACCGTGCGCTCGGCGCCCGGCGGCATCGTCACGGTGCGCTCGGCCGAGTCGGCGGCGAGCCCCGTGGGGAGCGTGAGCGCGAGCCGCACCGCGAGCGTGTCGCGCGCGGCGGAGCGGAGCGTCACGCGCACCGTGCGCGTGATCGAGCGGTTGGCGGGCGCGTACTCGTTGCGGCTGCCCAGCGTGAGCGTGACGGCCGGCGCGACCGCGGCGGGGCGCTGGATCTCGCCCTTGACCGGATCGGCGAAGCGGAACGCCACCGGCGCGTGCACGTCGAACTGCTGCGACGCCACCGACACGCGCACTGACGCCTCGAGCGTCGGGCTCACCTTGTCCTCGCCGAGCAGCGATCCCGTGGTCGCGAACACGTCGCCCTGCCGCGGCTGCGCCAGCCAGTACGGCATCGAGAGCTGGCTCGTCTTGAGCATCACCGACGCCGTCCACGCCTTGCCCGGCTCGAGCATCGTGCTGCCGCCGAGGGTGGCGGGGAGCCCGGGGCCCCACGCGCCACGTACGTTCACGGCGCGCGTGCCGCGGTTGTAGAGCGTGAGCGTGACCGGCACGCTGTCGTTCGAGGCCCACGTGCCGCGATTGACCACCGCCTCGAGCGCGAGCCCGCTCGCGAGTTCGAGGGCGCGGGTCAGGCGCTCCTGCAGCACCGACATGGCCACGGCCAGGTCGCCGTCGCCGGCGAGGCGCATCGCACTCTCCCCCGTCGCTCGCGACGTCCCATCTGCCGACGAACGCGCGCCGCCATCTGCTGGTGCGCGCGTGCTGCCATCACCCGCACGTCCGCCACGCGCCTGTGTCAGGCACGCGCCTCCGCCACCCATCGGCGGGCACAGCGCGCGCGCCAGCGCCGTGAGCGAATCAAGCAGCGGCACCGACGCCGACGGCTGGAACAGGTCGAGCGACGAACGCAGCTTCGCGAACAGCGGCGGCATCGTGTCGAACGTCGCGCGCAACTTGGGGTCAGCCACCGTGGCGCGGAGCCGCGTGAAGCTCGTGTCGAGCCCGTCGAAGATCCCCGTCTCGCTCGCGGGCGGGGTCGCCTCGTTCACGCGCGTCCCCTCGCGCTTGAGCATGTCGATCAGCTCGCCGCGGCGCTGCAGCACGCCGAACCCCTGCGACTTGTGCTGCGACCGGCTTTCGCCCGACAGCTCGCCGTAGCCACGGCCCAGGAGCGGGTTGAACTCGCCCACGTCGAACCTGAGCGTCGGCTCCGCCTGCCCGTATCGCGCGCCACGATAGAACTTGGCGATCGTCCACGGCGGCCCGAACTGCGCCACCGGGAATCGCACCGTGTCGGCCGCCGCCTGCTCGTACGCCTCGCGCGCCAGCAGCCCCGACACCTGGTGATGCCCGTGCCCGTCTCGCGGCGTGCCGGTGAACACCGCCACCAGCACGTGCGGGCGGAAGGCGCGCACCACGCGCACCACGTCGCCCAGGATCGAGTCCTTCTGCCAGTGCAGGTACGTCTCCTCGGCCGTCTTGCTGAAGCCGAAGTCGTACGCCCGCGAGAAGTACTGGTGCCCGCCGTCCACGCGCCGTGCCGCGAGCAGCTCCTCGGTGCGGATGGCGCCCAGCGCTTCGCCAAGCTCGTTGCCGATCAGGTTCTGCCCGCCGTCGCCGCGCGTGAGCGAGAGGTAGGCAGTCTCCACCTGGCGACCGCGCGCCAGCCAGGTGATGATCGGAGTGTCCTCGTCGTCGGGGTGCGCGGCCATCACGAGCACGCGGGCCGTGGTGCCGAGTCCGCGGATCAGGTCGCCGAGCGCGGCCGCGCCGCGGTCCTGCGCTCGAAGCGGGGTGACGGTGGCGATGAGGCCCAGCGCGACCATCGCCACGGCGCGCCGCAGGCGTGCGAGTCCCATCACGCGCCGCGCGCCGCGCGCAGCGATGGTCCGCTCCGCGCGGCGATGCATCAGCGCGCTCACGCCTTCCCCGCCACGCCCTTGCGCCCCTTGGCCGCGGCCGCCTTCACCTCGAGCGCCTCGGCGACGATCCGCGCTTGTTCCGTGGCGTGGTCGCTCGCGTAGCCTTCGGCCGGGCTCGCCCGCTCGGGGCGCCCGACGTACTTGAGCTCCATCGCGTTCCCCGCGGCCACGCGCAGCCGCGGCCACACGTAGCTCCACGCGCCCATGTTCTTGGGCTCTTCCTGCACCCACGCCACGTCCCCCCTCGGGCACCGGCTTGGCCGTGAGGTCGTAGTACATCTTGCCCGTGCAGAACACGAGGCGGCGGATCTGCTCCGGCGCCTTGGCCGCGCGCGCGTCGTCGATGACCGCCCTGAAGCCGCCGCTCGTGAGGTCGGTGAGCGCGCTCGCCGCCTGCGGCATGCGCAGCAGCGACTTGGGCTGGATGAGCACCAGCGGGCGCCGGTCCACCGCGTGCGCCTGCGCGCGCAGGATGTGGAAGTACTGCGCCGGACTCGATGGGTAGGCCACCGTCATGTTGTCGTCCGCGCACAGCTGCAGGAACCGTTCGAGCCGCGCGCTCGAGTGTTCGGGGCCCTGCCCCTCGTAGCCGTGCGGCAGCAGGAGCACGAGTCCCGAGCTCTGGTGCCACTTGGCGCGATCGGCGGCCAGGAACTGGTCCATCATCGGCTGCGCCATGTTGGCGAAGTCGCCGAACTGTGCTTCCCACAGGGTGAGCGTGTCGGGCGCCTGCACCGAGTAGCCGTACTCGAAGCCCATGACGCCGAGTTCGGAGAGCGGCGAGTTGTAGATCTCGATCTGCCCCTTCACGCCGTCGATCGCGGAGAGCGGCGTGAACTTGGCGCCGTTCTCGACGTCGTTGAGCACCGCGTGCCGGTGCGAGAAGGTGCCGCGCTCGCAGTCCTGTCCCGTGAGGCGGACGTTCTTCCCCTCGAGGAGGAGCGACCCGAAGGCCAGCGCCTCGCCGTGCCCCCAGTCGATCTGCGACTGGATCGCCTCGCGCCGCCGCTCGAGCTGCTTGGCGAGCCGCGGGTGCGCGTGGAAGGTGTCGGGATAGCGGAGCAGGTTCTCGTTGATGCGCACGAGCACGTCGGCCGCGACCGCCGTGTCGCGCTCGGCCGACTTGATCGACGCCATGCCGTGCCCCGGCGTGTGGCGCGCCGCCTCGCCATCGGCCGGCTTCGCCTTCATCTCGGCCAGCTCCTTCTCGAACGTGGCAAACACGTCCTTCTCGATCGCCTCGGCCTCGCCGGCCGCGATCACCCCTTCGCGCTCGAGCCGCGCCGCCCAGACACGCGCCGGCGTCGGGTGCGCCTTGACGCGCGCGTAGAGCTCCGGCTGCGTGAAGGTCGGCTCGTCGGTCTCGTTGTGCCCCTGGCGGCGGTAGCCGACAAGGTCGATGAGGACGTCGCGCTTGAAGCGCGCGCGGTAGGCAATCGCCACGCGGACCGCGATCACGCACGCTTCCGCGTCGTCCGCGTTGACGTGGATGATCGGGATCTCGAACCCCTTCGCGACGTCCGACGCGTAGTGCGTCGAGCGCGAATCGATGGGATCGGTGGTGAACCCCACCTGGTTGTTCGAGATGATGTGAAGCGTGCCGCCCACGCGGTAGCCGCGGAGCTGCGAGAGGTTGAGCGACTCGGGGACGATGCCTTCGCCGGGGAAGGCTGCATCGCCGTGAATGCAGATCGGGAGCACCACGGACTCGTCGCGCTTGGGCCCCACGCGCTGATGCGCGCGCACCGCGCCCGAGAGCACCGGGTTGACGATCTCCAGGTGCGACGGATTAGGAAGCAGCCACACCTTGAGCGTGCCGACGCCCGCCACATCGCGCGAGCCGTCGTACCCCATGTGGTACTTCACGTCGCCCGTGGCCGCGTCGTCGTCGGAATGCGGATGCCGCCCGTCGAACTCCCCGAAGATCGTCGTGCGCGGCTTGCCGAGGATGTGCGCGAGCACGTTGATGCGCCCGCGATGCGCCATGGCGATCCCCACTTCGCGCGCGCCGTCCTTGGCCGCTTCCTCGATGGCCGCGTCGAGCATCGGCACGAGCGCGTCGGTCCCTTCGATGGAGAAGCGCTTGTACCCCGTGAACGCGCGCCCGAGGAACCGCTCGAGCCCATCCACCTGGATGAGGCGGCGGAGGATCGCCTTCTTCTCCTCCGGCGTGAGCGGCCGCGTGAGCTCCTGCGCCGTGAGGGTGGCGCGGAACCAGGCGCGCTCCTCCTCCTCGGAGAGGTGCATGACCTCGAAGGCGATCGCGGTCTGGTAGCGGAGGCGGAGCCGCTCGATGACCTGGGTGGCCGAGGCCATGTGCGGGAAGCCGAGCGCGGCGCCGGGGACGTCGGCGAGCTCGGCTTCGGTGATGCCGTGGAACTCGGGGGTCAGCTCCTGGGCGCCGAGCGGCTTGGTGCCGAGGGGGTCCAGCTGGACTGCGAGGTGGCCGTGCTGCCGGATGGACTGGGCGAGGTTGGCGGCGCCGGCGGCCTTGCGGGCGAGGTCGGCGGCGGCGGCGGGGCTCAGGCCGGTGGCGGGGCTGCCGGACGGGGGGGCGCCGGGGGTGGCGCCGAAGAGGCTGGCAGCAGAGTCGAAATACTGGCGCCAGGAGGTGTCCACCGCGGCGGGGTCGGCGCGCCAGCGGTCGAACATCTCGGCGATATAGCCGTCGTTGAAGACGGAGGTGGTGGGGTCGCCGGGCATAGTCTGTTCAATGTAGTGCACGAGGGGCGTTCGGGAACGGCCGGTAAGGCGTGGCTACGCGTCCGAGGCGGCGCTGCGGGCGGCGTGTACTAGGACGTCACGCACCTGGGCGATCGCGACACCTGGGAACCATTCCACGAAGTCGCTCACGGACACACCCTCCTCGAGGTCCTCGAAGAGCGCGAGAACCGGGACGCGCGTGCTGCGGAACAACCACGCACCGCTGCAGCGCTCTGGATCGCGTTCGACGGAGGAGCAGGAGGACCAGTCGATCACGACTTCGCCGGCGGCTCTCCGTATCGCTCGAGCCACTCGGCCTTTCGCCCGCGCGCAACGCTCTCGCGCACGGCCTCCATGTCATGCGAGGCCGGCATGGAGCCGATCTTGTCGCGAAGGATACCGAGGTAGGGCATGTCCGCTGGTGGCGTTGGCGAAGAACCCTCTCGCTGGAACTCATTCGCGACGAGGGCGGGGTCCTGCCCCAGCTCCGACAGCTCGGAGAGCGCCCGGCGCGAGGCCTCATCGCGACGCCTTTTGTAGGCGAAGAGGTGCTCTGCCTTGATGCGCCGGTGCCTGCCGACCTTGTGGTACGGCAGCTCGTTCTGGTCGAGGAGTTTGATCACGAAGGGCCGAGAGACGTTGAGCAGGCCCGCGGCCTGCTGCGTCGTCAGCGTCGCGTGCACGGGGACCAGCGTCACCGCGTTGCCGTCGACGATGTGTCCCAGCGCTTCCAGCAAGAGCTCGAAGGCGAGCCGTGGAATCTCGGCTGGCGCTTCCGCTCCGCCGTGAGCCGAGACCGCGACGGTCTTGATATCGCCGCGGTGATGGACGGCGCGCGAGAGCGACCGAAGGGCCTCGCGGGCGAGTTCGGATTCGTCGGGGGTGGGTAGCGCGACTGGGGATGACATCGGACCTGCCTTACGGGTGACCGTGGCGAGCGTCGCTTGTTGAACGAACTATTCGCAGCAATCGCAATACACGCAAGGCACATTCTCTTCTAGGCGCCATTGCGGCCCTCATAGCGCCAGAGTTGTGCCATTATCATCGCAGTAACGCGATATTGAATCGCAATTGCGACGTCGCTATTACGCCATACTTCCGCCAAGTCCCGCCGAGCATGCGGGGTCATTGCTTCCACGGAGCGAAGTCAGGACCGCGGACGTGCGCCGCCGAAGTGTCGCAACGCAACCTCGAGCATCGGCTCGCCCACGGACGTGTTCGGCGAGAGATACCCCGACCGCGCCTCTCCGCCCTCCGTCGCGATGAATCCCTTCGGCAAGCGATCGCGATCATAGCCCCACTGTCGCACCGCCCGCGCCATCACCATCAGGCACTCGCCCGTCGCCGCCCGCGGCTCCAGCACTTCCCGCGCAAAGCGCCGTGCGAGCTGCGACGACGCGAAGGCGTCGAGCTGGCGCTGGCTCATCCTGAACGATTCGGAGTGGTAGGGCAGCAGCTCGACACACGCGACGTTCGCCTGCCACCACTTTCGCGCTTCCATCATCGGCAGGCCGGTCCGCTCGGCGAAGGCGCGGATCGTCTCGCGGAAGCGCCGGTACCAGTACTCGAACCCGCCGTGCCAGGAGTGCGTCGGATCGAGCCACATGAAGCCGTTCCGGTGGCCGGCGAGGTTCGCGCGCAGCACGTCGCGACACTTCGTGTACTCGAATTCGGCGAAGTAGTCGTCGGGACCGAGGCCGGGGTTCAGCGTCAGGACGACGATTCGGGCGGTCTCGGGATTCCCGAAGAAGGGCTGCGGCGTCAGTCGCAGGTGGAGGCGAGTATCGCTGGCTTCGCCGAACGCCTCATCGCGGTGATACTGCGTCCAGTCGAGCATGGCCGCGTCAATGCTCCCGACCGCGGGCCGATCGGCCTCAAGGAACAACCCATCCTTGGATGGCCTCCAGTCGATCCAGGCCTGCATGAGATCATGCATGCGCGTAGGCATGTGAAGGGTGAGTCTCGGCTGACAATCGCGATCCTCAGTTGCGCTCGCGAAGCCCAGCCACTGCTGTCCGGACTTCGCGCGCGGTCCCGCGGTTCATCTCCGTCCTGGGCCAGCAACCCAGCACTTTGCCACGAAGGCCAAACTCGCCGTCGAGCGTCACGTGCACAGCCGCCTGATCCACGAGGATTGCCACGCCATCCGTGGGACCGCGCACCACGCGTCCGGCGTGCCGTCCCATCCTTGGTGTGAACTCAGATACGTGGAGGTACTTCCGCAACTGCGTACGCATCTGCCCGAGGTCGGGCAGGGCCAGCTTTGTCTCCACAGGCGTCCATGTACCGCCGACACACACGACACAGTCGGCGATGCCCGTACGCAGCCCCTTCCGGTAGCAGTCACACTCGGCGTGGACCAGCGTCCGCGCGTCACGCAACTCGTCCAGAAGGTAGTCCGCCCAGTAAGCCCGTACCTGCCCTTCATCCAGGAATCGCCGCCCTGGATCGCGCACCACGGCGTGCCAGTTGTCCCGGGTGACATCGTGGAACCCCGGCGCACCAGCCGCGGCATCGGCAACCCATGATGGAAGTGGATTGGTCGCTGCCATACGGTCTCGCAGGGCGTTGAAGGCCGTTCCGAGGACCGGCGTCAGCGTCCCCCCGGGACTCAGCGTCACGTATTGCTCAAACTCCGCTTTGGGCACGGAGCGAGGGAGGACGTGGACCCGCTCTAGTGGCGCGAAGAAGCGACTCTCAAAGTGCTGCCTGCCTGCCGGGTCACCTTCGTACTCGGACCCTCCGCCCACTTCGCCTACCGCGAAGATCGTTCCCTCGAAGCGCTTGGCCTGCTCCAACCCCTCGGAGATCGCCGCGCGCACCACTGGTGACGCTACACCCAGGAGAGCCTTCTCAAGTCGGCGAGCGTTCGCCGCCCCTCGTGAGGTATGGTAGGACAGCAGAAGGTCACCCGGGGCAATCCACCGGGGGGCCGTCCAACGAAGATCGTGTCCCTCGCGGAAACTCAACAGGACGCCCACGTCCGTCCTCGCACCCCCCATTTCTGCATTCTTCTCGACCATGCGCCGTACCGCATCGGGCGTGTCCGGAAAGCCGACCGCGGTGATGCAGGCCTGCACGCTCGCGGCGCGCGCACGGCGGGGTCGCGAAAGCACGCTCACGCGGACCCCCAGTCCTGCGACAACAACGCCGTGTCGGTCCCCCCGCCGGTGCTCGCTTTCCAGGCTGACAACTGAGCGCGTGGACGATAGTACGCTGGCGACGCCACACCCTGCCTACCTGCGACCCAAGACGTCATCAAGCGAACGCGCCACCATGTACCGTGCGGGTGCTTCCATCACCTGAAGCGCACGGAAGTGTTCTGCCCCGCACTTGATCTTCGCCTGCTCGACCGCGCGCAAGCCATCGAGGAAGAGGTCGCCCTTTGTCTCCACCACGAGGTATAGCCGCTCCGCCCCTTCCCGCTCCACGAGCACGGCCCAGTCGGGATTGTACCCACCAAGTGGCGTTGGCACGGTGAACCAGCCGGGCAGCTTCGCGTACACCTTCACGGCGCTGTTCTTCTCGAGCTGATCGCCGAACGACCGCTCGACTTCGGAATCGTACACCACCTGCTCGTAGACCGACTTCGTGGTGCTCATCAGGTTCTTCAAGTACCCGGTCAGCTCGTTCTGTGCGAACAACTCCTGTGCGTAGTAGTGCTGATCGCCCAGGCGTTGGTACTTGATGCCGTCCACGATCGCAAGACGCTTGCAGCGGTTGATGGCTTCCGCCGCGAGCTCGATGAAGGCCTGGGGATTCCGCTTGAAGTCGTTGAGTCGCCCGCTCCCGCTCAGGATGCGCTGGATACTGCGCCGCGTCAGCTGGGTCCGGTCCTGAAGGTCGGTGAGCACGTCAGGCAACTCGATGTCGCCCTCCTCCAAAAGGACCGTCGAGGCCCCGCCGGTTTCCATCGCGGCGACACCGGCCTTGCCGATCGCGATGTCGGCCTTGCGCCACTGCAAGCGGGTCTTGGGAATCTCTGGCGCCGTCTCGACCGCTCGCTTGCAGTCCGCGATCAGCTTCTCGTTGTCGAACTGCACGCGATACGTGGTACGATGCTTGATGCGTTCCCAAAGTGCCTTGAACTCCGCGCTCTGGAGCACGGCCTGGCGCGTGCGCACCTGCCGCCGCTCGTCGGCATTCTTGATCTCTAGACCACCAGCCACCTTCCTCAGCACTGCCCCAATCTGAGCGGCCTGTTCGGCAAATTCCGCCGGAAGAGCGAGCGTGTCATCCCTCAGCGCGCGCCTGAGCATGTCCTGTACCTTCCCCTTGCTGTCGATGTAGCCACGCGTCTTGAGGTGATCCCAGATCACTTTCGACCTCTCCCCGCCAATCGCTTGGGCGCGGCCGTACGCGTCGTAACCGCTCACACTGGCGAAATGATGCGGCTCCACCACCCCAAAACGGATCCCAGTGTCGTCCTCAATCTCCTTCTGGAGCCGCTCGGCGAACTCCTGATAGCTCTCCATCGCCACCACGGTGAGCGTGTTGACCTCGAAGCCACGCACTCGCTCGCCCGAGAGCGGAGTGGGAAAAGATGAATTTGAGCGGCGTGTCGAAGCTGAGCAGCCTCTCCTTCTCCTTCATGATCAGGTTGTAGGCACGCTCGGCGTTATCGCGGTTGGCCTGGTTGTTGTCAGCGGTGTCTGTCCAGCCGCCCTTCTTGTCAACTGAGAAGTAGCCGTTGTGAACCTCTCCGGCCGCGCGCGTGAGGTCCACTTCCTGGAACAGCGTGCGATAGTCCGGGAGGTTCGCCGCGCGACGATACTCCTCTTCGAAGAGGCGTGCGTAGTCGCCCTTCACCGGATTGCCCTCGGCGTCGTATGAACGGTACTTCGCCACCTCGTCAATGAAGAACAGCGAGAGCACCTTGATGCCTTGCGGGCGTAGCCGCACTTCCTTGTCGAGGTGTTCGCGGATCGTGCGGCGAATCATCTCCCGTTGCACCGCCAGGGCGTCCACGTCGCCCCAGGCCTGCCCGGGCTTCAAGTACTGCTCGCCGCCGGGGACTCGCAACTCGAGGTATCCCTCGCGCTTCGCCACGCGGATCTCGCCGATGCGGCAATCCGCGTAAATGGCGCGGCCAGTCGACTGTTGGAGATTGTCGCCGTCGTGCACGGTTACTTCCTGCCGACGAACTCCTCCGCCCGCGGTTTCCATATCCAGCTCGACACGAGCGCTGATCGCACCGCGCCGGTTGCTCAGAGAAACAAGCCGTACGTAGGGTTTGTTGTGGCCATCCTGTACGGTAGCCGACGCCACCTCGATCTGCTTCACGAGCCGCTTCTCGTACGCATCCACCGCATCCAGCCGGTAGACCATGTGGTGCTTGTCTACGTGCGTGGCCGAATAGCGCAACGTGCAGAGCGGATTCATCGCGTCGAGCGCCTCCTTTCCTCGTCCATCGAGACCACCGTCCACGCTCTGCGGCTCGTCCACTATTATGATGGGTCGTGTGGCCTTGATTAGGTCGATGGGCTTCTCGCCGCCAGTCTTCTCGCTGTCCTTGTAGAGGTTGTTGACGTCCCTCTTGTTGATTGCCCCGACTGTGACTACCAAGATCTGGATGCTGGCGCTGGTGGCAAAGTTGCGCACCTGGCCGAGCTTGGCCGAGTCGTACAGGAAGAAGTCACATGGCGCGCCCGCGTAAAGCCCCTTGAAGTGCTCGTCAGTGATCTGTAGCGCCTTGTACACTCCTTCCTTGATCGCGACTGATGGCACCACGATGACGAACTTGGTGAAGCCGTAGCGCTTGTTCAGCTCGAAGATGGTGCGCAGGTAGACGTAGGTCTTCCCGGTGCCGGTCTCCATCTCCACGGTGAAGTCGCCCGAGGTAATCGAGCCTGATGGCGGCAGCCCATTGCGCAGCTGAATGTCTGCGAGGTTCTTCAGCAATTCGTCGTCGAGCAGTGTGAGGCGGTTGCCCACGCCAAGGTCGCTTTCGGCAAAGGCTAGTCGACCTTGTGGTTCCGCAATGTCGCGCGTGACAGTGAACTCCGTTCGGCATATCTCCTGTCCGCGAAAAAGGTCGCAGACGGACTCGACGGCCCGATGCTGGTAATCGAGGTTGGGTTCGAAGCGGAGCCTCATCACCGCCCCCTCACAAGCTCCGCATGTCGGTGAGTCCGTGCTGATTCAGGACCGCCGCAAGATTTGTCTTGGCCACGTCATCGGCGAATGCGCTGTCTCGGAACACGCATGTGGTGTGTCCTTCCGGAGCCAGTGCGAGGTGCCATGCGACAATGCCC
>JACQES010000116.1 GCA_016200495.1 Gemmatimonadota bacterium
AGCGGATCGCAGACGAGGCCGAGGGTGCACTGCTGCGCGAGCGCCACGGCGTGATACGCCTGGCGCGGCGACCCGCCGAGCATCTCGACGGCGGCGCCGGCCGCCATCCCCGCGGCTGCTCCGGTCTCGGCCTGGCATCCCCCCTCGGCGCCGGAGAGCGACGCCCGCTCGGCCACGACCGCGCCGATCAGTCCCGCGGTCGCGAGCGCATCGACGACCTTCTCGTCGTCCAGGTGGCGCGCGTCGGCGAGGCCGGTGAGCACCGCCGGCAGCACGCCGGCGCCGCCCGCCGTGGGCGCGGCGACGATGACCCCCATGGCCGCATTGACCTCCTGCACCGCGAGGGCGCGCGCGAGGACGTCACGGAACGGCGTGCCGGAGAGGGGACCCGCCGGGCCGGTGCGCAACTTGGCCGCATCGCCGCCGACGAGGCCGGAGTTGGACATGAGGTCGCCCACCATGCCGCGCTCGATGGCGCCGCGCATGACGACGAGCGCCCGGCGGAGCGCCTCGCGGATCTCGGCAACGGGTCGGCCCTGGTCCTTGGCCTCAGCCTCGAGGGCGACATCGGCGAGCCGCACGCCGCGCTCCTCGGCGGCCTTCACGGCGTCGATCAGGTGGATGAACATCAGCCACTCACCTTGTCGAGGCGGTACGCCCACCGCACCCACGGCAGGCCGCGGATCTGGTCGCGCACCTCGAGCGGCGGCTCGTGGTCCACCTCGATGACCATGAAGGCGTCACCCCCGCGTTCCTGCCGCGTGAGGCGGAGCGTCGCGATGTTGATGTCGTTGTCGGCCAGGAGCCCCGCGATGCGGGCGATCGAACCCTTCACGTCCTCGGCCACGAGCACGATCGTGTGGTGGTTGCCGTGGACCTCGACCGGGTAGCCGTCGATGTTGGTGACGAGGATGCGGCCGGCACCGAGCGAGGAGCCCTGCATGACGGAGCGGCGTTCGCCGCGCTCGACGGAGATGCGGACGGTGTTGGGGTGCACCTCGGTCTCGTCGTCGAGCGAGGTCTTCTCGAAGCGGTAGTCGAGGCCGTCCTTCTCCGCGATCTCGAGGGCGGTGCGGAGACGCTCGTCGTCGGGGCGGTAGCCCAGCAGGCCGCCGACGATGGCCTTGTCGGTGCCGTGGCCCTCGCCGGTCCGGGCGAACGATCCGTGCAGCTCCACCCGGGCACGATCGGGGGTGCCGCCCACGAGGTTGCGCGCCAGCAACCCGAGCCGGCAGGCACCGGCCGTGTGCGAGGACGAGGGGCCCACCATGACCGGGCCGATGATGTCGAGCAGGGAGACCATGCGTGTAAGGTAGCCACCTCGAGTCGCGGACCGCATTGCGCCGCGCGCGCCCTGCCACAACTTCGACCCATGGCGCACCATGCATACCCGGCGGGGACCGGGACGAGTTCCCCGCCGCTGGCCGGCGTCCGCGTCGTCTCGATGGCCACCAACGTGCCGGGCCCCGTGGCCGTGGCCCGCCTGGTGTCGCTCGGCGCGAGCGCGCTCAAGATCGAGCCGCCCGGCGGCGACTACCTCGCCTTCGCCGCGCGGGGGTGGTACGACGCCCTGCACGCGGGGGTCAACGTGCGCTCGCTGGACCTGAAGCACGCGACCGACCGGGCGACCCTGTTCGAGGCGCTCGCGCAGGCCGACGTCTTCGTGACGTCGCATCGGCCGTCGGCGCTGGCTCGGCTGGGGCTCGACGCCGAGACGGTGGCGGCGCGCTGCCCGCGCCTCTGCCTCGTGCGGATCCTGGGCGCGGGGGGACCCGAGGCCGAGTCGGCGGGACATGACCTCACGTACCAGGCGCGGGCCGGACTGCTGCAGCCTCCGGCGCTGCCCGCGACGCTCCACGTGGACCTGAGCACGGCGGAAGCGGTCGCGACGATGGCGTGCGCGCTGCTCGTGCAGCGCGCGCACACGGGACGAGGCGCCTGGGCCGACGTCGGCATGAGCGAGGTGGCCGAGCGGCACGCTGAGCCCCGCACGCATGGCTTGACCACGCCGCGCGGCGTGCTGGGCGGCGCGTTGCCGCAGTACGGGCTCTACCGCGCGAGCGATGGCTGGATCGCGGTGGCCGCGCTGGAGCCCGCCTTCCTCCAGCGATTGGCGGCGGGCCTCGCGCTCGAGGACGTCACGGAGGCCGCGCTTACCGCGGCGATCGCGTGCCGCGACGTGTCCACGTGGCTGCGCTGGGCGCGCGAACACGACGTGCCGATGGCGGCGGTGGCCGAAACAGACGGCGTGCGCTGACGGCGCGCGTGCCGGGCCGTTGCCAGCCGGCGGGAGGCGAGCGCAACTTGACCATCTCCCTCACAGGCCCGTGATCATGCCGAGCGCCGAGCAACTGTTCGCGATCGCCAACCCGATCCCCCTTCCGGCGTGGCTGCTGCTCGCGCTCGCGCCGCGCTGGCGCTTCACGCTGCCGGCGGTGCGGCTGCTCGTGGTGCCGCTGCTCGCGGTGGCGTACGCCGCGATCCTCGGCGCGCGATTCGGGCAGACCAGCGGCGACTTCAATTCTCTCGGCGGAGTGCAGCGGCTGTTCGCCGATCCGTACGCGCTGACCGCGGGCTGGATCCACTACCTGGCGTTCGACCTGTTCATCGGCGCGTGGATCGTGGAGGATGCGCTGGCGCGGCGCGTGCCGGCCTGGGCGCGCATCGTGCCGCTGCCGTTGACGCTCATGTTCGGGCCGGCGGGGCTCCTGCTCTACCTGGCGCTGCGATCGTTGACGGCCGCCGATCGCCGGGCGCCGGCCGCGACGGGGCCGCGCGAGCCAGCGGGCGGGCTGGCGTGATGGTGCGCGTCGCGCGGGAGGCCTGGGCCCGCAGTCCGTGGATGGCGGGGATCGCCGTCGTGCATGCCGCGCTGCTGCTGCCGCTCGCCGCCGGCATGGCGCTCGATCCGGTACAGGTGCTCGGAGTGAGCCGGTGGCTCAAGCCTGCCAAGTTCGCGGCGTCGATCGCGATCTACCTCGGGACGCTCGCCTGGTACGCCCCGGTGCTGGGTGATTCGCGAAGCCGTCGCGTGGCATATCAGGCCATCGGCATCGCGATGATCGTCGAGCAGGTGGTGATCGTGACGCAGGCGGCGCGCGGCACGACGTCGCACTACAACGTCGCGACGCGGCTCGACGGGGCCCTCTTCCAGCTCATGGGCATCTGGATCGCCATCAACACCGTCGCGGTGGCGTGGTGCGGCTGGCTGGCGTGGCGGAACGCGCGCGCCAGCGGCGACGCGCACGCGCTGAGCGTCGCCCTCGGCCTCGGCTTGCTGCTGGCCGGGTCAGCGGTCGGGGGGATGCTGATCGCGCACAACGCGCACACCGTGGGGGCACCGGACGGCGGGCCGGGGCTCGTCAACCATTTCGCGGGCCGACGCGTCATGATCGCGGCGTGCGCGACCTGGCTCGGCGTGACCGCGCTCGCGCTCTGGCAGGCGCTCGCCGGGCATCCGCTCGTGGCCTCGTGAGCGAGTCACGGGCGGCGCCGGGCCCCACGTCGCGCCCGCTCCTCGTGCTGCACGGGGCGCTGGGCAGTGGTGCGCAGATGGCGCCGATCGCGTCGGCGCTGGGCGCGACCGCCACGATGGTGGTGGAATGGCCCGGGCACGGCCGGACGCCGCTCGCCGAGGACGCCTCGTTCGCCATGCCGCGATTCGCCGATCACCTGGCGCAGGCGCTCGCCGCGCACGGCGGTCCGCCGCCCTCGGTGTTCGGCTACAGCATGGGCGGCTACGTGGCGCTCGCGCTCGAGGCGCGCGCGCCGGGCTCGTTCGCGTCCATCGTCACCCTCGGCACCAAGTTCGCCTGGTCACCGGAGAGCGCCGCGCGCGAGACGCTCCGCCTCGACCCCGTCGCGATCGCGACCAAGGTGCCCAAGTTCGCGGCGATGCTCGCGGAGCGGCACGGCGCGGACCGGTGGGAAGCGCTGCTGGCGCGCACCGCGCGGCTGATGCGCGCGGCGGGGAACGCGCCGACGCTCACGACCGAGGCGCTCGCACGCGTGCGGTGCCCGGTGCGCCTGGCGGTCGGCACGCGCGACGAGACCGTGACGATCGCGGAGACGATGGCGGCGGCCCGCGCGATGCCGAATGCGGAGGTGGAGGTGCTCGACGACGTGCCGCACCCGATCGAACGGGTGCCGGTCGCGACCATCGTCGAGCTGATGCGGGGGATGGGCGCGGCGTAGGGCCCCGGGCGCGCGACCAGGCGCACTGCGCCGCGCGCCTACGTGAGCAGCGGCTTGAGGTACTGCCCCGTGTGGCTCGCGGCCACCATGGCCACGCTCTCGGGCGTCCCCGCCGCGACGATGCTGCCGCCGCGCGCGCCCCCCTCGGGTCCGAGGTCGACGATCCAGTCGGCCGTCTTGATGACGTCGAGGTTGTGCTCGATGACGAGCACCGTGTTGCCGCGATCCACCAGGCGGTGCAGCACGTTGAGCAGGACGCGCACGTCCTCGAAGTGGAGGCCGGTGGTGGGTTCGTCGAGGATGTAGATCGTGCGGCCCGTGTCGCGCTTGGAGAGCTCGGTGGCGAGCTTGATGCGCTGCGCCTCGCCGCCCGAAAGCGTGGTGGCGCTCTGGCCGAGGTGGACGTAGCCCAGGCCCACGTCGCGGAGCGTCTCGAGCTTCTGCGACGCGCGCGGCTGGTTCTCGAAGAAGGCGCAGGCGTCCTCGACCGTGAGGTCGAGCACGTCGGCGATGCTCAGCCCGCGGAAGCGGACCTCGAGCGTCTCGCGGTTGAACCGCTTGCCCTTGCACACCTCGCACGGCACGAAGACGTCCGGGAGGAAGTGCATCTCGATCTTGACGACGCCGTCGCCCTCGCACGCCTCGCACCGCCCGCCCTTCACGTTGAACGAGAAGCGCCCCGGCCCGTAGCCGCGGATCTTGGCCTCCGGGAGCTCGGCAAACAGCTCACGAATCGGCGTGAAGAGCCCCGTGTACGTGGCCGGGTTCGAGCGCGGCGTGCGGCCGATGGGGCTCTGGTCGATGTCGATGACCTTGTCGAGGTGCTCGAGGCCCGTGAGCCGCTTGTGCGCGCCCGTGATGGTGCGGGCGCGGTAGAAGTGGCGGGCGAGCGAACGGTGCAGGATGTCCTCGACGAGCGTGGACTTGCCCGAGCCCGAGACCCCGGTGACCGCGACGAACAGCCCGAGCGGGAACTCGGCCGTCACGTTGCGCAGGTTGTGGGCGCTCGCCCCCTCGATGCGCAGCACGCGGCCGGGCTCGGGCTTGCGCCGCTCGCGCGGCACGGCCACGACCTGCTCGCCGCGCAGGTACTTGCCGGTGAGCGAGTCGGGATGGTTCTCGACGTCGCGCAGGGTGCCCTCCGCCACGACGAGCCCGCCGTGCTTCCCCGCCCCGGGCCCCAAGTCGATCACGTGGTCGGCGGCGCGCATGGTCTCCTCGTCGTGCTCGACGACGATGACCGTGTTGCCCAGGTCGCGGAGGCGCATGAGCGTCGCGAGGAGCCGGGCGTTGTCGCGCTGGTGGAGCCCGATGGACGGCTCGTCGAGGATGTAGAGCACGCCGACGAGCCGCGACCCGATCTGCGTCGCGAGCCGGATGCGCTGCGCCTCGCCGCCGGAGAGCGACTCGGCCGACCGGTTGAGGGTGAGGTAGTCGAGGCCGACGTCCACGAGGAAGCGCAGGCGCTCGCGCACTTCCTTGAGGATCGGACCGGCGATGCCGGGGTCGAGCCCCGGCTTGCCGGGGGCGCGCACGGGCACGCCGTCGAAGAAGGCGAGCGCGTCGGTGATCGGCTCCTCGACGACGTCGCCCAGCGAGCGGTCGGCGATGGTGACGGCGAGCGACTCCGGCTTGAGGCGCTTGCCCTTGCACTGCGTGCAGGGGGCCGTGACCATGTACTCCTCGAGCTCCATGCGGACGCCCTCGGAGCTCGTCTCCGCCCAGCGGCGCTGCACGTTCTGGAGGATCCCCTCCCAGGTCGCGTCGCCCTTCCTGCCTGGAATGCCGTTGAGCAGCGCGTCGCGCGCAGCCTTCGGGATCGCCTTCCACGGCGCGTTGAGCTCGAACTTGAGCTGCTTCGCGAGGCCCGGCAGGATGACGCGGCGCAGGTAGCCGTCGGGCTCGCCCCACGGCAGCACGACCCCCTCGAGGATGGAGATCGACGGATCGCCGAGGATGAGCTCCTCGCTGACTTCCTTGCGCACGCCGAGCCCCGAGCAGGCGGGGCAGGCGCCGAAGGGGGAGTTGAACGAGAAGTGGCGCGGCTCGAGTTCGGGGAGCGAGATGCCGCAGGTGGGGCAGCCGTACTTCTCCGAGAAGAGCTGTGCCTCGGGCTTGGGGCCGTCGTGCCGCACGATCTCGACGAGTCCCTCGGCGAGCTTGAGGGCCGTCTCGATCGAGTCCACGAGGCGGCCGCGGTCGGCGGTGCGGGCGACGAGGCGGTCCACCTGCACGGAGACGTCGTGGTTCTGCCTTCGGTTGAGCTTGGGCGGGTTGGCCAGCTCGACCACCTCGCCATCGACCACGGCACGGACGAAGCCCTGCGTGCGGACCTGCTCGAACAGCTCGCGGAACTCGCCCTTGCGCTGCCGCACGAGCGGGGCGCGCAGCTCGAGCTTCGTGCCCTCGGGCCAGGTGAGGACGACGTCGGCGATCTGGACCGCGCTCATCCGTTCGACGGGACGGCCGCAGTTGGGGCAGTGCGGGGTGCCGGCGCGCGCGTAGAGGAGGCGCAGGTAGTCGTACACCTCGGTGACGGTGCCGACGGTCGAGCGCGGGTTGTGCCCCGCGGTCTTCTGCTCGATCGAGATCGCCGGGGAGAGCCCCTCGATCGCGTCCACGTCGGGCTTCTCCATCAGCCCGAGGAATTGCCGGGCGTAGGCGGAGAGCGACTCGACGTAGCGCCGCTGTCCCTCGGCGTAGATCGTGTCGAAGGCAAGCGAGGACTTCCCCGAGCCCGACAGCCCCGTGATGACGGTCAGCTTGTCGCGGGGGATGGTGACATCGATGTTGCGGAGGTTGTGCTCGCGTGCCCCGCGGACGATCAGCGCATCTTCGGCCATAGCCCGCGTAAGCTGGGCGGGCGCGGCGGTCGAGACAAGCCGGGCCCCCTCGGGCGCTTGAGCGAGTCGCTATCTTTGGGAACCTGCGGCGCGCCCCACCGCATCCCCACTGCCCCCCGCATGATCGCCCTCCTCGCGTGAGACGCCGGTCGCGCTTCCCGAAGCATGGCCCGCGACCGGAGCCGTCGGAGGTCGCGGCGCCGCTGCTGCGGCCTGCGGACACCCGCGCCGGCACGCCGATGGTGCTGCAAGGCGAACTCAGCCTCGAGCCGCACATGCCGCGCGACGCCGAGGGACCGACCGACCACGGGTCGGACGGCTACGCTGCCGAGCACGACCTGACCGCCATCGCGCACGGCATGACCGCCACGCTCGAGCCGGAGGACGATCCGTCCCCGATCGACGAGCCCACCGAGGCGACCCTGCCTCCCGCACCACCCGAGATCCCGCAGACGCCCCCTCTCCCCGTCGCACTCGTCGAGACGTCGCGCGAGCCCGAGGCACCCATCACGCCGGAACCGATCGAGGACGCCGTGCCGCCCGCCGACGCCAACCTGAACGAGCCTGAGACGGCGGAACCCACCGACGGCCTGCCGGTGACGGCGCTGCCATCGCTTGGCGTGCCCGCGACCGAACGCGCCGACGCCGTGCCGGTGACGACGGCACCGTCGCACGTCCCGACTGCGACGGAACCCCCCGACTCCCTCCCGGTGCCGGCGCTCGCGTCGCCGGGCCTGACCACGGCGGAACTGGAGTTGCCGCCCCCCGCCCCACCGACTGCGGCAGAGCGCCTGTACATCCTGGCGCGCGATGCGACGCATCGCGGCGACCTGGCCGAGGCGCGAAAGGCGTACACGGAGTTGCTGGGGATCGAACCCAGCCACCTGCGTGCGCGCAACAACCTCGCGCTGCTGCTGGCCGAGCAGGGCCAGACCGACAAGGCGCTGGGCGAGTTCCAGCGCGCGATCGAGCTCGACCCGGACAACCCGACGCTGCTGGCCAACCGTGCCGCGGTGCTCTCGATGGTGCACAAGTACGACGCGGCCGAAGTGGACCTCAAGAAGGCGCTGCGCATCTCGCCCGACCACGTGGAAGCGCTCGTGCAGTACGCGGTGGTGCGGAGCCGCCGCGGCCGGTGGCGCGAGGCGCTCGAACCGCTGCGCCGCGCGGTCGCGCTCGACCCGACCAACGCCACGGCGTGGTACCACCTGGGCGAAGCGGCCAACCAGACCGAGCACCTCGCGGAGGCGGTGGACGCCTTCCGCCACGCGATCGCGCGGTCGCCGGCGATGTGGCGGGCGCAGAAGGGACTGGGCAACGTGCTCGACCGGATGGGGCGCGCGGACGAGGCGGCGGTCGCGCACCGGGCCGCGCGCGCGGTGCAGGCGGCAGCGCGCGGGGGCCCCGCATGAGTCGTCGGACCCTGCTGGCCCTCGCGATCCTCGTCGCGTGGGCCGGCGGCCTCGGCGCGCTCGCGCGCCGGGAGCTGTTCAAGGGGAGCGGCCAGCGGCTGGCGGAACTGGCGCTGCGGATCAGCCCCGAGACGTTCTACTACATCGTCGAGCAGAACGGCGTGCAGGTGGGGTTCGCCTCGTCGGCGATCGACACGACGGGCAAGGGGTTCGTGCTCAAGGACGCGTTTGCCGCGGACCTGCCGATCGCGGGCACGCTCCACCGCGCGACGGCCACCTCGGAAGTGCGCCTCTCGCGCGGGATGGCGCTCACGGGGTTCGGCGTGCAGTTCAGCGCCGACTCATCGCCCATCGAGGTGCAGGGCGTCACCGAGGGGGACTCGGCCATCCGCTACGTGCTCACGAGCGGGGCGAGCAAGCCCGACACGCAACGCATCGCGGTGAAGGGCCCGGTGCTGCTGCCGACGCTCGTGCCGCTCGCCGTCATGCTGGGCGAGAAGCCGAAGGTGGGGCGCACGTTCACGGTGCCGATGTTCGACCCGACCACGATGGGGACGCGCGACGTGCGCGTGTCGATCCAGGCGGAGTCGCTGTTCGTGGTCCCGGACAGCGCGGCGATCGACAACACCACGGGGCGGTGGAAGATCGTGCACAGCGACACGGTGCGCGCGTGGAAGGTGGGGGGCGAGGATGCGCGCTACGTCGCGGGGTGGCTCGACGAGCGCGGCCGCATGGTGGAGTCGCGGCAGGCGGGCGGCCTCACGCTCCGGCGCACCGCGTTCGAGGTCGCGTTCGAGAACTGGCGCGACAAGCAGCTCGCGGCGGCGGCCAATGGCAGCGCGCCGGAGCGCGACGTGCTCGAGACGACGGCCATCGCCGCCCGGCTGCCGCTGGGCGGCGACCTCGACAAGCTCAAGGTGCGGCTCCGCGGCACGTCGCTCGACGGGTTCGACCTGGACGGCGGGCGCCAGCTGCTCGCGGGCAACCTGCTCGAGGTGCGGCGCGAGGACCCGGCCGAGCTCGCGTCGTCGCTCAAGGCGCTTCCCACGGGCGCGATCCTGACCAACCGGTTCGCGAAGGAGCTGGCGCCGGGCCCGCTGCTGCAGGTTGGCGACCCCAGGCTGGTGGCGCTCGTGCAGCGCCTGTCGAGCAACGCGCGGGACCAGCGCGAGGTGGCGGAGCGGCTCGTGGCGTGGGTGCACGATTCGCTCAAGAAGGAGGTGACGGTGAGCGTGCCCGACGCGCTCCGGATCCTCGACCAGAAGAAGGGGGACTGCAACGAGCACACGCAGCTGCTCGTGGCGCTCGCGCGCACCGCGCGCATCCCGGCGCGCATGGCGAGCGGGCTCGCGTACGTGCGCGGGCGCTTCTACTTCCACGCGTGGCCGGAGCTCTTCCTCGGGCAGTGGGTCGCGGTGGACCCGACGTTCGGGCAGTTCCCCGCCGACGCGGCGCACCTGCGCTTCGTGACCGGCGGACTGGAGAAGCAGGCCGCGCTCCTCCGCCTGCTCGGCACGCTCCAGATCGACGTCCTCGACCCCGCACCGCGCGCGCGCGCCGGAGCCCACGAATGATCGAGATCCGCGCGCTGACCAAGCGCTACGGCACCTTCACGGCGGTGGACAACCTCGACCTGACGGTGCCGAAGGGGGAGGTGTTCGGCTTCCTCGGCCCCAACGGCGCGGGGAAGACGACCACGATGCGCATGGTCGCGGGCATCCTGCGGCCGACGAGCGGCTCGATCACGGTGGCGGGGGTGGACCTGCTCAAGAACCCCGTGGCGGCGAAGAGCCAGCTCGGCTTCATTCCCGACCGCCCATTCATCTACGAGAAGCTGACGGGGAGCGAGTTCCTGCGGTTCGTGGCGGGGCTGTACGATCAGGAGGGGCCGCAGGTCGAGCATCGCGGGCGCGAGCTGCTGGCGCTGTTCGACCTCGAGGAGTGGCGCGACGAGCTGGTGGAGAGCTACAGCCACGGGATGCGGCAGAAGCTCATCATCTCGAGCGCGTTCATCCACCGGCCGGCGGTGATCGTGGTGGACGAGCCGATGGTGGGACTCGACCCCAAGGCGGCCAAGATCCTCAAGGACCTGTTCCGCGAGTACGTGCGGCGCGGGCACACGATCATGATGAGCACGCACACGCTCGAGGTGGCCGAGACGATGTGCGACCGGATCGGGATCATCCAGACTGGAAAGATCCGCGCCTTCGGCACGATGGACGAGCTGCGCGCCGACGCCGCGAACGCCGGCAAGGGACTGGAGGAGATCTTCCTGCGC
>JACQES010000117.1 GCA_016200495.1 Gemmatimonadota bacterium
ACGGCACGCGACGGCACGCGACGGCACGCGACGGGGCGCGGCAGCACGCCGCCGGAACGCCCCGTGCGACGAGTACGTTACTCCGAACCATGCACGCGCTGCTCCTCGTCCTCGCACTGACGGCGGCCACCGATTCGGTGCCGCCGCGGCGCGCGCGCACGATCGCGGTGGATGCGCGGCTCGCCACCGACGGCGGCCTCCGCCTGGGCGACACGGTGATCGTCGCCGCGGAGCCGGGTGGCGCGGGCGACACGCTCGTGATCGCCGCGTTCACGAAGCGCCGGGCCGACCCCAGCGAGGTGGCGCGCGCGGAGTACCGCGTGCGCATGCACCTGGAGGACGTGCAGCGCGTGCTCGGCTACGGCGACCGCGTGGACCGGTTCGCCGTGGCGACCGTCGGCGACTCGGCCGCGGCCGACGCCGTCGCGCGCATCAACGCCGCGGCGTTCGGGTTCCGCGCGCACCGCTCGCGCGACATCGCCGTGGAGAGTTCGCGCACCTTCGCCGTCATCGACCGGTTCCACAAGGCGATCGGGCTGATCACGATCGTGGCGAGCGCGATCTTCCTGCTGTGCCTGATGCTGTTGCGCGTGGACGCGCGGCGGCGCGAGGTGGCGGCGCTCCGCCTCATGGGGATCTCGGCCGCGTCGATCGTGCGGAGCGTGGTGCTCGAGTCGGCGATCATCGCGGGGGTGGGTTCGCTGCTGGGCACGGGAGTGGGCTACGCGGCCTCGGCGGTGGTGAACTGGTACTACCAGGGGGTGTACCGGACGCCGCTCCTCTTCGCGTTCGTCACCCCCGGCATCGTCGCCTTCGCGGTGACGCTCTCGGTGGCGCTCGGGCTCGTGACCGGCGCGCTCGCGGCGCGGCGCCTCGTGCGGCAGCCGCCCCTCGCGCTCCTCGGACGATGATCGGCTCGCTGGCGGTGCGCTCGCTCCGGCGGCACCGCGCGCGCACCGCGCTCGCGCTGGCCGGCATCGCGATCTCGTCCGCGATGCTGCTGGACATGGTGATGATGTCGAGCGGGATGCGCGTCTCGTTCCAGCGGCTGCTCGAGGCGCGCGGCTTCCAGCTGCGGTTGAGCCCGCGCGGCACGCTCCCATTCGATGGCGAGGCGACGCTCGGCGGCGCGCAGGCGCTCGTGGCGGCGCTCGCGCGCGAGCCCGACGTCATCGCGGTGGCGCCCGTGCTCGGCGGCACGGTGCATCACCCGCGCGGCGACGGCGCGCAGACCGCATTCGGGCTCGGCATCGACCCGGGGGTGCAGGGCGACTACACGCTCGTGGCGGGGCGCGATGCGCAAGGGCCGCTCGAGGTGGTGATGAACCGCGCTTTCCTCGCGACCACCGGCGTGCGGCTGGGCGACACGGTCTCGCTCGCCGCAGCCTACGACCCGCAGCTGCGCTCGTTCTCGGGACTCCGCACGGTGACCGTGACCGGCGAGGCGCGATTCACCTACCTCGCCGCAGGGCAGGCCGCAGTCGCGTTTCCGCTCGCGACGCTGCAGGCGATGCGCGGCGCCGACGGCGCCGACCGGCTGAGCCTCGTGATGCTGCGCCTGCGCGACGGGGCGGATCCCGACAGCGTGGGCGCGCGTATCGAGCGGGCGCAGCCGCGCGTGACCGCGCTCTCGACGCGCAAGGCGGTGCAGCAGGCGGAGGAGCGACTCGGCTATTTCCGGCAGCTCGCGCTCGTGCTCGGGAGCATCTCGCTCGTGGTGGGGTTCCTGCTCGTGACGACGATCGTGACGGTGTCCGTGAATGAACGGCTGGGCGAAATCGCGGTGCTGCGCGCGATCGGCGTGGGCGCGGGCCGCGTCGCGTCGCAAGTGATGCTCGAGGGGCTGGTGCTCGCGACGGCCGGCGCCACGCTCGGGCTCGGGTTGGGACTCGTCACGGCGCAGTGGCTGAACGCGATCCTCTCGGGCTTTCCGTCGCTGCCCGAACACATCGCCTTCTTCGTGTTCGAGCCGGGCGACGCGTTCGCGTCGCTCGGGCTGCTCGTGGTGACCGGGTTCGTGGCCGGCGCGCTGCCGGCGTGGCGCGCGGCGCGGTTGCCGATCGCGCGCACGCTGCGCACGGAGGCGATCGCGTGAGCGCCGAGCGGCCCGTGGTGCTCGCCACGCGCGCGGTCGAGCGGAGCTACCAGCTCGGTGGCGAGACCGTGCGCGCGGTGCGCGGCATCTCGCTCGAGGTGCGCGCGGGCGACTGGGTCGCGCTCGTGGGGCCGAGCGGCTGCGGCAAGAGCACGATGCTCAACCTGCTGGGCGCGATCGACCGGCCGACCGCCGGCGCCGTGGAGATCCGCGGCCGCGACACGGCGACGCTCTCGGATCGCGAGGCGACGCGGCTCCGCCTCACGGAGGTCGGGTTTGTCTTCCAACGCTTCTACCTGATGCCGCAGCTGTCGGCGTTCGAGAACGTGGAGCTGCCGATGGCGGAAGCGAAGGTCGCGACGGCCGAACGGCGCGCGCGCGTGATGGAGTTGCTCGACTACGTCGGCCTGGCCAGGCGCGCGCAGCACCGCCCGTCGGAGCTGTCGGGGGGCGAGCAGCAGCGCGTGGCGATCGCGCGGGCGCTCGCCAACCGGCCGGCCTTCCTGCTGGCCGACGAGCCGACGGGCGAGCTCGACGCGGCCACGGGCGCCGACGTGATCCGGCTGCTGGCGCGGCTCAACGCCGACGGCACGACGCTCGTGGTCGTGACGCACGACGACACGCTGGCCCGCGCCGCGCGCCGCGTCGTGACCCTGCGCGACGGGCAGGTCGTGTCGGACGGGGCGCCGGGAGCGCCGCCGTGATCGCGCGGCTCGCGTTCCGCAACATCGCGCACCAGCCGTGGCGCACGGCGATGCTGTTCGCAGGCTTCGGCATCGGCGTCGGGGTGATGATCGTGCTGCTCGCCGTCGGCGAGGCGATGCTGGTGCAGGCGCGCGACGAGAAGCTCGTGGGCGGCGGGCAGGTGACCGTGCTCCCCGAGGGGCTCGACCTCGAGGTCATGAAGACCGGCGGCGTGGGCGGGCTCTTCTTCTCGATCCCGAACGCGCGGTTCGTGCAGCGGCAGCTGCTGGCGTCGCCGCGACTCGCCGGGGCGGTGCGCGCCGTGGCGCCTCAGGTGGAGGGCAAGACCCTGTGGATGCGGCCCCTCGCGCGCGGACGAGCGGGCGGGCCAGCGGCGTCGCCCGCGCCGGAGTGGTCCGTGCGAGCGACGGGAGAGATTCCCTCGGCGACGCGCGCGGTGGGCGCCATGCCCGACCTCGCGAGCGGCGCGTGGGAGGATGACGAGGGCGATCGCCGCTGGCGCGACCCCACGCCGCGCGAGTTGCGCGACGACCTCGACCACTTCCACCTCCCGCCGCGCGACCGGAGCGCCGCCGAGCGCGAGAGCTGGGGCGAGTGGCACTACGTGAACGTGCTGTGGGACGCCGGGCGCCGGTGGGCCTTCCTCACCTGGATGGTGGCGGGCGACGTGCCCGACGGCCGATGGGGCGGGCAGCTGATCTTCACCGTGCACGCGGCCGGGGAGCGCGCGCGCCGCTTCACGCTCGCCGTGCCGCCGTCGGCCGTGCGGTACTCGACCGAGCACGCGGACCTCGTGGTGGGACCGGGGGCGGTGCGCGTGACGGACCGCGGCACGTATCACGTGACCGGCACCGCGCGCGGCGAGGGGCCCGATCGCGGTGTGGTGGCGACGGTGGACCTCGAGGTGACGCCGGCGCCGCGCGCCTACTTCCCGGGCGCGTCACTGGGTGACGCGACTCCCGGCGGGCTCGTGTCGGGCTACGCCGTGCCGGCGCTTCGCGCCGAGGCGAGCGGCACGGTGTGCGTGGACGGCGCCTGCGCGCGGATCGCCGACGCGCCGGCCTACCACGACCACAACTGGGGGCTCTGGCGACGCGTCGAGTGGGAGTGGGGCGAAGCGCGCGCCGGCGCGTTCGCGATGCTCTTCGGCCGCGTGCGCCAGGCCGACTCGTCGGCGGCCCGCGCGCCGCTCTTCCTCTACCTCGTGGACTCGCTCGGCTTCCGCGCCCTCTTCCGTCCGCGCGCGATCACGTGGGAGGATGCGCGCACGATCCAGGTGGACGGGCGCGCCGTGCGGGTGCCGCAGCGCGGCACGATGACCGACGTGCGCGGCGCCGACACCCTCGTCGTCACCCTGGAGGTCGAGGACGCGGTGGGCACCGACACGCGGCGCGGCCTGATCGAACGCGGCGATTCGCAGGCCGCGCGCGACGTGCCCCGGCCCTACTTCATCCAGCTCAAGGGCCGCGCGACACTGCGCGGCCGGCTGGGCGGCGTGCCGCTCGCGGCAACCGGTCCGTCGTTCTTCGAGACTTACCGATAAGGGGCGTCGCGAGTCGCGCGCGCCCTTGCTAGCGTTCGGGCATTCATGCCCGTGCCTCTCGTGCCCCCTCACCGTTCCGTGCGATGATCGCCCTCCGCCCACGCGTCACGCTCTCCCTGATCGCGCTGCTCGCCTCCGCGTGCGCGGGCGGTGCCGGGCCCGCCCCCGCGCCAGCTCCCGCGCCGGTGGCCGAGGCGCCGCGCCCGGCCGTGACAGCGACCAACGCGCGGGCCGACGCACCGCCGCCGGGGTGGCACCGCCTCGACCTCGACTTAGACCACGTGCCGGGCGTGGGGTCCGACCGGGCGTTGCGCGAACTGCTGGGCAAGCGCGCGCCGAAGCGGCAAGTGGTCGTCGCGGTGATCGACGGCGGCGTGGACACCGCGCATGCGCTGCTCCGGCCCAACCTCTGGACCAACCCGCGCGAGGTCGTCGGCAACGGCAAGGACGACGACAACAACGGCTACGTGGACGACGTGCACGGCTGGAACATGCTCGGCGGCCCGACGGGCTCGATCAACAACGAGACGCTCGAGCTCACGCGCATGTACGGGGCGTGCAAGGGCTACCCGGCCGGCCGCGGCCTCGACAAGCCGGATGCCGCGACGTGCACCAAGGTTGCGGAACAGTTCACCGACAAGGTGAAGGAATCGGAGCAGACGCGGGCGCGGATCGTGGCGGTGGGCAATGCGTTCAACCGGGCGACCGGGCTGCTGCGCGAGGCGCTCGGCACGCCGTCGCTCACGGCCGAGAAGGTGCGGAGCCTGAGCGCCGCGACGCCGGCCCTCTCGCAGGCGCAGCGGATCTGGCTGCAACTCACCGAGGCGGGGCTCGACTCCGCCCAGATCGCCAAGGCGCGCGAGAGCTCGCAGTCAGGGGGGAGCGTGAGCCTCGACACGATGTCGTACTCTCGGGGGATCGTCGGCGACACGACGCCCGCGGCGCGCAAGCGGCCGTGGGGGAACAACGACGTGACGGGGCCGGACGCCGAGCACGGCACGCACGTGGCGGGCATCATCGCCGCCGTGCGCGACCCGTCGGGGAGCGGCGTGGCGGGAATCGCGCCGTTCGCGCGGATCATGGGGGTGCGCGTGGTGCCGAACGGCGACGAGCGCGACGAGGACATCGCCGCCGGGATCCGCTACGCGGTGGACAACGGCGCCACCGTGATCAACATGAGCTTCGGCAAGGGCTTCTCGCCCGGGAAGGCGCGCGTGGATTCGGCCGTGCGCTATGCGGAATCGAAGGGGGTGCTGCTCGTGCACGCGGCGGGCAACGAGGGGGAGAACACCGACACGGTGGCCAACTTCCCCGTGGCGCGGTTCCAGGGGGGCGGCGAAGCGCGCACGTGGCTCGAGGTGGGCGCGCGCAACTGGCGGGGCGGCGCGGATCTCCCGGCCACCTTCTCGAACTTTGGCGCGGGCACGGTGGACCTGTTCGCGCCCGGCGACCCGATCGTGAGCACGCTGCCGGGGGGCAAGACGGGTCCCGAGAGCGGTACGAGCATGGCGGCGCCGGTCGTGTCGGGGGTGGCGGCGTTGCTCCTCGCGTACTTCCCGGAGTTGTCGCCGGCCGACGTGCGGAAGATCCTGATGGAGACGACGCGGAAGCTGCCGGACCTCGACGTGAAGAAGCCGGGCGACCCGAAGTCGATGGTCAAGTTCGGGACGCTGTCGCGCACGGGAGGGATCGTGGACGCGTATGCGGCCGTGAAGGCGGCGCTGGCCAAGGTCGGCGCGACGCCCTGATGTAGGGATCGGACGACGCGGCACGCCTACCTCACTTGGGGTAGGCGGGTGTGGCGCGCAGGCATCATGGTGACCCCTATTACAAATGCAAATCGTTGTCCAGCAACGACTTGCAGGCAGTTGTCCTCGGCATCTTCCTTGCTGAGACAAGGGGTATCCCGCCGGGGGAGTTCGTCCCGAGGCGTGGCCACTCGACTCCCGGAGCTCACCGCATGTTTCGCCTCTTGTCCACGCGCACGCCGCTCACGACCCTCGCGGTCGCGGGCGTGATCGCCCTCGCGGGCTGCGCCGAGAAGTCCATCGTCGCGCCGCAGAACGTCACGCGGGTCAACCGGACCGGTTCGGGCCTCTTCGTGGCGTCGGTCGGCGACTACACCTGGTTCGACGCGAACGGCAACGGCATCCAGGATGCCGGCGAGCCGATCGTGCCAAACGTGACGCTCAACCTGTACGTCGGCACCGTCTGCGGCGGCACGCCGCTCATGACGACGACCAGCGACCCGATCAACGGGTTCTACCTGTTCGCCGGCATGGATCCGGGCACCTACTCGGTCGAAGCGGTCACGCCGACGGGCATGACGCCGACGATCGTCAATGCGGCCGGCAGCACGAGCGAGAACGACAGCAACCCCGCCTGCAGCACGGTCACCCTGGGTGACGGCGAGTTCAACGGCTCGTACGACTTCGGGTACGTGAACGCGGTCAAGCCCACGCAGGGGTGCACCCCCGGCTACTGGAAGAACCACAAGGCGTGGCCGACGCCGTACAAGCAGTCGCAGCTCTTCAGCGCCTACTTCGACGACGCCTTCCCGGGCAAGACGCTGCAGCAGGTGCTCTCGCAGGGCGGCGGTGGCCTGAACGCCCTCGGCCGCCAGACGGTCAGCGCGCTGCTCAACTCGATGGCGATCGGCACGCCCAAGTACGGGCTCACGACGTCGCAGGTCATCAGTCAGTTCAACGCGGCCTACGAGTCGAAGGTCTACGAACCGACCAAGAACTACTTCGAGTCGCTGACGGATTCGTACTCCGGCATCACCTGCCCGCTCAACTAGCCCGACGCTTCTCCTGAGCGCGCCGCGCCCGCCCGTCTTCGTGACGGGCGGGCGCGGTTGCGTTTGCTCGGTGGACGTCTCGCGATGGCCACGGCGCGGCGACGTCGGCGCGGTGGCGCGACCTCCCTCCCTGCGTACAACTTGAGCGCATGACCGCTTCCCCTCGGCTCCATCGAGTTCTCGTCGCGCTGCGGCATCGCGCGTTCATTTCCGCGGCGGCGATCGCGACCGTGGCCGCCGCCTGCCATGGCACCGCCTCGCCCGCCAGCAACGCGACCAGCGCCCCGCGCGAGGGGTACGTGGCCACCAGCGACTCGGTCCGCCTCTTCTACCGCGTGGTGGGGCAGGGGCCCGACACCCTGATCGCGATTCACGGCGGGCCAGGGGTGGATCTCGAGAGCATCTACGGCGACTTCCTCGTGCTGGCAGCGCGGCACGTGGTCATCTTCTACGACCAGCGCGGCACCGGA
>JACQES010000118.1 GCA_016200495.1 Gemmatimonadota bacterium
CCGCCGCCAGCGACAGCTGCGCCGTGGTGGCCGCCACGAAGGTCCGTCGGTCCATGCCCTGCGCTCCCGGAATCGGTCGAGCGCAATGTGCGGGGCCCGCGCGACGCCGTCAGCCTCGCGCGGGCGAGTCACACATTTCCCAAACGAGCGTCGCTACGGCGTCACCACCGGCTTCGCGTCCGCGTCGAGCAGCACGATCGGCCCCGCCTTGGTGTCGCGCAGCCCCTTCTCGATCACGGCGCGGTCGCCGACGATGACGAGGTTCATCCGATCGAGGTCGATCTGGTCGCGCGCGACGCGCAGCAGGTCGCCCTTCCCGACCCTGGCCACGTTGCCGGCGAAGTCCTTCCAGTACGACTCGCCGAGGTCGCGCAGGTAGATCGACGCGATCGCGCTGCGCGTGCCGTTGACCGAGGCGAACGACTGTGGCAACGATTGCACCAGCGCGTCCTTGGCCTGCTTGATCTCGTCGTCGGTGAGCGGCAGCGGGCCGCGCACGTCGCCCAGGTGCTTGAGGAAGAGCAGCAGGGCCGAGTCGGACTTGGCGGTCACGATCCCGCCGGTGGCGCGGAAGGCGCCCGGGCCGCGCCCGTACTCGAAGCTCGAGCCCACGCCGTAGCTGTACCCCTTCTCCTCGCGGATGTCGTGGTTGAGCCGCGACTGGAAGAAGCCGCCCAGGGCCGTGTTCATGACCTCGAGCGCGTAGTAATCCGGCGTGTTGCGGCTCGGACCCGTGTGGCCCAGCATGAACACCGACTGCGCCGCCTTGGGCTTGTCCACGAGGTAGATGGCGCGCCCCTGGTGCGCCGGCGGCGCCGGGTAGGCGAAGTCGGGCTTGGCGCCCCCCCTGGGCCACGCCGCGAGCGCGGCCTCGACCTTGGCCTTCACCTGCGCCGGATCCACGTCGCCCGCGACCGAGATGACCGCGTGCCCCGGCGTGTAGTACGCCTTGTGGAACGCCACGATGTCGTCGCGCGTGATCGCCTTGACGGTGGCCTCGGTCGCCACGCGCCCGTACGGGTGCTGGTCGCCGTAGGTCACGCGCGCGAACACCGCGCTGGCCACCGCGTTCGGGTTGTCGCGCGCCTGCTGCAGCGACACCAGCGTGCGCCCGCGGATCCGCTCGAGCGCCTCGGCCGGCAGCGTCGGGTGGAGCATCATGTCGGCGAGGAGCGCGAGCGCCCCGTCGAACCGGTCCTTGAGCGCGGTGAAGCCGAGCGACCCCGTCTCGTTGCTGATGTTCGCGCCGATGGTGATGCCGAGTGCCTGCTGCGCGTTCGACAGGTCGTCGGCCGACCGGGTGGTGGTCCCCTCGGAGAGCATCTGCGCCGTGAACGACCCGACGGACGTCTTGCCGGCCGGCTCGTAGTTGGCCGAGCCGCCGATGAAGCCGATGCTGAACGCGACGAGCGGCAGGTCCTTCTTGACCGCCACCACCAGCTCGGCCCCGTTGGCGAGCGTGGTGCGCGTCCAGGTGGGAATGCGCGTCGTCGGCGCCGGCGCGACGGCGGGCATCTTCGTGCGATCGAGCGCCCCGCCCTGGCCGCGCGCGGTGACGGGGGCGACGAGGAGGAGGAGCAGGAGGGCGCGCGCGGCGCGCAGCGTGGTCGTCGTCATCCTACTTGCCCTCCAGGAGGTAGTGGCCACCGTCGGCGGCGACGGTCACCTTCCTGCTCTCGCCGGCGCGCGACGCGAGCTCCGGCTTGCCCGGCGGCACCACCGAGAGCACGGCGCGGCCGGCGGTGAAGTACTTGTTGGCGACGCGCTTCACGTCATCGGCCGAGACCGACTTGAGCTTGGTGTAGAGCGTGCGGTAGTAGCCCGGGTCGCCATGGTACACGGCGCCGTTGAGCAGCGTCTCGCCCTTGCCGATCAGCGACTCGAGTCCCGACACGAAGCCGAACTCGATGCCGGCCTGCGCGCGCATCAGCTCGTCGGCGGTCGGCCCCTCGCGCTTGAACCGGTCGAGGAGCGTGTCCACCGTCGATTCGATCTCGGTGAGGGTGTGCCCCGGGCGCGGGCTCGCCTGGATGAGGAAGAGCCCGAAGTTCTCGCTCGTCGCCTGGAAGGCGCCCAGCTGCGCCGCGGCCTGCTGGTCGTAGACGAGCGCCTTGGTGAGGCGCGCGGTGCGCGGGCCCGCGAGCAGCGCCGCGATGATGTCGAGCACCTTGTCGTCCTCGGAGTCGTCGCCCACAGTGGGCCACGCGAGGTAGAGGCGCGGGACCTGCACGCGGTCCTCGTAGGTGGCGCGCGCGACCGCCGACATCGCCACCGCGGGAACCGTCGGGCGCACGATCGGCTTCCCGCGCGGGATCCCGTCGAAGTACTTCGCGATCCAGGCCTTCGCCTCGGCCGGCTTGAAGTCGCCGACGATGGCGAGGGTCGCGTTGTTGGGGGCGTAGTAGAGGCGGAAGAAGTCCTTCACGTCCTCGACCGTCGCCTTCTGCAGGTCCACCATGTAGCCGACCACCGGCCACGCGTACGGGTGCGACTCCGGCAGCACCATGCTCGTGAGGATCTCGAACGAGCGCCCGTACGGCTGGTTGTCGGTGCGCTGGCGGCGCTCGTTCTGCACGATGTCGCGCTGCGCGACGAACTTGGCCGAGTCGAGCTTGTCGAGCAGGAAGCCCATGCGATCGGCCTCGAGCCAGAGCTGGATCTCGAGGTAGTTGCTGGGGACTTCCTCGTAGTAGTTGGTGCGGTCGTTGTTGGTCGAGCCGTTGTTGAAGCCGCCGACCCCCTCGGTGTAGCGGTCCTGCGTGCCGTAGGGCACGTGCCCCGAGCCGGTGAACATCACGTGCTCGAACATGTGGGCGAAGCCGGTGCGGCCCGCCTTCTCGTTCTTGGAGCCGACGTGGTACCACACGTCCACGGCGACGCGCGGCACCGTGTGGTCCTCGGCCAGCACGACCGTCAGCCCGTTGGGGAGCGTGTAGCGCTCGTGCGGGATGTTGATCGAGGTCGGCGCCGTGCCGGCCTGCGCGGCAAGCGCGACGGGTGCGGACAGGGCGGCGGTCGCCGCGAGGGCGGCGAGGGTCGAACGCAGGAGGCGCATGGGGGAGATCGGGGGTGGAGGCGACGACGGCTGAAGCTTAGGTCCGGCGTCGGGCGGCGTCATCCCCGGTTGGACACCGTCGCCCCCGCTTTCGTTTCGCGCGCGGGCGCCCCGCTACAGGTAGCTGAGCCAGCGACTCCGTGATCCCTCCTTCACGCGGCCATACCACCGGCACAGGGGATACATCGCCAGCACCACGGCCATCCAGCTCGCGTACACCACCGGCAGCGGGTACCCCCACCCCGGCGGCAGCGCGAACGGGTACTCGCCGAGGGTGTCGGACTGGAAGAACCAGTGCGCGTCGCCATAGCGGATCGCGCCGGCCACCGTCACGCCGAGGTGAATGAGGACGAAGTGGAGGATGAAGTAGAAGAGTGGCACGCGCCCGTACGTGATCGCCGGCCGCAGCCAGGCCGGGGTGCCGCCGTCCACGCCGCGCAGGAAGAGCAGCGCGGGCCCGAGCGTCATCGCCAGGAAGAGCAGCGACGGCGGGTACTTGGTGGTGTTGAGGAACGACAGCGCGGTGAACAGGGCGGTTGGCTGCGCCTTCCACGGCAGCGGATCGCCGTAGACGTTGAGGGCGCGCAGCGCCACGAAGCCGACGATGAGCGTCCAGCCGAGCCGCCCGAAGAGGGCGCGTCGGCGCGCCGGGTCCCACTGGTATGCCTCGCCCAGCGCGTAGCCAAGCGCCGTCACGCCGATCCAGGGGATGAGGGGATAGGCGGAGAAGACGACGTGGCCGGGCGTGTCGAGCAGGAACCCCGGCTGGTGGAGCGAGGCCAGGAGCAGGTTCGCGATGCGCAGCCCATCGAACGCGCTGTGCCCCAGCACGAGCACGGCGCCGAACGCGGTGATCGCCCAGGTGGGGAGCGCTACGAGCGCCGAGAGCGTGAGCATCGCCCAGCCCAGCGCCCACAGCACGCTCAGCAGCGTGACGTGGAAGTCCACGTTGAACTGCATGGCCAGCGAGCGCACGATGACCGCGTCGAGCAGCAGCATCCAGAGCCCGCGCGTGGCCAGGTAGGCGGCCAGCGTCCCGCGCGTGCGGTGCGTGCGCGCGAGCTGCGCGCCGACGCCGGTCAGCAGGAAGAAGACGGGGGCGCAGACGTGGGTGATCCAGCGCGTGACGAACAGCGCCACCGTGGTGGTCGCGGGGTCCGTCGGGTTGTTCACCCGCACGCCGACGAAGTCGCGGACATGGTCCAGCGCCATGACGACCATGATGACGCCGCGCACGACGTCCACGGCGTCGAGGCGGGCGGGGCGCGATTCCGGCATGGGACGCGGGAACGGGAGACGTCGGTCGGGAGTGCGCAACTTGACCGGGGGACCATCGCCCCGTCGAGCGGGACGATGTCCGGGTCTTGTCAGCGTCCCCGGCGGCCTAGCGGACCGGAACCTCGATCAGGAAGACGTCGGTGCGCGCCGTGCCGTTCATGTTCGAGTCGAACACGATCAGCTTGCCGTCGATCGAGGTGCTGGCGCGCGGCGTGGAGTAGTAGCTGAACACCGTGCCGAGCGACGGCGGGGGCTTGACCGAGTAGTGGTGCGCCACGAACCGGCACTGGCTGCCGTCGAGCGTCAGGAAGGCGAAGCCCTCCTTCACGCCGCTCGTGCCGACCGCCACGTACGACCAGTCGTACGTCTCCCGCAGCACCCACTGCCGCCGGAGGTCGCCGCCGAGTTCGGCGTCGCTCTCGACCCACTGCCCGCTCAAGTGCGCGTCGGGGTAGTAGCCGCCGAGGGTGTTGAAGCTCCAGTGCGCGCGCGCCGACGAGGGGTCCACCGCCCAGAGGGGCGTCTTCCCCACCCCGGTGTTCACGTCGGCGGTCACGAAGAGGCCGCGCACGGCGCCCACGTGCGCGAACATCGCGTTGCCGGGGGCGGCCATGGGATTGACGGTGTCGTTGTCGAGGTCCCAGATGCTGACCGCCTTGAGCGACGTGTTCGCCATGACGTAGCGGCCGTTCTTCTCGAGGTAGGGCTCGTCGAGGTGCGCGAAGGTGCGCGTGCTCGTCTGGCCGGTGGCGCGATCCCAGGCCGTCACGTCGTTGTTCCGGCCTGCGACGATCGCCACGAAGCGCCGGTCGGTCATGTCGTTCTGCAGCCAGCCGACGCCCGAGAACGCGACCGGGAACGGCGCCACGTCCGCGAAGGCGTTGCTGGCCACGTCGTAGCGGCGCAACTGGCCGCCCCGCATCACGAGGTACGCGATGGTCGGCGTGGCGGGATCCCGGGCGAAGGTGACCGCGAGCGTGCCCGGCGGAGCGGGACGGTAGTTGGTGAGCCCAGAGCCGCGCACGAAGTCCACGAAGGTGCGCGCGCCGTTCATGGCCTGGATCACGAGCGTGTGGCGCCCCGCATACTCGCGGCTGATCGGCGCCGGTCCCTCGGAATACTCGTGGGCGACGCTCGTGTTCGCCGCGAGCGGCACGTTCGGGCTGCTCACCTTCCAGATCCGCACCCCCGACACCGGGTCGACGTACGAGCTTCCGGCCGCGAGGTTCGGCACGTCGAGCGCGGTGTACGCCGCGACGTCCTTGAGCTGGCCCGCCGCGACGGGCAGCGCCGTCGGGTCGGCCACCGAGCCCGCCACGCCGAGCGGTGCGACGGTCAGCGTCATCGTGCCGGCGACGCCGCTCACCGTCGCGCTGATAGTCGCCGTGCCCGGCGCAACGGCCAGCACGGCGCCGTTGTCGCCGACGGTCGCGACCCGCGGATCGCTGCTGGACCACGACACCTGGCGCCCCTGGATCAGCCCGCCCGCGGCGTCGCGCGCCACGTGGGAGAGGGTCTGGCGCGCCCCGGGCACCAAGGCGAGAACGGACGGCGTGACCGTCACCGTCGCGACCACCGACGACTGCACCGTGATCGCGAGCCATGCCGTCCCGTCGATCGCGGTGTGCAGCGTGGCGCCGGTGCTCCCCGCGCGCCGGCCGGTCACCAGGCCGGTCGGGGACACCTGCGCCATCGTCGAGTCGTCGCTGGCCCACGAGCCGGCCGTGTTGCTCGCGAGTTGGGCCGTCGTGCCGATTCCCAGCGCGACGGCCTGCGGGCCGACGCGCACGACCCGCCGCGCGCGCGCCGTGATGGCCACGCTGTCGTCGCCGAAACTGGTCTGCACGCGGATCCAGCTCGCGCCGGCGGCGACGCCATGCACGAGGCCGGTGGTGAACCCGACCGTGGCGGCGGCGACGTTCGACGAGGTCCACGCGGGGGGCGTCGTCGGGGTGACGCCGAGCGCGAGCTGCAGCGAGTCGCCGATGATGACCTGCGCGACGGCCGGCAGCACGATCAACGAGGGACCGACGAGGGAGGCCGTGGCCGCGACGGTGACGCCCGCGACGTCACGAGGGCCCTTGAGGGCGGTGGAGTGCTCGCACGCGGCGAGCAGCAGGGCCAACGGCAGGACGAACAACCGATCCTTGGCGGCGTGGGACACGGTGCAACTCCGGAATATACGGTGACCACGCGCGTGTCCGCCGGCGCCGGTCAAGGAGGTGGCGCGGCCGGGAGCACGGGCCGCGCACGAGTACGCACACTAACGTGTGCACCACTCATCCACGCGGCTGATCAGCCGTTCGTGCGAGTCTTAGCGCGACCGGCGCCGCGCGCGCGGCGCGGCTACGGCTTCACGACGCGATAGAGAAACGCGTCGAACCGGTCTTCCGTCCACAGCAGCGTCGCTCGCTGCAGATCGTCCGACACCGTGATCCGGTTGGCCAGACGCGGAACGTCCCCCACGAGGGACACCGCACCCGGACCGGTGATCGGGAAGCGCGAGGTAGACGGTGGCCATCCCGCCCCTGCCGAGCTCGCGCTCGATTCGGTAGCGGTCGGAGACGATCGCGCCGAGGTAGGCGGGGCTGTCGCTCACGGCGGTCCGCTACTTCTTGCTCGAGGGCGGCACCTTGCCCTGCATGCGCATGTACGTGACGATGTTGCCGTAGTGCTCGCCGGTGTGCACGGCGTTCAGCGCGAGCGCGCCGACCTTCGTGTCCTTCTCGCCGAACATGTCCACCTTCTCGCTCAGCTTCGCGCCCGCAATGGCGTACGCCTTGGCGCAGTAGGCGTTGGACGCCTCGAGCGCGGCCACGAGCGCGGCCTTGGTCTTCGCCCCCTTCTCCACCGCATCTTCGGCCGGGACCTTGTCGCCCAGGACGGCGGCGCAGATCATGTTCTGCGTGCCGGCCACGTGGCCCACCAGCTCGCCGAACGAGCGCACCCCCTTGACCGGGCGGTAGGCGTACTCGGCCTCGGTCAGCTCCTTGGCCGCCGCGAGCACGTTCGACGCGACGCCCGACCACTGCGCGCGCAGCCCGGCCATCGCATCCACGGCGCCCTGCTGTGCGCGCAGGGTCGCGGGCGCGAGGAGCAGGGCAATGACGAAGAGGCGGGAAACGGTGCGAGAGGGCGACATGACGTGCTCCGGAGGCGGGACGAGGGGGAATTCGGCCCCGGAAAGGTCGCACACGGGCGGGGGCGCGTCGAGGCGCAGCGCGGCTTCGCGGCGCGCGCGGCTCACGGCGCCGGCCAGACGAGGAACGGGCTCTCGGCGAAGTTGCGGAGCCCGCCCGGGAGCCCCTTCGGGTTGAAGTAGTTCCGTCGCTTCGCGTCGAGGGTGCGGCGCTGCGCGGGATCGCCCCCGCCGTACATCAGGTCGGCCGTGTCGCCGCGCACGTGGTTGAGCGGCCCGGCGTCGGGCGCGGCGGGCGCCACCGCGCCGGTCTGGTGCACGATCTCGTGCAGCATCGCGTAGTCGAGGTACCCCGGTGGGTCGTCCGGCGACGTGGCCAGCCCGTAGTCGATGCAAGGGATGCCGGCGGCCTTGGTCTGCAGGAAGTTGGCGACGATGCGCTTTCCCTCCCCGCCCACGCCGCACGCGTCGTGGCCGACGCCGTCGTAGTAGACCGCGTAGAGCTTGCTCCCGTCGTCGAATCCGGCCCGCACCACGAGCGCCTCGAGGGTGTCGTAGAGCTGGGTGCCGAGCGCGGCCAGGTCGCGCGCCTTGCGCGAGAGCCGCAGGAACGAGATGTCCGGCCGCCCGTTGCCGTACGTGTCGATGCGCACGGTGGCGCCCCCGGATTCGCGGCGCAGCCAGTTCTGCCACGACGCGATGCTCGTGGCGAGCGCGCCGCTCGTGTCGACGCCGCGGTCGGGGACGTCGGCTGGGACCACGTAGATCACGTGCACCTGCGGTTCTCCGGGGGCGTCGTCCGGCCGGTCGCCCGTCGCGCGCGGCTGGTGCGCGTGCACGAGACGGCTCGTCGCGGCCTCGCGCTCCCGCAGCGCGATCCGCTCCTCCTTCGTCATCCCCTTCATGCCGTTCGGGAAGAACTTCCCGCCGGTGGCCTTGAGGTGCCACAGGGCGTACCCGACGCCGACGGCGAAGATGAGCAGGTTGAGCTTGGGGACCTTGCCGACTTCCACGGGAGGCGCCGGATGGGGGAAGCGCCCAAGGTGCGTCGTCCGGGGCGCGGGCGCCACCCGGCGCGCGGATCGTAGGGCGGCATGCCGCTCCCCGCCGACGTCCCAGCTCGAGCGGCGCGGGTGACCCATGGCGCAGTGACGTTCTCGCCCCCCATGTTTGCCTCGTACGCCCACCCCTGATGCGCCGCAGGTCCCGCCCGTTCGCATGCGGAGTTCGCGGCCTGCCGGAGAGCCCCCCTTCGTGGGTGACCTGCCAGTCGTCCTGCTCGCCTTCGCGAACGCGGAGGAGCCGCACCTGAGCCTGCTCAAGGCCGAGAGTGCGGAACTGTGGCGCACGCTCGGGCCGCTGCAGGAGGCGGGGCAGCTCCTCGTTCATCGTGAGGAGAGCGCGGCCATGGACGAGGTGCGCGAGGCGCTCATCGCGCACGGCGATCGCCTGGTGCTCTTCCACTACGGCGGCCACGCCAACGGCAGCGCCCTCGCGCTCGAGGGGGGCGCCGCGCACGCCGAGGGGCTCGCACGGCTCCTCGGCCAGCAGGAGGGCCTCAAGCTCGTCTTCCTCAACGGGTGCGCGACGCAGGGGCAGGTGCGCGCGCTGCTCGACGCGGGGGTCCCCGCCGTGATCGCGACGGCCGTGCCCATCGGCGACGCCAAGGCGCAACGGTTCAGCGGCGCCTTCTACGCCGCGCTCGCGGCGGGACGGAGCGTTGCCGATGCGTTCGACACGGCGCGCGGTGCCCTCGAGGCCCAGTTCGGCGCGGGGGCGGGCGGCGGCATCACCTTCACGCGGAGCTTCGGGGACGCCACCGAGGCGGCGCCGGTCGCGAGCGAACTCGCCTGGGCGCTCTTCACCCGGCCCGAAGCGCGCGATGACCTCGCGGCCTGGCGGCTTCCCGACGCGCGCGCGGCGTGGCGCGTGCCGCTCACCGACCAGCGCGGGCCGCTGCGCGACGTGGACGGAGCGCCGATCGTGCTCGAGCGGCGCGCGCCGGTGCGCACGGTGGAGGCGCTCCGCTGCGCCACGTGCGGCAGCTGCGCGAGCGTGCCCACGGGCGCGACCGCACCCGCGTGCGCCGTCTGCGGCGCGGGCACGGTCACGCGCGCGTCGGCGCGCACGACGCTGGCCGAGGCCACGGTGCCGTTCGCCGTGGCCGAGTCGGCCGTGCGCGCAGCGCTCGCGTCCACCACATCCACGGGCGCCACGATCACCCTGCGACGGCTCCTCGTCCCCTACTGGGTGCTCGACGTGGACACGCGCACCACGGTGGACGGCGAGCGCGGCCTCAACCGCGACCTCACGCGCGTCGTGCCGCTGCTCGATTGGGAGCCGGTGCATGAGGTCATCGACGTCGCGCTCGCGCGGCACCTCGTGGCCGCCGGACGCATCCCCGCGAGCAAGGGCCCCAAGGGCGAGCGCTGGTTCTGGGAACTCGACGCCGCCCAACCGGCGCAGCCGCAGGCATCGAGTGACGCCGCCGCCCCGAACCCCACGCGGGGCGGCGACGACTCGGCGACGCCGAGCCATTCGGAGGGGGCCGTCGCGATCGCCGAGCGCGACCTGCAGGCCGCCTTCGACGACGCCTCGGCGCGCATCACCGACCAGCTCGACGGCGAGATCGACCTGCGCATGGAGGGGCTCGCGCAGCGCAACGTCGTGCGCGACACGCGCTATCGCCGCGTGGCGGCGCGCACGGTGCTGTTGCCACACTGGGCCGCCACCGTCGAGCAGGGCGGCATCGTGCGGCACTACCTCGTGAACGGACAGACCGGTGGCGTTCGGGTGCTCGGCGTCGGTGACGCCAGCCCCGCGGCACTCGAGGCGGCGGCAGCCGCCCTCGCGACGACGCCGGTGCACACGGACGATCAGGGAGGATCGACCGCCATGGGTGAACGCACGTACGAACCGGGCGACGCCGTAGCGGCGCCGGGCGTGGCCATCTCCGTCTTCAGTGGCGTGGGCATCGGCCTCATGGTCGGCGCGCTGCTGGGACTCTCGATCTCGCCGGTGGTCGGCATCTTCATCGGAGCGCTGGGTACGGCGCTCGCGGCGCTGCTGGGCCTCAACGACCCGCACTTCAGCACCGCCAAGGGGCTCCGCATCGGCTCGTTCGGCTTCGCGACGCTCGTGGGGGCGGCGCTCGGCATCGTGGTGCGGACGCACGACCTGTTCGCGCCGTCGCTGGAGGCCCGCCGCGACACCTACATGAAGGCGGGGTTCACGCAGGCGCAGGCGCTCGCCCTGGTCGCGCGGCAGCTCGAGGGCACCGTGACGACCACCGACTCCGCCGGACGCGCCGTCACGCGCACAGCGGCGCTCGAGTCCGCGCACTCCAACCTCTTTGCGTCGGAGGTCGAGGTGGGCCAGTGCAGCCTGCTGCGCTCGCGGTACGACGACGACAACGGGGCTACCATCATCGCCGACAACTTTCGCACGCAGGGGAAGGGCTGGGGCGCCGTGGCCGACCTGGTCATGCGCGACGTCCCTGCGCCCGACCAGAAAGCCACGCTCTTCCTGGCGCGCGACCTGGCCTGCGATCCGGGCGGCAAGCCGTTCGTGCCGCCGACCCCGGAGCGGTGCGACGCGGTGCGCGCGGCGCTCGCCGCGAACGGCGCGACGGTGGCGAGCGTGAGTGCCGCGTTCGACGCCGCGCCACCGTTGGGAGCGAGCGCGCGCCGCGCGACCAGGCAACTGGGCGCCGCCAGCCAGCTGCCGGCGCTTCGGGCGCTGGCCTTGACCGCGTGCGGGACGAGCCGATGATGCCGACCGATGCCCTTCCCTTCGACCAGAGTGCCACGATGAACGAACCGGTTCGCGGATCCCGCGCGCCCCGCTGGTGCGCTCCCCTGGCGTGCCTCGCCCTCGCGAGCGTCCTCACGCTGCCCCGCGGCGCCGACGCGCAGGGCCAGCAGGAGCGTCTCGCGCCCTCCGTCGTGCGAGTCCTGGTCCGCACCGCGAAGGACAGCGCACGCGCGGCGAGCGGCTTCGTCCTCCAGCAGCCGACCTTCGTCGTCACCTCGCTGCACGCGGTGGCGGGGCGCACACTCGGCATCCTGGTCGAGTGCCGCGGCCAGAAGGTGGAAGCCAGGGTGGCGCGCATCCACCGCGCGTCGGACCTGGCGCTGCTCGAGCTGCAACGACCACTCGAGAAGTGCCCGGTGCTGCAGCATCGCACGCTCGACGCGGCGCCGCTGTCCGACACACGGCTCCTCACGTTCGGCTTCCACGAAGGGGCCGAGGGCGGCACGGGGCGCACCATGCGCAAGGAGTACGCCCTCAAGGAAAACCTCGCGTGGCTGCTCAACCCGCAGGTCAAGATTTCGCTCGGCCGGCTCGGCATGCCCGACACGCTGCTGGCCGTCTACTACGTGCAGGGGGGCCTCCTCCCGGGCTACTCGGGTGCACCGGTCATCGACGAGCAGGAGCGCCTGGTCGGCATCGTGGACGGCGGGCTCAACCAGGGGCAGTCGGGCTACAACTGGGTGATCCCCGCGCGCAACCTGCCGCTGCTGCTCGCGTCCGGGGAACCGCCCGCCTCGGCGACCAGCGGCGTCGTCCCGTCGTCGCTGTTCAGCTCGGGGCTCGCGAGCGCCGAGGAGTTCATCAAGGCCGGCGTCGGAACGATGGTGACCCGCACGGCGCCTGAGCGCGCGTACATCGCGTCCTCCGCCGGCGGGATCCGCACCCGCTGGACGCGCACCAAGACGCTCACGCTCGACCAGCTGGCCACGACGGCCGACGACCCCGAGGGCCTCCTCCGTCTCGTGACCCTGTTCGGGGCCGCCGGCTTGGAGGCGGCCAAGCAGCTGCGCTTCGACATCTACCAGGAGTCCGACCGTGGCCTGATCATCGCGGCGCCCGCCGGCGTCGAGCCGACGTTCAAGCGCAGCGACCTCGGGATCGAGTCCGACGTGGGCACGATCGAGTACCGCAGGCTGCCGGGGGTGGACCGCCGCACCGGCCGCGAGACGGACTCGCTCGAGTTCGCGATCGAGTCGCGTCCCGGCGTCTGGGTGAGCGCCAGCGATCCCGCCTTCTTCACGGCCGTCGCGAATTCCACGCACGCCGAGTGCGCCAAGGACCCCACGCGCCGGTGCAACACCGACGCCCCGACCATCCGCGCGATCAACTTCCTCAACGGCAACAAGCTGCTCCGCTTCGGCATGATCGAGCAGACGGTCGTCGGGGGCCGGGTCACCGAGTCGTCGTACCACTACTTCAACGTGGCCATCCACGGCAGCACCGCGTTCACGGCGGAAGCGGAACTCCCGGTCTTCGCGGGGAAGGTCGATGTCGTGAGCTGCCGCAACCGCACGATTCCGCCGGCCAGCTGCGCGGGGGCGGCGTACGCGCTCGCCCAGCTCCAGTACCTCGCGGCGGTCAACCTCACGACGATCGCCGGACAGCAGGGCACGTCGAATCGCCGCACCGTGGACACCACTTTCGCGACGGCCCCGCAACCGCCTTCATCGCAGCCGCCGCCGGCCGGCAACGTGCCCCTGGGCTGGAGCGCCACGCGGGCCGTGGCCGCCATGCCCGGCACGGGCACCCCGGGACTCGTGTTCCAGAACGTCGCGCCCTTCATCTGGGTCGAGCGGCTGGCCACCGGCGGCCCGGACCGCGCCGTGTACCGCGAGCAGCAGCGTGACGACTGGTCGGTGTACCTGACCGACAACGCGGGACGCCCCGCCATCCAGATCGACTGGTTCCGCCACAAGGTCAGTACGTCGCCGTTCGCCCAGGGGCCCAAGCGCGACTTGTACGATGTCATGATCGAGTCGCCGCCTCCGGTGTACCCGCTCGGCCGCGTGGCCACGCGCGCCGCGGTGGCGCAACTCGGCACGACGCAGCAGGTGTCGCACTTCGAGCTGGTCGCACCCGGCGTCTGGATCGAGCACGGCGAGCGCGGTGCGCCGGCGCGGTTCAAGTTCCGCGAAGTCAATCGCGACGACTGGTCGGTCTACCTGCACGACGACGAGCGCAACGTCGACCTCCAGATCGACCTCTATCGCAAGAAGGTGCGCTACGGCGACGGCGCGCGCCCCATGGGCGACCTGTACGACGTGATCCCCGAGCGATAGCCGCGCGAAGGGCGGACGGCGTCGGTCGCCGTCCGCTCGCCACGAGGGGGCCCGCCGACCCTCGGGCGCCTCACCCACATCGCTTCTCGAGCGCGGCCACCGCCGCATCGAGCTCGCGGAAGTCCTCGACCACGAACAGCACCTTCTGTAGTTGGTCAGTCACGAACGGCTGGGCGGCGCGAACGGGCGACGCTCGCACGCATCCGAAAGCGCGTTGGCCGCGTCCGCGTGGCTCGAGATCAGCCCAGAACCGTAGATCCGCACTCCGGCGGGCTCGGCCTTGAGCCCGAACTCCACCGTGAACCAGAAGAGCCGCGCGAGCTCGGTGATGCGTGGATCCACCGGCGGCTCCGCGCGGGCGTCCTGCGCGCGGACCGTGGCGCCGGCGCTGGTCGCGTGGCCGTCTGCGCCTGCGCCACTCGCGCCGTCCGCACCACCCACACCACCCGCACCTCCCTCACCTCCTACACCACCCGCACCGCGCAGCAGCGCCCCCAGCGCCCCCACGCGCGACAGGAAGCTCGCGAACGCGGGATCGGCGTGGAGCGGCACATGCCCGAAGACGTCGTGGAACAGGTCCGGCGCCTCCACGTAATCGAGCTGCGCCGGAGAACGCAGGGCGCGCACGGTCGGGAACTCACGCCGCGCGAGCGACGCGAAGAAGGCGGCGGCCGGCATGAATCCCGGCGTCGGCACCGCGCGCCATCCGGTGCGCGGCGTGAGGCGCGCGTTGAGCGCCGGCAGCTGCGGCACCTCGTCGGCCACGAGGCCGATCGTGCGCGCGCCGTCGAGGTACACCTCCGAAACCGTCGCCTCGAGCGCGGGCATGCGGCGCTCCACCAGCACGCGCCACACCGCGCGGTCGGTGGCCGTGTACGGATAGGCGTGCGCGTCGGCCGGAAGCGTGGGCTGGGCGGAAGCGGTGGCGTGCGGCGTGGCGCGAACGGTCGGCATGGCGGAACCCAGGTGGGGGGAAAACGAAAACGCGGCCCGTGGAGGATCCACGGACCGCGTGCGGCGGGAACTGCGGCAGCTGCTACCTGCGCGCGCTCACCCGGCGCCAGCCCGTGGGGGCGGCGCATGGCGATACGAGCGGCGGGCGAGGGTCAGCAGCATTGCCTGATCTTCGCGGAGCGGGACGCCGAGGTCAAGGCGTCAGCGCCCGCGGCTCGGCTCGCCTTCCGCCACGTCCACGTCACCGCGCCCGGCGCGCGTCCACACCAGCAGCACGCCGCACCCGCGCGCCTGGTACCGGAGCGGCGCGTCGCTGATGGACGGATAGACCTCCATCGCCGCGATGTCGTCGGCGCGCAGCAGCGCATTGACGTCGCCGTCGTTGAGCGGCAACCGGTCCACCCACACCTCGAGCCGGCACGAGCGTCCCATCGTCCGCGCCACCGCGTACGAGTGCCCCCCGATCGGCATCACCGTGACGCCGCGCGCGCCGATGAGCCAGTCGGTCGCGAGCACGGGCGCGCGCCCGATCAGGTCCGCGCGCGTGAGGAACACGCCATGCGTCGTGCGGCGCCGGTCGTAGAACTCCTGCGTCCAGTCGGAGGACGGCAACCCCCTCGTCGTGACGCGTACCGTGTCCGAGCGGATGCCCACGGTCTCCATGCGCAGCACCGGCGCGTGCTCGGTGAGCGGCCCGAGCCAGAAGGCGTGCGTCTCCGCCGGCAGGAGGCCGATGCGCCGCACGAGGATGCGATAGGTGCCCGGCGCCGCACCCGTGAGCGAGAACTCGCCGGCCGAGTCGGTGGTGACGGTCAGCGTGCCGGCGCGCGCGTCCACGGGCACGAGCGAAACCTGCGCGCCGACGATCGGCGCACTCGACGCCTTGTCGAGCAGCGTGCCGTTGACGTGCTGGGCCGCGAGCGTCGACGCGCACGCGGCGCCGGCGATCAGGGCGGAGAGGACGGTCGTGAAGCGTGGGCCGCGCGCCATGGAAGCCTCCAGAAGTCTCCTCTTCGACACCCCCGCACGGGGCGGGTGTTCCATCGGGCCGGCCTCAGGCCAGCTCCCGCCCCCGCGTCTCCGGAATCCACCGCCACGCGATCGCGGCCAACAGGAACGCCGCGCCCGTCACCGCGAACGCCGCCGCGAACCCGCGCGTGGAGGCCATGCTCCCCACCACCCACGGCGCCACCGCGCTCGCCACGCGCCCCAGGTTGTAGGTGAACCCCTGTGCCGTGCCGCGCACGTTGGTCGGGTAGAGCTCGGCCGTCAGCGCCCCGAACCCCGAGTAGTACCCGGTGCCGAAGAAGGCGACGAACGGCCCGAGCGCGAGCAGCACGATCGGCGTCCGCAGGAAGCCGTAGAGCGGCAGCAGCACGCTCGCCGCCAGCAGGTAGATGACGTACGCCCGCTTCCGTCCGATCACGTCGCCGATGTAGCCGAAGGTGACGTAGCCGAACCACATCCCCACCTGCATGGCGAACACGAAGCTCGCCATGGTCTGGGCCGAGAGCCCGACGCCGCCCTGCCCCTCGCCCAGCGAGAGGTACGAGGGAATCCACTGGTTGAGCCCCCACCAGCCGAACAGGGTGCACGCGTTCATGAACGTCACCGCGATCGTCACGCGCACCATCGGCCCCGCGAACAGCGACCGGATGGCCGCGAGCCCGCTCACCGGCTGTTCGGCCGACGCATCGCGCGCCGCCACCACGCGCGACTCGGCCGACGCCTGCCACATGGGCGACTCTTCCACGCGGCGCTGCACCCACACCACGAGGAAGGCCGGCAGCACGCCGATCGCGAACACGCCGCGCCATCCGGTGATGGGGAGCACCACCCCCACGACGATGGCCGCGAGTCCATAGCCCACGGCCCACGCGCTCTGCATCAGCCCCATCGCCTTGCCGCGATGCTCGGCCTTCCAGTGCTCCGAGACCAGCGTCGCGCCGCTCGCCCATTCGCCACCCATGCCGAGCCCCAGCAGCACGCGACAGAACGCGAACTGCCAGATGTTGGTGGTGAGCGCGGTGAGCCCCGTGAACGCGGAGTAGAGGAGCACGCTCCCCATCAGCGCGCGCGTCCGCCCGAACCGGTCGGAGATGAGGCCGAAGACGATGCCGCCCCCCGCCGCGGCGAGCAGGGCGAGCGACCCCAGCAGCCCCGCCTGCGCCTTCGAGAGCCCGAGCTCCGCCATCACCGGCGGCAGCACGAGCGCGAACAGCATCACGTCGAAGGCATCGAGCATCCAGCCCAGCGCCGCGGCCACGAGGGCGCGCCGCGCGGCGGGGGTGCCCTCGCGCCACCAGGAGAAGAGCGTCACCTCAGATGGTCTTGAACGCCTCGAACGGCTGCCGGCAGCTCGGGCAGTAGCGGATGCTCTTGCACGCCGTCGGCCCGAACGCGCTGCGCAGCTCGGTGTCGCGCGCCCCGCACCACGGGCACGCCACCGGCGCGGCCTGGGCGTGCGTGAGGATCTGCACCAGCGCGTCGCCGCCATCAACGCGCGGGCCCGGGGGCGCGATGCCGTACGCGCGGAGCCGCTCGCGCGCGTCGGCGCTCAGCCAGTCGCTCGTCCACGCCGGCGCGAACACGGTGCG
>JACQES010000086.1 GCA_016200495.1 Gemmatimonadota bacterium
GACGCCACTCGCGCCGGCCTGCACGCGCGCGAGGGCCGGCGTCAGGGCGGCGACGACGGTGCGGGCGTCGAGGGGCCCCACGTGCAGCACGGGCTGGGCGCGGGGCGGGGTGGGCGTGTCGAGCAGCGAAGCGGGCACGAGGTGGTCCGAAAGCGAGAATTGGCGCGGCCATCGCCGCGTCGGTAAACTTCGACTTCCGAAAGCTAGCGCCGCCCGGCCCTCTGCTCCATAAGCTGATGACCACCGCGTCTTCGCCCCTCGTGTTCACGCCGTCGGCCAACATCGCGCAGCTGAGGGAGTCGGCGACCATCGCGGCGTCCGCCCGCGCGAAGGCGCTCAAGGCCCAGGGCAAGCCGATCATCGACCTCGGGGTGGGCGAACCCGACTTCGACACGCCGCTCTTCATCCGCGACGCGGCCAAGCTCGCGCTCGACCAGGGAGCCACCCGCTACACGGCCACCGAGGGGATCCTGCCGCTGCGCGAGCAGGTGGCGCGCCATGCCAACCGGCTCCGCGCGCCACACCTGCCGCCCGTGATGGCCAACGAGGTCGTGGTGGGGGCCGGCACCAAGCAGGCGCTCTTCAACGCCTGCTTCGCGCTCTTCGGCCCCGGCGATGACGTGCTGATCCCGGTGCCGGCCTGGACGTCGTACTTCGAGATGGTGGCCCTCGCGCGCGCCAACCCCGTGAGCGTCATGGGGCGCCGCGCCGACAACCTCCTCGTGGACGCGGACCAGCTCGCGAAGGCGGCGACCGAGCGCACGACGGGGCTCATGCTCAACTCGCCGTGCAACCCGACGGCGGCCGTGTACGACCGCGCGCGGTTCACGGAGATCCTGCAGCTCGCGCACGAGCGCGGCTGGTGGGTCATCTCGGACGAGATCTACCGGCGGCTCGCGTACGATTTCCCGGCCGCGTCGGCATTCGAGGTGGCGCCCTCGCGCGAGCGGCTGGTGGTGGTGGACGGCGTCGCCAAGAGCTACGCGATGACCGGATGGCGGATCGGCTGGGCGATCGCGCCGCGCCCGGTGGCGCACGCGATGGCGAGCTTCCAGTCGCACACGACGTCCAACCCCGCCACCGTCTCGCAGCATGCGGCCGTGGCGGCACTTGCACGCGACGACGAGGCGGAGCCCGCGATCGCGGCGATGGTGACCGAGTTCCGGAAGCGGCGCGACGCGTGCCTCGCGATCCTGGCCGATGGGAACGCGCCGCCGGTGGTGCACCCCGCGGTGGCGTTCTACCTCTTCCTCGACGTGGCCGGCGCGGCCGACGGTCCCGATGGCGCGGGAATGGCGTTCGCCGCGCGCCTGCTCGAGGAGCAGCACGTGGCGACCGTCGGTGGCGCGGCATTCGGCGCGCCCGACTGGCTCCGCATGTCCACCGCGGCGCCGCTGGCCGACGTGACCGAGGGACTGCGCCGCATCATCGCGCTCTGGCGCGCCGGTCGCGCGGGGCAGTAGCGATGTCGCTCGTCGTGCGCGTGGAGCCCCGCAAGGGGGCGGCGCCCAAGGCCAAGTACCGCTGGGATGCCGACACCGAGATCCTCACCGTGCACATCGCCAAGGGCGCCGCGCAGTCGGGGCTCACGGGCGGCGTGGAACTCGAGGGCCAGGACGGCTCGTGGCTGCTGCTCGACATCGAGGACGGCGCGCTCCGCTCGATCGAGGTCGCGGTGTGGCCCGACGTGCGCAGCAACCCTGCGCTGGTGCCGCCCGCGGAATGCGACGAGGTGATGGTGACGGTGCCCGCGCGCGCGTCGCAGCCGGGGATCGCCGCCATGGAGGTGTCGGCCGCGGTGCGCGCCGAGGCCGACCCGAAGGAGGAGGTCATCCACTTCGTGCTCCACCAGCGGCGCACGCGCAGGTGACGGAGGAGTTCCCCAAGGTGCCCGGCATCGAGCGCACGCAGACGCTCACGGCGTTCCGCGCCTACAGCAAGTCGGACCTCGAGCAGGCGTGGGACATCGGCGTCGAGTAGGCGCCGACCGCGATGAACCACGCCGCCGCGCTCGCGGCCGCCCGCCGCGCCCTGGGCGCGCTGCCGGGCGCGATTGCCGCGACCACCGGGGGCGCGCCCCTCGACCTGCCGCGCGACGCCGACGAGCGGCCGCGCGTCGAGCGCACGACGGCGCTTGAACCCGCCGGCCCCGGGGCCCGGGTCGTGCCGCCGCTCGCGGGGCCCCACACGCGCGCCTTCCTCGACGGCGTGCAGCGCACCGAGCGCGTGGGCTACCTGATGCCCGGCCACCTGCCGGTGGTCCATGCGAGCTGCGCCGCCATCATCCGCGTGCGCGATGCCGACGGGCGGCTCCACACGTGGGCCGACGCGCTCGTGCGCGACGACGCGCTCTACGCGCCGCTCGCGCTGCTGGACGCCGATGCGCGCGCCGCCCTCGAGGCGCTGGCGCTCGCCGGACATGCGGTGCGCGATTCGCTCGCGGACGGCGGCGGCTCGTCCGGCGCGACGCCTGGCGTCGCGCCGCATCCCCTCGCGCTCGATCGCGCCGCGCTCGACGCCGTGCGCACGACGCGCGCGCGCCTCGAGCGCGAGCTCGCCGACCGGTGGGTCGCGAGCGGCGACGGCTGGCTGTGGGTGGATGGACCGCTCCCCGGCGACGCGACGCGCCGCGCCCCCAACGCCTTCGGCGTGATCAAGAGCCACCAGACCCTCTACGCCGAGGGTGACGCGCTCGCCCAGGTGCTGGCGCTGCGCGCGGGGGAGCGTTCGCGCGCGTTCGTGCACGAGGGCACGTCGCGCGTGCGCGTGGCGAGCTGGTACGTGCGGCTCCGCGACGGTGGCGGGGCGGGACCATTCCACGGGCTGGTGCGCATCGAGGCCGCGCTGGGCAGCGAGCCCACCGCGGCCGGCGCCCGCGCGGACGAGGTCTCGGCGCTGGTGCTGGCCGAGCGGCAGCCGCTCTCGCGCCCCGACCCGCGCTGGGACGTGATGGCCTACCCGATCCGCGACGCGGAGCAGGTGCTCCGGGCGGTGCTGTAGGAGGGGGACAGGGGGCCCGGAAGGAGGCTAGATTCCGGGCGATGAGCGCCCCCCTCGCGGCGGCGCCGCTCGGCCGCGTGGTGGCGACCGAACGTCGCCCGAGCACGCCGCACGAGTTCCACTTCTGGACCGCCCTCGATGCCCCCGTCGGGATCGGGTCGATCGTGCGCGTGGCGGCCACCCACGCGGTGTCGGGACAGCTGCCGGTGGTGTACGGCGTGGTGACAGGCGCCCTCGCGTGGAGCGACCTGGCGTCGCCGCTCGACGACGTGCTGGGCTTCGACGGGAATCCGGGCGCGGTGGCGGGCGCTCCCACGCGCCGCTCGGAGATCCGCCTCTACACGGCCGCGGTGCTCCGGCAGCTGCCCGAGGAGCCGCTCCAGCCCGTCTCGCTCGGCGAGGTGTTCGAGGCGACGGCGGAGGACGTGGCGATCGCGCTCCGCATGGACGGCTACCTGGCCGAGGGCGCGCGCTCGGCGATCCCGATCGGCGTCTATCGCGCGGGCGGCACGCGCGCGCCCGTCTGGCTCGACGCCGACTTCCTCGTGGGCCCCGAGGCGGCGCACGTGAACCTGACGGGAATCTCGGGGCTCGCCACCAAGACGAGCGCGGTCGAGTGGCTGCTGGGATCGCTCTTCGCGCACTTCCCGCACGGCAAGGGCGGGATCGCGGCGGTGTGCTTCAACGTGAAGGGGCCCGACCTGCTCTTCCTCGACCAGCCGGGCGAGCTGGGCGAGGAGGATCGCGCGATGTACGCGGAACTGGGGGTGCCGGCGGAGCCGTTCCGTGACGTGACGTACTACGCGCCCTACGGCCCACGGCGGATCCAGCTCGCGACGCTGCGCACGCACGAGGCGCTGCAGCAGAACGTGCAGCCGCTGTCGTGGGGGCTCACCGAGGTGCTGCAGTTCGCGGAGGTGCTGCTCAACCGCGACGACGTGGATGCCAAGGCCGACGCGCTGATCGACTTCATCCGCGAGCGCGTGGCGGGGCAGGTGATCGAGGACGGGCTGCTCTCGCGCCCGCACACGGTGCGCACCTTCGCCGATCTCGAGGCGTGGTTCCGCGACCTGCTCAAGGGGATGGAGGCGAAGAACCAGGAGAGCTGGCGCACGCACCACATCGCGACGATCCGGAAGATCCGCAACCGGCTGGGGAACATCGCGCTCCGCTGCGCCGGCCTCGTGGCCGACGAGGG
>JACQES010000114.1 GCA_016200495.1 Gemmatimonadota bacterium
CCGCGAAACGCCGTCCTGCGCTACCCGTACGCGGCCGTGCTCACCCGCAGCGGCCGCCTCCCGGAGGCGGTGCCGGAACTCAAGCAGGTGATCGATGCCGAACCATGGTATCCCGATCCCTACATGTTGCTCGCCCGCTTGTACGACGCCAGCGATCTGCGCGACGACGCGCGGTCGCTCTACACCACCTTCCTCGCCCGTGCCCGCCGCGATGACGCGCAGCGCGCCTTCGCGACGCAGCGCCTTGCAGCGCTGGGCGCCCCGGCCGGCGCCGATCACCGCTGACCTCGGAGAACACCACATGCGCGTAGCGGTACATTCCCGTTCCTTCACCGCCTTGCTCGGCCTCACGGTCTCGCTCGCCGCGCTTCCTGCGCTCGGTGCGCAGGGCAAGGGCAAGGTCACCGAACCGAAGCGCCCGAAGGTCGAGGCGGACATGGACACCAACGACGCGCAGGCCTACCTGCTCGTCGGCGCCCACCAGATCGACGATCGTCCCGCCGTGGCCCGCGACGCCTACTGGTGGGCCGTGCGGCTCGACCCCGGGTCGGCGCAGGCGTGGTATGGGCTCTACATGGCCACCATCTTCGCCGACGACGGCCTCGTGCGCATGCAGATCCGCGGCGCAGACAACGCACGCGACCGGGCCGAGGAGCGACGCCTCGATTCGCTCGACCTCCGCGTCGAACTGCTCAATCCGTTCATGCGGCGCAACCTCGAGTCCCGCCTCGTGGCGCACATCGCGAGCGTGCTGCGCGTGTCGCCGCAACTGCTGACCGACGACCTCCAGCGCCGCAGCGACGTCTGGTTCGGGCGCATCAGCCTCTGGGACGGCAACCTTCCGCTCGCCCTCGACGGCTTCGCGCGCGCCCTGCGGACCGCGAAGCAGAAGGCCGGCATCCATGCCACGCGCGGGCTCATCTTCCAGCAGATGGGCAACGTGGATTCGTCCATGGCGAGCTTCAAGCTGGCCGTCACGGAAGCCAGGAAGATCGAGGACACGGCGCTCGTGCGATTCTACCAGCCGAAGGCGCGGTACCTGTACCAGATGGGCTGGTTGCTCGAATCCCTCGAGAAGCCGGCCGAGGCCAAGGAGATGTACGGGCAGGCGCTCGTCGAGGACCTCTCGTTCTATCCGGCGCACCAGCGCATCGCGCTCCTCGCGCTGGCAGCGGGCGACACGACGACGGCACTCGCGGAGTTCGACCTCGCAGTGCAGGCGGGACCGCAGGACGTCGTGCTGCGTCTCCAGTACGCCTATGCGCTGGCCGCCACGCGCAAGCTGGCCGAGGCCAGTCAGCAGGTGCAACTCGTGATCAACCAGGAGCCCTGGTACGCCGACCCCTACCTGATGCTGGCCCGGCTCTACGACGCCACCGACATGGGAGACCTCGCCCTCGTGAACTACCGCACCTTCCTCGACCGCAGCCCGAACACGGACCTCCAGCGCGCCTTTGCGACGGAGCGGCTGGCCGCGCTGTCGGCCACGGCTGCCAAGTCGCCGGGGGCGCCGTGAGCGCGGCGCCGCGAGATCGGGCAGTGCGCCGGCTGGTGGCGGTCGTCGCCCTGGCCGGCGTGGCGGTCGCGACGCGAGCGTCCGCGCAGGACTCGACCGCCAAGGTCACCCGCAAGCGCACCGCGTACGAGGACCTGCAGATGTTCAGTCAGGTCCTCAACCAGATCCGCGTGAACCACCCCGATTCGCTCGACACGCACGAGCTGTTCATGGCGGCCATCCAGGGGATGGTGCACGCCGCGGACCCGCATTCGTACGTGATCTCGTCGGTTCGGCTCTCGCCGGCCAAGGAGCAGGAGTTCGAGAAGGGGACGATCCTCTCCGTGCCGATCGACTGGGACTACAGCCGCGGGGCGCCGACGGTGGCGTTCGTCGCCCCCGGCACCATGGCCGCGCGCGCAGACATCCAGCCGGGCGACGAACTGGTCTCCGCCGACGGCCAGCCGATCGTGGCCGACAACGCGCTCGAACTCGACATCACGCTGGCCGGCCCGAAGAACTCCGAGGTCAAGCTCGTCTTCGAGCGCCAGCGGGCCGACGGCACGTACGCCCGCCTCGAGCGCACGGTCCGGCGCGAACGGAGCGACGCGGGCGCCACCGCGGTGCCGGCCGTCATGCAACTCGCGCCGGGCACCGGGTACGTGCGCATCACCACCTTCGCCGACGCGAAGGTCGCCGACGACCTGCACAAGGCGCTCGAGACGCTCGATGACCAGGGGATCCAGCGCCTCGTGCTCGACCTGCGCGACAACGGCGGCGGCCTCGTCAAGGAAGCCGCGCAGATCGCCGGCGAGTTCCTGCCGCGCGGCACCGTCGTCTACACGAGCCGCGGGCGGAAGCAGGAGGCGATCGACACGGGTCGCGTCGCCCGCGTGCTCTGGCGCAAGCCGCGCACCTACCCCATCGCGGTGATGGTCAACAGCGGCACCGCGAGCGCGAGCGAGCTCGTCGCGGGTGCGCTGCAGGACCACGACCGCGCGGTCATCGTCGGGCGCCCGTCGTTCGGCAAGTCGCTCATGATGCAGGGTTTCCCGATGGCCGACGGCTCGTCGATCGTGCTCGTGATCGGCTCGGTGCAGACCCCCTGCGGGCGCTCGGTACAGCGCGCGTACCGGAGCGTCTCGCGCCGCGAGTACTACCGGCTCGCGCGCGCGGACCGCGACACCGTCGGGCGCCCGACCTGCAAGACCGACAACGGGCGCACGGTGTATGGCGGGGGCGGCATCTTCCCCGACGTGCTGCTCCCGGAGCGGGTGGGCGTACCGACCTGGCTCGCGCGCCTCGGCGAGG
>JACQES010000095.1 GCA_016200495.1 Gemmatimonadota bacterium
CTGCAGGCGCGGCTCATGAGCCAGGCGCTGCGCAAGCTGACCGGCGCGATCGCGCGGTCGCGCACCTCGGTGGTGTTCATCAACCAGCTGCGCGAGAAGATCGGCGTGATGTTCGGCAATCCCGAGACGACCACCGGCGGCAAGGCGCTCAAGTTCTACGCCTCGGTGCGCCTCGACATCCGGCGCATCGGTCCGGTCAAGGAGAAGGAGGACGTGATCGGCTCGCACGTCCGCGTGAAGGTGGTGAAGAACAAGGTCGCCCCGCCGTTCAAGCAGGCGGAGTTCGACATCATGTACGCCGAGGGGATCAGCCACGTCTCGCTGCTCGTGGACATCGGCTCGGAGACGGGGATCATCGAGAAGTCCGGCGCCTGGTACAGCTACAAGGGCCAGCGCATCGGGCAGGGGCGCGAGAACGCCAAGATGTTCCTCAAGGACAACACCAAGATGATGCTCGAGGTCGAGGAGCAGGTGAAGGCGGTGCTCGGCGTGGGCGCGAAGCCCGACGCCGAGGTGGAGACGGCGGAGGAGTAGCCCGCGCGCGGTCCACCGGAGGTCGTGCCGGGGGGTTCGTTGTTCGATCGTCGTGTGGGCCCGGATCCCCACGTCGTTCGCTCAGCGGCCCCCCGGCACTCTTTTCACCCGGTTGCTCCCCGGTCTGCACCGACGACCGGCCATCCGTTGCAAACAGGTCCGCGCCCTCACGAGCCCAAGCGTTCAGTCAGGCACACCGCTTCACGAGCCACCCATGCCCCGCAAGCCGACCGAACCGATCACCGATCCCAAGCTGGCCCGCGAGAAGGCGCTCAAGATGCTCGAGCGGCGCCCCTACCCGCGGGCCGAGTTGGAGCGCGCGCTCAAGCGGAAGGGCGTCGTGGCGGACGTGGCGGCCGACCTCGTGGAGCGCCTGGCCGACAGCGGCCTCGTGAACGACGCCACCTTCGCCCGCACGCTCGCGCGCAGCCACCTGGTGGGCCGGGGGAGCTCCGTGCGCCGCGTGCAGATGGAACTCGCTCGCAAGGGCGTGGCGCGCGACGTGGCGACGGATGCGCTGGCCGAGGTGCGCGAAGACGAAGGGCTCCAGACCGAGGACGCCAGCGTGGAGCGCGCGGCGCGCAAGAAGCTCAAGTCGCTCGGCGGACTCGATCCACTGACGCGAGCGCGGCGGCTCACGGGCTTCCTTGCCCGGCGCGGCTTCTCGGGTGACCTGATCCGCACGACCCTGCGGCGGCTGGACCAGGAGGCAGCGGAGAAGGGAGACGACGGCTGAGTCCCCGTCGGGCGCGTGGACCGGCCCCTCAGCACGCGCGCGTCAGACGCGTGCGGCGCGCGCCTCGTTTGTCGCCACCAGCACGGATGCGAGGAGGGCCACCGCTCCGAGCTGGTGGAGCGCCGCGACCACGACCGGTACGGCGAGCAGCAGCGTCGTGACGCCGAGGACGGCTTGCGCGAGCGCGACGACCGCGACGCGTTGCATTGCACGCCACGGGGCGCCCGACATGGCACGCCGCGCGGCGAGCAGGAGCAGGCACGCGGCCAGAACGGTGCTCAGGGCAAGTACCCGGTGGTTGAACTGCGCCGCAACCGGATTGTCGAACCAGTTGCGCCAGGCCGGCACGAGCTCCGCGTACTCGCGCGGGACGAACTGTCCGCCCATCAGCGGGAACTCATTGTAGACCTTGCCTCCGTCCAGCCCCGCGACGAATCCGCCCGAGGCGATGGTCGCGAACGCGAGGGTCGAGAGCAGCGCGAGGGCGCGCGCGACGCCGCGCGACGCGCGATCGTCCGCCCGTTCCGCGACCGCACGCGTGGCACGTCCCAGAGTCGTTGCCCGCCACACTGCCACGACGAAGATCGTGAGCGCCAGCAGCAGGTGCGCGACCAGCCGGTACTGGCTCACGTCGGTGCGGACCGAGAGCCCGCTCGACACCATGTACCAGCCGAGCGCTCCCTGCAGGGCGACGAGCACGGGCAGGATGCCGTAGGCCACGGCCTGGCCCGGCCGGAACCGTCGGCGGACGAGCAGCCACAGGTAGGGAACGGCGATCACCAGCCCCACGCCGCGCGCGACGAGCCGATGAAACCACTCCCACCAGAAGAGCGCCTGATACCCGCCGAGCGTGATCCCCCGGTGCACCGTCTGCGCCTCGGGAATCCGCAGGTACGCCTGGTAGGCGCGCTCCCAGTCGGCGTGGGACAGGGGCGGAAGAATGCCGGCGACGGGCTCCCACACGGTGATCGAGAGACCGGATTCCGTCAGGCGCGTGATGCCACCCACGACGACGGCCGCCACCACGCTCCAGGCCGTCGCGACCAGCCAGCGGCGGACCGCAGCGTCGTCGGCCGTTGGCTGGGCGGCATGGCCGGCCCGCGCGGGGAGGGCGGTTGCGGGGACGCCGGGGGTGACCGCGGCGGTGTGTGCGGGACGAGACGTGATGGCCATGCTCCGGTGTACGCTAAGGGGCGGGCGGTTATCTTTCCACGTCTATGCGCGCCGACGAGATCCGCCGCCGTTTCCTCGCCTACTTCGAGCGCCAGCACCATGCCGTGCGCCCGTCGTCCTCGCTCGTCCCGGTGGGCGACGATACCCTGCTGTTCACCAACGCGGGGATGGTGCAGTTCAAGAAGGTCTTCCTCGGCATGGAAGACCCGCCGGAGGGGAACCGGCGCGCGACGACGAGCCAGAAGTGCGTGCGGGCGGGCGGCAAGCACAACGACCTCGAGCAGGTGGGGCACACGTACCGCCACCACACCTTCTTCGAGATGCTCGGGAACTTCTCCTTCGGCGACTACTTCAAGCGCGACGCGATCCGCTTCGCCTGGGAATTCGTGACGGTCGAGCTGGGGCTGCCCGCGGAGCACCTGCGCGTCACCGTGTTCCACGAGGACGACGAGGCGCGCCAGCTCTGGCGCGAGATCACCGGACTGTCCGACCGCCGCATCTATGGCCTGGGCGCCAAGGACAACTTCTGGCAGATGGCCGACACCGGCCCCTGCGGGCCGTGCGCGGAGGTCTACGTGGACCTCGCGCACCTTGCGCCCGACTGGAAGTTCCCCGCGGGCGCCACCGGCGAGTGGACGCGGACCGACCTCGCGGACTACTCGCTCGAGGCGTTCGTCGAGGGCGCCGAGGCGGGCCGGTTCCTCGAGATCTGGAACCTCGTGTTCATGCAGTTCGACCGGCAGGCCGACGGCACGCTCGTGCCGCTCCCCAAGCCGAGCGTGGACACGGGCGCGGGCCTCGAGCGCATCGCCGCGGTCATGCAGCACGTCACGAACAACTTCCACACCGACCTCTTCGCGCCGATGCTGGCCGAGGTGGAGCGGGTGGTGGGCATTCCGTACCGCGGCCGCACCAGCGACGCGCCCTACGACGCCGAGGTCACGGTCGGTGGCGCGAAGCGCACTGTCACGGTGGACCCGGCGTCGTTCCGCGTGATCGCCGACCACGCGCGCGCGGTGGCGTTCCTGCTGGCCGACGGCGTGTTCCCGAGCAACGAGGGCCGGGGCTACGTGCTGCGCCGGATCCTGCGCCGCGCGGTGCGGCACGCGTGGCTCATGGGGCGCCGCGAGCCCACCCTCGCGCCCGTGGTGCAGGTGGTGATCGACCAGATGCGCGCGCAGTACCCGGAGCTCCAGGTGCGCCACAAGCACCTGGTGGACACGACGCGTGCCGAAGAGGAGCGGTTCCTCGCGACGATCGACGCCGGCATGAGCCGGTTCGACGAGATCGCCCCGGCGCGCTCGAGCACGCAGGGCTCCATGCACGCGCGCGGGACGGTGAGCGGCGACGAGGCGTTCACCCTCTACGACCGCTACGGCTTCCCGCTGGACCTCACGGAGCTGATGGCGCGCGAGCGCGGCTACGCGGTGGACATTGCGGGGTTCGAGGACGCGCTCGAGCAGCAGCGGAAGCGCTCGCAGCTCGAACGGAAGTCGCGGCAGATCAAGGTCGTTGCCGACGAGATCGCCGACTTCGAGTCGTGGGAGCGCGAGGGCGACGGCAAGTCGGACTTCGTGGGCTACGGCGCCATCGAGGTCGAGACCCGCGTGAGCGCGGTGCGCCTCCTCGACGAGGGGCGCGTCGCGGTGCTGCTCGAGGAGACGCCGTTCTACGCGGAGTCGGGCGGGCAGGTGAGCGACCACGGCGAGATCACCGGCGAGGGGTGGCGCGTCGCGGTGGACGAGGTCCGGAAGCTCGACGGGCGCCACGCGGCCATCGGCGTCCTCGAGGGGAAGATGGCGTTCGGCCGCGCGACCGCGCGCGTGCCGCAGGGTGAGCGCCGTGACACCGAGCGCAACCACACGGCAACGCACCTGCTCCACGCCGCGTTGCGCCGGCACCTGGGCGAGCACGTGCACCAGGCCGGCTCGCTGGTCGCGCCCGACCGCCTGCGCTTCGACTTCACCAACCACGGGCCGGTCAAGCCCGAGGTGCTGGCCGAGATCGAGCGCGAGGTGAACGACCAGGTCTGGCGCGCGACGCCGGTCACCACGAAGCAGATGGCGTACCGCGAGGCGGTGGCGTCGGGCGCGATGGCGCTCTTCGGCGAGAAGTACGGCGACGTCGTGCGCGTGGTGGACATCCCGGGGTACTCGACCGAGCTCTGCGGCGGCACGCACGTGCGCAACACGGGCGAGATCGGGCTCTTCACGATCGTGCAGGAGTCGGGGGTCGCGGCCGGCGTGCGGCGCATCGAGGCGTTCACGGGGCGGGGCGCGTACCAGCTGCTCCACGAGCGGGCGCAGGCGCTCGGGCGCGTGGCGCACGCGGTCGGGGCGACGCGCATCGACGACGCCGAGGCGCGCGTGAAGGCGATGGCGGAGGAGCGGCGCGCGCTCGAAAAGAAGCTCGAGGCGAACGCGGCGCAGGGCGCCAAGGCGGCGACGGACCAGCTGGTCGGGCAAGCGTCCACGGTGGCGGGGGTGCGGCTCGTCAGCGCGATGTCGCACGCAAGCGACACCAAGGCGCTCCAGGCGCAGGGTGACGAGCTGCGCGAGAAGCTCGGCTCCGGCGTCGGCGTGCTCGGTGCATCGTTCGAGGACGGCAAGCATACCCTGCTCGTCGTCGTAACCGACGACGTGAAGGACCGCGGCCTCAAGGCCGACGCGCTGGTGCGCGAGCTGGCGGCGATCGCCGGCGGGAAGGGCGGGGGCAAGCCGCACATGGCGCAGGCGGGGATTCCCGACGGCGCCAGGCTGCCGGCGGCGCTCGACGCGGCCGCGGGCGCCGTGGCCAAGGCGCTCGCCGGCAAGTAGCGCCGTGCCCGTCCAACCCCTCGCCTGGCTGCAGCAGCGGCAGCCGGTGCCTCCCCCGGCGCTCATGGCGCGCCTGACCGAGACGCTCGGGGCACGCGGCACCGAGCCCGCGGCCGACCTGGGCGAAGTGCTCCTCTCCGCGGGCGAGGCGCTGCTCTCGCGGCTCCTGAGCGAGGGGCGCACCGACCGGCAGACTGCGCTCGACCTCCTCACGGCCGACGCGTTCGTGACCTACGCCTTCGAGGCCGCGAGCGACGATCCCGCGCGCATCACCGAGCGCGCGCAGCGCGCGATGGCGCGCATCTCCCACCTGGCGGTCAATGCCGACGCCTGACCTTCCGGGGACCGCATGAGCGACGCCCACATCCGCCAGCGGCTTGGCGACCTTGCCGCCACCGCGCAGCGCACCCTCGAGCAGTCGGTGCCCGCCATCGAGCGCGCCGCGGCAATGGTGCGCGAGACCGTCCAGCGCGGCGGCACGCTCTTCTTCTGCGGCAACGGCGGCAGCGCCGCGGATGCCCAGCACATGGCCACGGAGTACGTGGTGCGCTACATGAAGAACCGCCGCGCGCTGCCGGCTATCGCCCTGACGACGGACACGTCGCTGCTCACCGCGGCGGGCAACGACCTCGGCTTCGACCACGTGTTCAGCCGGCAGGTCGAGGCGCTCGCCCGGCCCGGCGACCTGCTCATCATCCACTCGACGAGCGGCAACTCGCCCAACGTGCTGCTCGCGGCCGAGGCGGCGAAGGCCAGGGGAGTGCCGGTGCTCGCGCTGTCGAGCCGGGATGGCGGCAAGCTCAAGGCGGTGGCCGACCACAACGTGATCATCCCCACCGATCGCACGGACCGCGCGCAGGAACTTCACCTGTGCGTCCAGCACCTGATCTGCGAACTCGTCGAGGCGGACCTCGGCGGGTGAGCGACGTCGATTCACGCACGCGCCAGGAGACCACCTGATGTTCTCGCTCACGGGCCGCCGGGCCCTCGTCACGGGGGGCTCGCGCGGCATCGGGCTCGCCACCTCGCGCCTCCTCGCCCGGGCGGGCGCCGCCGTGTCGGTCGGGTACCGCTCGCGCACGGCGGAGGCGCAGGCGGTGGTCGCCGAGCTTCGCGCCCTCGGCGTGACCGCCGCTGCCTTCGCGCACGACATCGGCACGGCGGCGGGCGCCGATGCGCTCGTGGACGACACGGTGCGCACGCTCGGCGGCCTCGACATCCTCGTGCACAACGCGGGGATCTGGCCACCCGCGGACCTCGGCGTCGACGTGATGCCCGATGAGCGCTGGCGCGAGACGATGAGCGCCAACACCGACGCGATGTTCTTCATTTCACGCGCGGCGGCACGCGTGCTCCCCCGCGGGGGGCGGATCATCCACGTCGCAAGCACGGCGGGGCAGCGGGGCGAGGCGTTCCACTCGGACTACGCGGCGAGCAAGGGGGCGATGATCTCGTTCGTGAAGTCGCTCGCCGTCGAGCTCGCGCCGCGCGACATCACGGTGAACAGCGTCGCGCCGGGCTGGGTGGACACCGAGATGTGCGCCGAGGCGTTCGCCGACGGCGGGCGCGAGCGGATCGCGAAGACGATCCCGATCGGCCGCGTCGCCTCGCCAGAGGACATCGCCGGGCCGATCCTCTTCCTCGCAACGCCGTTCGCGCGGCACGTCACGGGGGAGATCCTGAACGTCAACGGTGGCAGCGTGCTCTGCGGATGATCGCGATCCTGTTCACCGGCGGCACCATCTCGATGAAGTTCGACGCGCGGGCCGGTGGTGCGGTGCCCGCGTTGTCGGCCGCGGAGATCCTCGCCGCCGCACCAGGCATCCACGACGTCGCCACGCTCGAGCCCGAGCAGTGGGGCGCCTTCCCGGGCCCGCACATGACGGTCGAGAAGCAGTGGGCGCTGCGCGAGGCGATCGCTCAGCGGCTCGCCCGGCGCGAGGTGGACGGCGTGGTCGTCACGCACGGCACCGACTCGCTCGAGGAGACCGCGTATCTCGTGGCGCGTTCGGTGGGCGGCGACAAGCCGGTGGTGTTCACCGGCGCGATGCGCAACGCGAGCGACCTCGGCTGGGACGGACCGGCCAACCTGATCGACGCCGTGCGCGTGGCGGCGAGCCCCGACGCGTGGGGCTACGGCACGATGGTGGTCATGGGCAGCCGCGTCTACTCGGCGCTCGACGTGACCAAGGCCCATACCCACCTGCTCGACGCGTTCGAGAGCCCGGGCCTCGGGCCCATCGGCGTGATCGACGACGGGCAGGTGATCTTCCGCCGAGCCCTGCCGGCCGCCCCGCCGTTGCTGGCGCCGGCGGAGCCCGCGACCCCGGTGGACATCATCGCCACGTGGGCGGGGGCCGACAGCCGGCTGCTCGACGCGTCACGGCGCGACGCGCGGGGCGCGGTGATCGCGGCCATGGGTCGCGGCAACGTGCCGCCCGCCATGGTGCCCGGGATCCAGCGATTCCTCGACGACGGCAAGCCGCTGGTGATCGCATCGCGCGCGCTGCGCGGGCGCGTCGGCACCACGTACGGCTACCCGGGGGGCGGCAAGCGGCTCGCCGAGATGGGCGCGATCTTCGCCGGTTCGCGCCGCGCGCAGCAGGCGCGCATCGACCTGATGCTCGCGCTGGGCTTCGGCCTCGACGTGAACGAGATCCGCGAGTTGTTCGCCACGTGACGCTGCTCCAGGCGCCGCCGGAGGTCCTCGAGATCGCCGAGGTCCTCGAGCGCGCGGGCTTCGAGGCCTGGTGCGTCGGCGGCGCCGTGCGCGACGCCCTGCTCGGCCACCCCCACCTCGACTGGGACCTCGCCACGAGTGCGCGTCCCGAGCAGGTGCGGCGCCTCTTCCAGCGCACGGTGCCGGTTGGGATCGAGCACGGCACGATCGGGGTGCTAGACCGGTTGGGCCGGCTCCACGAGGTCACCACCTTCCGGCGCGACGTGAAGACGGACGGACGCCACGCCGAGGTCGAGTTCGGCGTCTCGCTCGACGACGACCTGGCCCGACGCGACTTCACGATCAATGCCATGGCATGGTCGCCCCGGCTCGCGGAACTGCGCGACCCGTTCGGGGGGCGTGCCGACCTCGCGGCCAGGGTGCTGCGCGCCGTCGGCGACGCGGAGGCGCGCATGCGCGAAGACCGGCTGCGGGCGCTCCGGGCCATCCGCTTCGCCGCGCGCTTCGGCTTCCGGATCGAACCCGCCACGTGGGAGGCGATCCTCGTCAGCGCGCGCGACCTCAAGCGGCTGTCGGCCGAGCGCGTGCGCCAGGAACTGGAGAAGACGCTCGAGCAGGTGGCGCGCCCGAGCGAGGCGCTCGCGCGCTGGCGCATGGCCGGCATCGCCGACGCGGTGGTGCCCGCGCTCGCGGAGGTGTCGGAACTCGCGCTGCGGTCGCTCGATCATCTCGCACGGCCGGGGCTCGCGGGACGTCCGCAGCGCAAGCTGAACCGGCTGTCGGCGCTCTTCTGCGAACTGGGCCGCACGCGGGCGTCGGGCGCGCTCAAGGCGCTGCGCTCCTCGAACTCGGACGCCGCCTGGGTCGGGGACCTGGCCGAGCGGTGGACGGCGCTCGGCGTCCCGATGGCGTCGGCGCTCCAGGCGGGTCGCGTGGATGACGCCGTCGCGCGTCGTTGGGTGGCCACCCTCGGACGGCTGCGCGTGGGTGGCTTCATGCGCATCGCCAGTGCGCGATGGGCGGCGGCTCGCGCCCTCGGACAGGAGGCCCCGTCGCCGCGGGCGGTGCTCGCGCTGCATCGACAGCTCGCGCGCATAGCGTTCCACGGCGTGGTGGAACTCGCCGACCTCGCGATCGACGGCGGCGACCTGATCGAGCACCACATCGCATCCGGCCCCGCGCTGGGCAAGCTGCTGGCGGGGTTGCTCGACTGGGTGCTGGAGGATCCTTCGCGCAATCGCGTGGACGTGCTCCTCGCCGAGGCCCGCCGGCGCGTGGCGTCCGCGACGTGAGCTTCGTGCGCGGCGCCGACGCCGCGGCGGACCAGGCGGGGCGGTTCCGCGAGGTCGCGGACCATTTCGCCATCTGGCGCGAGGGACGGCTCTGGGTGGCGCGCACCGACGCGCCGGCCGAGCGGACGGTCGCGCTGTTTCACGCGCTCTCGGCAGAACTCCCCGGGACGGTATCGCTTTCCATCGCGCGCGTGCGGGACGGACGCGGCTGGGAGGGGCAGGCGCAGCCGCTGACCGACGTGCGCGAGGGGATCGCGCGGCTGCGCGCCCCGCTGGCCCGCACGGGCGGGCTGGAAGTCACGCTCTGGGGAGACGGGCGCCAGCTCTCGCTCTCCGCCCAGTTGGCCGTCTGGACGTGGGCACCGACGCGGGCCTGGCGCACCGCCCTCGAGGCGCAGGGACTTCATGAAGTCCCGCGCGACGCGCTTGGCGACCGACGCTGGGCGGCGCGCGCCGACCAGCTCGCGGGCTCGCGCGACCTCGACGAGGTGACGGCGTCGGTGGTGGCGCGCCTCGGCCTCGCCGACGCTGTGCCACCCATTCGCGAGTAGATTCCGGGAACCCCGCCCGCCTCCTGCTCGCCTGACCCGACCTCACCCCATGACGCGCTACCTCGTCACCGGCACCGCCGGGTTCATCGGCTACCACGTCGCCCTCAAGCTGCTCGCCCGCGGCGACGAGGTGCTGGGCATCGACAACGTCAACGACTACTACGACGTGCGCCTCAAGGAGGCGCGGATGGCGCGGCTCGATGGGAAGCCGGGCTACCGGTTCCTGCGCGCCGACGTGGCCGATCGCGGCGCGATGGAGCGCTTCTTCGCGACCGAGAAGCCCGAGCGCGTGATCCACCTGGCCGCCCAGGCCGGAGTGCGCTACTCGATCATCAATCCGTACGCCTACAACGACGCCAACCTCCTCGGCTTCTTCAACATTCTCGAGGGGTGCCGGCACCATGGCGTGCAGCACCTGACGTACGCGTCGAGCTCGTCGGTGTGCGGCGCCAACACGGAGCTGCCGTTCTCGACGGCGGACAACGTGGATCACCCCATCAGCCTCTACGCCGCGACCAAGAAGGCGAACGAGCTGATGGCGCACACGTACAGTCACCTGTTCAACCTGCCGACGACGGGCCTGCGCTTCTTCACGGTCTACGGCCCGTGGGGTCGGCCCGACATGGCGCTCTTCCTGTTCACGAAGGCCATCCTCGAGGGACGGCCGATCGACGTCTTCAACCACGGCAAGATGCAGCGCGACTTCACCTACATCGACGACATCGTCGAGGGGGTGGTGCGCGTGTCGGACCGCATCCCGACGCCGGAGAACGTGCCCGTGGTGCCTGGAATCAGCTCGCGCGCGCCGTACCGGGTGTACAACATCGGCAACAACAATCCCGTGGCGCTGATGGACATGATCGGCGCCCTCGAGCGACAGCTCGGCAAGGTCGCGGAGAAGCGGCTCCTGCCGATGCAGCCGGGCGACGTGCCCGCGACGTACGCCGACGTGGCCGACCTGCAGGCCGACGTCGGCTTCAAGCCCGCGACGCCGATCGAGACCGGCATCCAGCGCTTCGTGGCCTGGTACCGGGAGTTCTACAACGTCTAGGCGGCGCCCCGCCGCGGCGGGCGGCGACACCCTCTTTGCCGCCGCCGTGAGCGTGCCGCTCGCGGCGCGCATGCGGCCGCGCACGCTCGACGAGGTCGTGGGGCAGGCCCACCTGCTTGGCCCCGGGCGCCCGCTCCGGCGCGAACTCGAGGGCGGCCGGGTCGCCTCCATGCTTTTCTGTGGGCCGCCCGGTTCGGGCAAGACGACGCTGGGGCGGCTCATCGCCCAGCACTCCGACCGCGAGTTCGTGCCGTTCAGCGCGGTGAGCGAGGGCGTGCCGCGCGTGCGCGAGGTGGTGGCCGAGGCGGAGGCGCGCCGGGCGTCGGGGCGGGGCACCGTGCTCTTCGTGGACGAGATCCATCGCCTCAACCGCGCCCAGCAGGATGCCTTCCTGCCGCACGTCGAGTCGGGCCTCTTCACCCTCGTGGGCGCCACGACCGAGAACCCGAGCTTCGAGGTCAACGGCGCACTGCTGTCGCGCGTGCGGGTGTTCGTGCTCGAGCCGCTCGGCCCGGACGACATCGCCGCACTGCTCGACCGCGCGCTGGCCGACCGCGACCGCGGCCTCGGCGCGCTCGAACTCGCGTTCGACGCGGAGGCGCGGCTGGCCCTCGCGACGGAAGCCGACGGCGACGCGCGGCGCGCGCTCACCGTGCTCGAAGCGGCGAGCCAGCTCGTGGGCGACGATCGCCGCCTCACGCTTGCCGTCATCCGGGATGCGCTGCAGCAACGCATGGCCCGCTATGACAAGTCCGGCGAGGAGCACTACAACCTGATCAGCGCCTACCACAAGGCGCTGCGCGGCTCCGATCCGCAGGGGTCGCTCTACTGGCTCGCGCGCATGATCGCCGGCGGCGAGGATCCGCTGTACATCGCGCGCCGCATGGTGCGCTTCGCGACCGAGGACGTGGGGCTCGCCGACCCGCAGGCGCTCCAGCTCTGCATCGCGGCGCGCGACGCGTTCCATTTCCTCGGCGCCCCCGAGGGCGAGCTCGCGCTGGCGGAGGCGTGCGTGTACCTCGCGACGGCGCCCAAGTCGAACCGCGTGTACGAGGCCTGGGGCAAGGCGCGCGCGCTCGCGGCCGAGCACCCGGCCGCGGCGGTGCCGCTCCACATCCGCAACGCCCCCACCGGGCTCATGAAGGAGCTCGGCTACGGGGCAGGGTACCAGTACGCCCACAGCGTGCCCGAAGGCTATCTTCCCCAGGACTACCTCCCCGACGAGATCGCCGACGCGGTGCTGTACGAGCCGGGCGGCTTCGGGTTCGAGAAGGAGGTGGCGAAACGGCTCGCCTGGTGGCGCTCGCTGCGCGACCGGCTCGAGGGGCGCGAGGGCGCTCCCGATTCCCCCACACCCGCGTCATGAAGATCCTGCACATCGTGGGCGCGCGCCCCAATTTCCCCAAGCTCGCCCCGGTCTTCCGCGCCGGACGCGCCGCGGGGGTCACGCAGGTCATCGTGCACACGGGGCAGCACTA
>JACQES010000096.1 GCA_016200495.1 Gemmatimonadota bacterium
GGTCGTGCGCGATGTCGGTGACGATCACCCGCTCGCGCCGGAAGATCGCCGTGCCGCACGACCCGGCCTGCGGCCCGATCTCCTCGCCCTCGATCGCCGCATTGAGTGCCGCCGGCGCGTTCGGCGCGGCGGCCACGTGCACGCGCCGACCGTCGGTGTCGAGCGTGAGCACCGTGCACATGGCCCCCGGCGCCTCGCGCTCCACGAAGCGCACCAGCGCGTCGAGGATCGCCGGCAGCGGCTGGCCGCTTCCGATGGCCTCGAGCACCGTGCGCTGCCCGCGGTCCATCAGCTCCGCGTGGCGCCGACGCGAGATGTCGCGCCCGACGGCGAGGATCACCCCCAGCTCCGGGTCCATGTAGGCCGACCATGCCAGCCAGACCCACCCGCCCGCGGCATGCGCCCAGCGGCATTCATGCTCGACCGCCGCGTCCGCCGCCCCGCGTCCGCGCCAGTGCGCGCGCAGCCCCTCCATGTCCTGCGGATGGACGAGGTCGCGCACCTGGCGGCCGCGCGCGGCCTCTTCGGTCCAGCCGAGCACGTGCGTGAAGGCCCAGTTGCTCCGGAGGATGCGGCCGTCGGGCGCGCACACGAGCATCGCCTCGGACGAAAGTCCGATCAGGCGCTCGAAGACGAGGCCCTCATTCCCGGCGCCCGGGGGGATCACGGCGGAGCTGGCCATCGACGCTAAACTAGCGGGCCCCGCGCGCGGGGGCATCAGCCCGTGCGAAAGAGCGTCAGCGCGGTTTCGTAGCGGGCCCCGAGCATGGCCCGGAGCGCGGCATGCGCGGGCTGTGACAGCGTGGGGTCGGCCGCGAGGGTGCGATCGGCCGCCGCCCGCGCACGCTTCGCGAGCTCGAAGTCGCGCAGCGGGTCGGCCACGCGGTAGGTCGGCACGCCGTGCTGCCGCTCCCCGAACAGGTCCCCCATGCCGCGGAGCTGCAGGTCGGCTTCGGCGATGCGGAACCCGTCCTCGGTCGCGGCAAAGAGCGAGAGCCGGCCCGCCGCGCCTTCGCCCACGTCGCCGAGCAGGATGCAGTACGACTGCTCCGCGCCGCGACCGACGCGGCCACGCAGCTGGTGCAGCTGCGAGAGGCCGAACCGTTCCGGGTGTTCGACGACCATCACCGTCGCGTTGGGCACGTCGATGCCGACCTCGATCACCGTCGTCGCCACGAGCACGTCGAGCTGCCCGTCGCGAAAGGCCCGCATCACCTGGTCCCGCTCCGCCCCGGGGAGCCGGCCATGCAGCAGCGCCGTGCGCACCCCCTGGAGCGGACCCGCCACGAGCGCCTCGAACATCGCCGTCGCCGCCTTGAGCTCGCTCCGCGCCGACTGCTCGATGACCGGATACACGATGTACGCCTGCCGCCCCGCCGCCACCTGCCGCGTCACGAACTCGAAGACGCGCGCGCGCGCCGACTCGGGGCGCACCGCCGTCGTGATCGGCGTGCGGCCCGGGGGCCGCTCGTCGAGCACGCTCACGTCGAGGTCGCCATGCAGCGTGAGGGCGAGCGACCGGGGAATCGGCGTCGCCGTCATCAGCAGCACGTCGGGCGCGTCGCCCTTGGCGCCGAGTTCCGCCCGCTGCGCCACGCCGAACCGGTGCTGCTCGTCGACGATCGCGAGGCCGAGCTTCGCGAAGCGGGTCCCCTCCTGCACGAGCGCGTGCGTGCCGATCGCGAGGACCGGCTCCACGCTCGCCAGCCGCGTCGCCACCTCGCGGCGCGCGGCCGCACCCAGGCTCCCCGTCACGAGCACCGGCGCGATCCCGAGCGGGGCGAGCAGCGCCGACACGCTCCGGTGATGCTGCTCCGCGAGCAGTTCCGTCGGCGCCATCAGCGCCGCCTGGTACCCGCTCTCGATCGCGACCAGCGCCGCGAACACCGCCACCACCGTCTTCCCCGCCCCGACGTCGCCCTGCAGCAGCCGGTGCATCTTCTCGGGCGCCATCATGTCGGCCACGATCTCGCGGATCGCGCGCTTCTGCGCCGCGGTGAGTTCGTACGGCAACGCCGCCTTGAGCGCCTTCGCGAGCGCCCCCGGCTTCCGGAACGCGATCCCCGTGCGCGGCGCCTTCGCCAGCGCCCGCGCCCGCCGCTGCAGCAGCTGCACCGCGAACAGCTCGTCGAACGCGAGCCGGTCGCGTCCGCGCATCGCGTCCGCCATCGTCGGCGGCGCGTGCACGAGCATCAGCGCCTCGGCCAGCGGCATCAGTCCGGCCTCCGCGCGCACGGACTCCGGCAGCGGATCCTTCACCAGCGGCGCCAGCGGGCCGAGGTGCTGTTCGATCAATCCCCGGATCAGCTTGAACGAGAGTCCTTCGGTGGCCGGGTACACGGGCAGCACGCGCCCACCCAGCCCCTCCGGGTTGTCGCCCAGGTTCACCCACTCGCGCGGCGTGAGCTGGCGGCCGTGATAGAAGCGCACGGTGCCGGCCGCGAGCAGCATGTCGCCCTTCTCGATCGTCCGGTCGAGGAACGGCTGGCCGGGCCACGCGACCTCGATCATCCCGGTCGCGTCCTTGAGCACCGCCTGGAAGATCCTGAGCCCCTTCCGCGTCGGAAGCACCCCCTTCGAGATCACCTTGCCGAGGATCGTGCCGTCCATCCCCGGCTCGAGCGACGCGATCGTGCGGATCGTGCTCGCGTCCTCGTAGCGCGTCGGCACATGCAGCAGCAGGTCGCCGGCCGTGCGCACGCCGAGCCGCTCGAAGGCCGTCGCGCGCGCGGGGCCGACCCCCTTGAGGTAGGTGACGGGCGTCTCGAGCGTGATGCGCGGCTGGCCGTCGGACTTCCACGTGCCGTCGCGCCGCCGCGTGCCGCCCATCGCGCGGCGGACTACTCGAGGAGCGCGCGGCTGAACGCCGCCGCGTCGAACGGCTCGAGGTCCTGCACCGTCTCGCCCGTGCCGATGAACTTGACCGGGATGTCGAGCGCCTCGTGCACGGCCACCACGATGCCGCCCTTGGCCGTGCCGTCGAGCTTGGTGACGACGAGCCCGGTGAGCGGCACGGCCGCCGCGAACGTGCGCGCCTGCGCCACGGCGTTCTGCCCGATCGTGCCGTCGAGCACGAGCAGCGACTCGTGCGGCGCGCCGTCCAACCGCTTGGCCACCACGCGCGCCACCTTCTTGAGCTCGGTCATGAGCGCGTCGCTCGTGTGGAGCCGTCCCGCGGTGTCGATGATCACCGTGTCGATGCCGCGCGTGATCCCCGCCTCGATCGCGTCGAAGGCCACCGCCGCCGGGTCGGCGCCGGCGGAGCCCCCGACGAACTGCGCCCCCGCGCGCTCGGCCCACACGCGCAGCTGGTCGATGGCGCCGGCGCGGAACGTGTCGGCCGCACCGAGCAGCACGGAGCGCCCGTCCTGACGCAGCTGGTGCGCAAGCTTCCCGATGAACGTCGTCTTCCCCGCGCCGTTCACGCCGACGATGAGCAGCACCGTGGGCTTCTGCGCGGCGCGCGTCATGGCGGGGTTCGCATTCCCCTTCCGCAATTCGCCCTCGATCAGCGCGCGCAGGGCCTCGCGGAACTCGTCCTCCGTCTTCGCCTCGCCGCGCTTGGCGATCCGCTCGACCTCGGCCACGAGCCGGAGCGTCGTCGCCACGCCGAAATCGGCCGCGAGCAGCAGCTCCTCGAGGGCCTCGAGGTCGCCCGCCTTCACGCCGCCCTTGAGCAGCACCCCCACGTCGACGAGCGCGACGTCCTTGATGCGCTGCCACAGCGAGCGCCGGGCGAGGTCGCCCGCCTTCGGA
>JACQES010000093.1 GCA_016200495.1 Gemmatimonadota bacterium
TCCCGCTGGCCATCGACAGCGGCACCGGCGCCGAGGGGTCGCGCGGAGGAATCACGGGCGCGACGGCGGCGGGCGCGGCCGCGTCGAGCTGGCTCCGCTGCTCGGGGGTGAGCGCCGCGAGGCGTCGCTCGAGCTCCGCGCGACGCGCGGCGAGCCGGTCGGCGGCGCTCATGCCGTGCGCCACGCCGGGACCCGGGGTCCCGACTCCCGCTCCGGTCGCGATCGGGCGGCGACGCGTGGCGCACGCAGGAATGCTGGCTGCTCGCGCATGCGGCTCGACCGAGCGCTGGTGATGCGGGGAGTGCCCCATCTCCCGCGGGGGGCAGGCGACGGCCCGCGAATCCGTCGCGGCGGCATGCCGCAAGCTAGCCGGGCCACTTCGCGGAGACCAGTTACGAGCGCGGTGCGCGCAGGCGTTCCCGCGTCACGCGCGCGAGCACGGGCCAGAATGCGTCGACGATCGCCGGCACCGCGGACTCGGTGGTGTGCCCGGTGCGGTCCGTGAACACGGCCATGCTGTCGCCGCGAAACACCGTGGACGCATCCACCGCGCGGCCCGGCGCCACGCCCGCCATCGCGTCCCGCCACCGCGCGGGCACGAGGGCGTGCACCTCGTGAAGCCGCCGCCAGTACGCGTCCTTGTCTCCGTCCACGAGCAGGCGCGACTCGAACTTCGTCAGCACCTTGCCCGTGCTCTGCGGCGTCGGCTGCCAGACGAAGACCGGCGTGAAGCCGTAGCGCGCGCCGAGCGCCTCGACCATCCGCGCCGTTTCCGCGTACACGGCCACGGTCCGGTCCGCCGCGCTGTCGGCCGCGATGAACGCCGGCTGGCGGCGCGGAGCCAGCGACTTCACCCAGCCGATGAATGCGCTCTGGTGCAGGACTTCGCCGGCGAGCAGCGGCAGCGCCCGCAGGTCGTCGAGCGCCGAGCGCGTGCTCACCTCGTGGTCCATCGCCCGTCCGAACGCGAACTCGCGCTCGCGCTTGAATTCGTTCTGCGACACCCCCGCCTGGCCCCACTGCACCGTCGCCGCGACGTCGTTGATCCCGTCATAGAACAGCACGACGTCGGGGCGCGCCCCGGCCCGCAGCGCGAGCTGGAGCGCGATCATCCCCTGCGTGCTCACCCAGCCGTTCTCGCCGAAGTTGGTCACCTCGATGCGCGCGCCCACCCCGGCCAACGGCTGGAGCCGCCGCGCCACTTCGGCGGCGATCGTGGCCGAATCGCGTTGTCCGGTGCCCCACATGGTCGAGCCGCCGAACAGGAACACGCGCGCGGCCGGCGTTGCGGGCACGCGCGGCTGCGGCGTCACGCGCCGCGCCGCGCTGTCCACGTTCACGTAGCGACCGCGGAAGTCCGGCTTCCGGCGCCAGTACACGTACGGCTGCCACTGCTGCGCTCGCACCGCGTCGAACTCCGCGACGTACGGCGCATGCCACGGCAACCGCTCCTGCGGGTCGCCCGGCGTGTAGGACCGCTGCGTCACGCCACGCGACCGCGCCTGCGCCGCCGCGACGGCGCGATAGCCGCACTCGACGAGTGCGAAGGTGAGCAACGTCATGCCGAGGATCTGCCACGTGACCGTGACGCCCCGCCCGGCTCGAACGAGGAAGTGACGCATGGGGTGGGGAAGGCGTGTCGAGGGTCGCTAGGGCGCGCCGTGCGGGTCGCGGCCGGCGCGGTAGCGCGCCTCGCCCGCGTCCCAGAGCCGCCGGCCCAGCAGGTGCCCCACGGCGGGGAAGAGCACCACGGCCACGGCGATCCCCGCCCGCAGCTTGAACGAGTACGGCTCCGCGAGTGCCGCGCGCCACCGGAGCCCGTGCTCCTGGATCACGCCGTACGCGATCACGAGCAGCGCCGCCGGCAGCCCCCAGCCGAGCACGCCATAGCGCCAGATGAACGACGCGCGTCCCGCCGCGCGCACCTCCGCCCAGCGTCGCTGCTGGGGGTCGGTCGCGTCGGCGTCGGTTGCGCTGGCCGGACGGTGCTCGGTCATCCGCGCTACTTGAGGATCGCCTTCGCGATCGTCTGCAGCTGCATGTTCGACGTCCCCTCGTAGATCGTGCCGATCTTCGCGTCGCGGTAGAACTTCTCCACCATGAAGTCGGTCGTGTAGCCCGCGCCGCCCAGCAGCTCGACCGCGAGCGACGTCGCGCGCTCCGCCACCTGGCTCGAGAAGAGCTTGGCCATCGCCCCCTCGGTCGCGATGTCGTGCCCGGCGTCCTTGAGGCGCGCCGCGTTGTACACCATCAGGCGCGCCGCCTCGACCTCCGTCTGCGCCTGCGCCAGCTGGAACTGGATCGCCTGGAACTCCGCCAGCGGCTTCCCGAACTGCTTCCGCTCCTTGATGTACGTGCGCGCGTGGTCGAGCGCCCCCTGCGCCACGCCGATCATCTGCGCGCCGATCCCGATGCGCCCCTCGTTCAGCGTCTCGATCGAAACCTTGTAGCCCTTGCCCACCTCGCCCAGCACGTTCTCGGCCGGCACCTCGCAGTCGTCCAGGATCAGCTCGGTGGTGCTGGAGGCACGGATGCCGAGCTTGTCCTCCCGCTTGCCCACCGCGAAGCCCTTGAAGCCGCGCTCCACCAGGAA
>JACQES010000094.1 GCA_016200495.1 Gemmatimonadota bacterium
CGGCATCGGCCACGAAGCCGGGGCAGATCGCGCTCGCGCTGACGCCGCGGTCGGCGCACTCGGTGCGGAGCGCGCGCGTGAAGGCGATGAGCCCCGCCTTGGTGGCGGCGTACGGCGCGCCGTACGGCGGCGGCCCGATGCCGGCGAGCGAGCAGAGGTTGACCACGTGGCCGCGTCCGCGCTGCAGCATGCCGGGGAGCACCGCCCGCGTGAGGAGCAGGGGCGCCGTGAGGTTGATGGCGATCATGCGGCCGATCTCCTCGGGGGTGAGGAGGTCGTAGGCGGCCATCTTCTCGACGCCGGCGTTGTTGACGAGGATGTCGAGGCCCCCGAGCGCCGACTCGGCCTGCGCGGCGAGTTCATCGGCGGCGCCGGGCTCGGCCAGGTCCATGGGGAGCGCGAACGCCTCGGAGCCGGCGGCGCGCACGGCCTGCACGACGGGGCCGAGGTCGTCGGCCGGGTGGCTCGAGAGGGCGAGGCGGCAGCCCTCGGCCGCGAGGGTGCGGGCGATGACCGGTCCGAGCCCTCCGGCCGCCCCCGTGAGGAGGGTGAATGCCCCCGCCATGTCGCGCATGCGGCAATATGCGGTGGCGGCGAGGGGGTGTGCTAGGCGGGCTTAGGGCGAGTTACCGCAGCGGCGCGGGGACTTGGTCACCACAGAGCGGGGGCTTGGTCACCTCAGAGGCACGGGGGCACGGAGGAGTGCGAGTCGTGCGTGGTGTGGGGGCGGCGGGTGCGCGTTGCAGGGACCGGATTCTCGAGACCAGAAGGGCTAAAGCCTAATACCACCGAGCACACCGGGCACACCGAGGGGTGTGTGGCGAGGGGTGGCATCTGAGTCGACGCCATGTCTGACTTCCAGGCGATTCGTTTCTTGTATAGGCGCTCCCCGTTGTTCTCGGTGTGCCCGGTGTGCTCGGTGGTGAAAGCTCTTCAGAGGCGCATGCGCCGAGCCCCACCACGCGCGCCTCGCCGTCCTCCGCGCCCCCGTGCCCCTGTGGTAAGCTATGAACTCTCGTCGTCTCACACCCCCCGATCGAGTGGACCCCTCCCTCCGCGGCCTCGACCTCGAGGCGCACCTGACCGACCCCGCGCGCAAGCAGCAGTTCGTGACGCCGATGTTCGACATCATCGCGCCACGCTACGACGCGTTCACGCGGGTGTTCTCGTTCGGGATGGATGCGGGGTGGAAGCGCGCGCTGCTCGACCTGGTGGCGCCGCGCGTGGCGCAGGGGGGCACCGTGATCGACGGCGCGTGCGGAACGGGGGATCTCGCGTTCCAGCTGCAGGCGCGGCGGCCGGACCTCGTGATCACGGGGGTGGACGCCTCCACGCGGATGATCGCGCTGGCGCAGGCGGGGGCCGCGCGCGGTCCATCGTTCGTCGTCGGTGACCTCGGCGCGCTCCCCGCCGCCGACGGCACGCTCGACGCGATCACGGCGGGCTACGGCTACCGCAACACCCCCGACTGGCGCGCCGCGCTGGCCGACGCGGCGCGTGCGCTCAAGCCCGGCGGCGTGCTGGCGACGCTCGACTTCCACCGCCCCGCGAATGCCCTCTGGCGCGCGCTCTTCCTCGGCTACCTGCGCGTCGCGGGCGAACTGGTGGGCTGGGCGTGGCACGGCCACGGCATCGTGTACGGCTACATCGCGCCCAGCATCGCGCACTTCTGCACGCTGGCCGAGTGGGAGCACGAACTCGCGCGCCTCGGGTTCGTGATCGAGGCGCACGAGGTGCGACTGCTGGGCGGCGTGGCGTGGATGGTGGCGCGGAAGCGCTGAGGCGGGCGACGCCCGCTACGGCGTCGCGTACATCTGGATCGTCTGCCCCACGAAGTCGCTCGCGTCCATGCACGCCTGCACGTCGGGATCGCGGATCACCACCCACCCGTCGCCCAGCAGCGTGAGCTTCCAGTCGCGCCGGTGCTCGCCGACGTTGAGCAGGTTGACCGCCACCAGCTGGTCGCCGAGCGCGCGCCGCACCTTCTCCACCCCGTCAATGCGGCGGATGATCCCCTGCCCCTGCGCGCGCTTGGTGAGGCAGGTGCAGTTGTACTTGCGCTCGAGCGGCTGCGACAAGGTCCCCTTGAGCTCGGCCTCGCCCATCCCGAGGAACAGGTCGATGTCGTTCGCCCAGTTCATGATGTCCACCGTATGCGCGCCGGGCGGGCGCGCGCCGATCTCGCCGAACACCGCCTCGCCGCTGGGGAGCCGGTACCACTCCATGTGCGTGAACCCGGTGCGGAACTGCAGCGCCTTGAGCACGTCGAAGCCGAGCTGCTTGCCCGAGGCGTACCTGGGGTTGTCCACGTCGCGCAGCACCATCGTCTGCGGCGAGATCCACTCGACCGTGCGCGCGATCAGCGGGCGCGGCCGGTAGACGCACATGTTCCAGAACAGCACCTCGCCCTCGTGGCAGATCGTGTCGAAGGTGTACTCCTCGCCCTCGATGAACTCCTCGACCGCCACCTCGTCGATGTGCTTGAGCTTGCCGATCGCGGCCTCGAGTTCCGCCGCGTCGTTGCAGCGGAAGGTGTCCATGCTGCCGGCCCCAGCGATCGGCTTGACGATCAGCGGATAGCCCACCGTCGCCGCCGCGTCGCGCACCTGCTGCGCGCTGTTGGCCCGCTCGCTCCGGGCGGTGCGGAGCCCGGCGGCGCGGATCTTCTCCTTCATGATCGCCTTGTCGCGGAACGGCAGCAGCGCCTCGTAGCCCATCCACACCACGCCGAGGTAGTCGCGCAGGCGCCCGCACAGCAGCACGCCCGGCTCCCACTGGCAGACCACGCGATCCACGCGCCGCGTGCCGAGCCACGCCTTGACCGGCGCGAGGTCGGCGTCGTCGGCGAAGATGCCCGGGAACCGGCCGTAGTCGGCGAGGTTCTCGCGCGCCATCGGCGGCAGCTCGTGCGGCTGCTGGTCGCCGAGGCCGAAGACGGTGGCGCCGTGCGCCCGGAGGCCGCGCACGTAGTACGGCATCTCGGCCGGGTAGCCTGGGGCGATGAAGAGGACGTTCATGGCAGGAAGGGAGAAAGGCGGCGGTCAGCCCAGCTCGACGCGAACGGTGGAGATGAGCGTGGTGAGCGCACGCTCGACGACGGCGGTCTCGGGATGGCGCACGATCACGTAGCCGTCCCCTTCATACGTGTCCTTGGGCGAGTCGCCCACCTGCGGCAGCTTCGCGTCGCAGATGAGCGAGCCGACCGCGCGCTCGGCCTCCTTGAGCCCGTGAACGGCGACGATGCGGCCCCGCCCCTGCCCGCGCAGGTACGCGGCGCCGGTCGCGTACTTCCGCGGCGGCGCCTCGAAGGTCCCGAAGATGAGCACGCGCGCCCACGCTTCCACGAAGTCGACGTCATGGGCCCGCGAGATGAGCGTGGTGAACTGCGCCCCGGGCGGCCGCGCCGCGACCTCGCTGATGGCGATCGTCCCGTCGGGACGGCGGAACCACTCCATGTGCGTGAGCCCCGTGTCCATGCCCAGCACGCCCAGCGCGCGCGCCGCGGCCGCGCGGATGTCGTCCTCGGCCGGCGCGTGCTGCTCGCGCGGCAGGAGCACCGCCCACTGGATCCACGGCGTCGCCTTCACCTCGAGCGGCGTTGGGCGATAGTGCGACACCGACTGCCACGTGGTCGTGCCGCCGATGGTGATGGATTCGCACGAGTGCTCCGTGCCCTGCACGAACTCCTCGACCAGCGTGGGCGCCTCGCCGAAGCGGAAGGCGCGGAGCCCCTCGCGCAGCTGGGCCTCGTCGTCGGCGCGGAAGGTGGCCATCGCGCCGGCCCCCTCGGGCGGCTTGATCACCACGGGATACCCGATGGACCGCGCCGCCTTGACCGCCTCGTCGGCCGAGTGCGCGAGCTCGGCGCGGGCACACGGCAGCGCGTTGGCGCGGAAGAGCGCCTTCATCCGGTGCTTGTCGCGGAAGTTGCGCGCCACCTCGGCGCGCATCCCGGCGATCCCGAGCCGCTCGCGCACCTCGGCGATCGGCACCTGCAGCTGCTCGAGCGCGGCGAAGAGGCGGTGTACCGGGCCGTGCCGGGCCTGCAGGGCGGCGACCGCCCCGGCCAGTTGCTCGACGTCGAACAGGTTCGGGATCCGCCAGTGTCCCACGATCCGGCTCCGCGCCGGGTCGGGCATCGCCTCCCAGCTTTCGGGGGCAATGACCGCGCACTGGACCCCGGGGAGCGCCGCCGTGGCGGCGATCATGTGGATCGCCGCGGGGGAGTACATGGGGCAGACGAAGATCACGAAAGGCATGGGAGCGGATGCTCACCCGCCCTTCGCCACCCCGCAAGGGGGGAACATCGAACAGATTAGGGGTCTCGCGTGTATGTGGGGGGCGGCGTCGGAGCCGTCCCCCGTTCCCTGACGTTGCCCCTGTACCTCGCACCTCCCGGAATGAACCGCCCTACAGTCGTTGCCTTCGCCCTCCTCGTCGTCATGGCCGCGCTGCCCGTCGCCGGCTCGGCGCAGTACGGAGGGCGCCGCGGTGGCATGGGGCGCGGCGGGATGGGCCGCCCGCCGATGGGCCCGGGGATGATCGACACGACCGTCCATCCGGGAGGCCGCGACTCGGGCTACACCGAGCCGCCGACGCCGGAGGATGCCCGCGTCGCCCAGCGCGACTTCGAGGCGTATCGCCGCTGGCGCATGAAGGAAGTCAACATCGGGCGCGGCGCGGGCGAGTGCGACGAGACGATCGGCCAGTTCTGCTACTGGTACGATCCCAAGGCGCCGCCGCCGGCGAGCGGTGGATCGCGGGGCAGCGCGTGCGCTACTTCCTCGACGTGAACCGCACGGGCGAGGCCGAGCGCGCGGCGCGCGAGTGCACGGCCTCCGGCCCGTGGTGCGCGCAGCTGCTGGGGCTCGCGCTGCACGAGGCCAACAACTTCACCGGGGCCGAGAAGGCGTTCGCCACCGCGCGCGAGCGGATGACCGCGCTCGAGCGGTGCCGGTGGGGCGACGTGGTCGCGCTGCTCGACGACGCGCTCCGCGGCCGCTACCTCAAGATGACGTGCGAGCAGAAAGAGGCGTTCGAGGACCGGTTCTGGTGGCTCGCGCGCCCGTTCTACGGGCTCGGCTACAACGACGCGCGCACCGAGTTCCACGCGCGCCTGACGATGGCGCAGATCCTCGACGGCACGGCCAGCCCGTACCAGTTCGACTTCAACAAGGACGAGCGCGAGATGCTCGTGCGCTACGGCTGGTCGCGCGCGTGGAGCAAGAGCCCGGCGCGCGGGCCGTCCATCGCCGAGTCCATCGTCGGGCACGAGCGCGTGCCCGCCTATCCGTTCGTGCCGCTCACGGGGATGTTCGACTATCCGGCGCGCACCGACTCGTCGCTGTGGGCCCCGGAGTACCGCCCGGCGCTGGGCCGCTACGGCCCGACGTATGCGACGACGCTGGTGGAGCTGCGCCATCAGGCGGGACTCTTCCGGCGCGGCGACACGGCCGTCATCGCCGTGGCGTGGGACGCGAGCAACGAGAAGCCGCCCGCCGGTCCGTTCATCGCGCACCTCGTCGTGGCCGACTCGGGGCTCCATCCCGGCGTGGCGACCAACACGTTCGAGGGGCCGCGCGGGTCGCTGCTCGCGCGCACGCGCTGGGGCGGCGTGTTGCTGTCGGCCGAGCTGCGGCAGCCGGGCGCCAAGTGGGCGGCGCGGACGCGATACGGCGTCCAGCCGCCGCTCAATGTCGGCGCGCGCGTCACGCTGTCGGACGTGCTACTGTACAAGGTGGACGACGGCGAGCCGCCGCAGACGCTCGAGGAAGCGACCGTCAAGGCGCTGGGCGCGCTCAAGGTGCGGTCGAGCGACAAGGTCGGCATGTACTGGGAGCTCTACGGCGTGGACGCCGCGGGCGAACAGGCCACGGTGACGATCACCGTCGTGCCCGACCAGGTCGAGGAAGGGTTCTTCACGCGGCAGGCACGCAAGCTCAACCTGATGAAGGCCACCGAGCCGGTGTCGATGCGCATCGGCGACCAGACGGCCCCCGGGGTCAACCGCGCGAGCCGCTCGGTGTCGCTCGACATCTCGACGCTCAACAAGGGGACCTGGCGCATCGAGGTCGAGATCGAGATCAAGGGGCAGCCGTACGCGCTGCACGCGGAGCGGACGATCGAGGTGACGGGCAAGTAGGGCGCGGCCGGGTGCGGCGACGTGCCGCCGCCCGGCGCGCGGAGCCCACACCTTCGCCCAACAGCCGGCATCCGCCTCGCTGCGAGCGGCGTATGTTGCGTGACCTTTTCCCTCTGAGACCCTGCCATGCCGTCCCGCTCCGATCGCCGTGCCTTCCTGGGCGCCCTCGCCACCGTCACCGCGTCGGCGTCGATCGCGGGCGCGCTGCCGGCTCATGCCGCCCCGCCCGCAGACTCGCGTGACGCGCGCCGCGCACGCGACGCGCGCCCCTCGCGCGCCGCGGCCCCGTGGGACGACGCGTGGCTCGGCCGGATCACGGGCGCGCACAAGCAGGTCTTCGACTGCACCGGCGTGGCCGACGGCGGGCCGCTGGGCGGGGTCAAGAACTGGTGGAACGCGCACAAGGACGCCTACGGCCTCGCCTCACCCAACGCCACCGCCGTGGTGGTGCTGCGCGGCTTCGCGTCGGTGATCGCGCTCGACGACGCCGTGTGGGCCAAGTACCCGATCGGCGCGACGACCAGGACCAGGGACCCGCTCAGGAAGAAGGGGTTCGCGACGCGCAACACGTTCAAGACCGAGAACCCGGACGCGGGCCCGCACGAGAAGGGGTCGTCGGTGATGGCGCTCATGGAGCGCGGCACGATCTTCTGCGTGTGCAACAACGCGATTTCGGGCGGCGCGGAGTTCCTCGCCAGCCAGGTGAAGGGGGCGAAGGCCGACGAGGTGAAGGCGTTCATGATCGCCAACCTGATTCCCGGCATCACGCTCGTGCCGGCCGGCGTGCAGGCGGTGGGACTCGCGCAGGAACGCGGCGCGGGGTACTGCTACCAGGCGGGGTAAGGGGCGGCGCGGCGCGCGTCGTGGCGTTCGCGGCGGTCGCGTCCCGCGCGCCTCAGCCGCTCGCGAACGCCTGGAGCGCGTCCGCGTAGCCCGCGGGCACCGTCAGGTCGCAGTAGCGGCCGCGGATCAGCTTCCCCTTGAGCTGCCCGCGCATCAACAGCCGCTGCAGCACGGGCGCGATGTCGCGCTCCCCCACCGTGGGCGCGCGGAGCACGGCGTCGAGCGCCACCCACGCGTCGGGTGCGAAGACAAACCGTCCGCCGAGCGCGTAGGGCACGGAGCCCGCCGGCAACTGGCCCACCACGCCCACGTCGGGAATGGTCTCGATGGTGATCTCCTCGCCGGCGAGCTTGCCGCCGACGATGGACGCGGCCTGCTTGGTGGCCGAGATCACCGCGCGCGCCTCGACGATGCCGGCCACCGAGTGGAGCGAGGTGCGGTAGCTCGAGATCACCTGCGCGAGCGCGGGCCGGTCGCCACGATAGAGCACGGAGGGCAACGCAAGCGCGAGCGGCTCGGCCGGCGCGATGTCGCGCCCGCGCCCGAGCGCATCCGCCAGCCCGAGCGGTGACGGTTGTTCGAGGAGGGTGATCTCCTTGGGGTAGCCCGGCGTGCCCGCGAGCTTGAGCACCTTGAACGCTACGGCGTCCTTGCCGGGCCCCACCAGCACGATGGCGTGTTGCACGAGGCTCGCGGCGCATTCGCGCAGCACGTGCTCGACCGCCGACAGCCCGCCGACCTCGAGCAGCTCCTTGGGCTGCCCGTTGGTCACGGTGCGCAGGCGCGAGCCCGTGCCCGCGCACGGAATCAGCGCGCGCGTCACCTCGAAGCGCCGCTCGAGGAGCGACGCCGCGGTGATCCGTTGCCTAATGCCGGTTTCCGACATGCGTCAGGTCCACGGCCATGCCATTCGAGGCGCGGGAAATCCAGTAGTGTGGCGCGATGCCCGTGCGCCGCTCGTAGTCGCGGGCGAGGCGCGCCGCGACCTCGTCGAGCGCGGCGCCGTCGCCCAGCACGAGGACGCACCCGCCCCACCCCGCGCCACACAACCGCGCGCCGCGCACGCCGTCCATCGCCTCGGCCGCCTCGGCCAGCCAGTCGAGGTTGGCGGTGGAGCAGCCGAATTGGTCGCGCAGCGAGGCGTGCGTCGCGGTGAGCAGCTCGCCGGGAAATGGCTGCCCGGCAAGGAGGGTGGCCACGGCCTGGCGGACGCGCGCGGTCTCCGACACCACGTGCAGCGCGCGCAGCCGTGCCGTGTCCGACATGGGCGCGGCGCGCACCTCGGCCTCGGTGGCCTGCGCGAGTTGCTGGATGCCGGGCACCAGTTGCCGGAGCCCCGTGAGCGCGGCGGCGCAGTCGGCCACGCGATCGGCGTAGGGCGAGTCGCCGAGCGAACGATGGCCGCCCGAGTGCACGAGGAGGACGGTGTCGGTGAACGGCACCATCTGCGTGGCACCGGTGGCGCACTCGAGGTGAAGCGCCTGCCCCTCGCGGCCCAGGGCGGAGATCCACTGGTCCATCATGCCGCACGGCACCCCCACGAACTCACACGTAGTCGGTCCAGCGGCCGGTGCGCGCGGGGAGGCGCGGGTCGAAGGTGCGGAGCTCGCCGCCGTCCTGCAGGCTGACGCCGCGGCTCTCGCCGTCCTTGCGCACGCGCACGGCGACGGCGGTGCGCATCCCGAGGGCAATCGGCAGCACCGGCCCGCCGACGTAGTCCACGTGCTCGCCGATCAGGTTGGCGCGCCCGGGGGCGGAGGCCACGACGTCGGGATCGGCACCGAAGGCGCGGCGGAACAGGAGGGCGGCGTCGGCGCTGACCATCACGGAATCATCACTCTTGGAGAGGGGGAGCGCCAGTTCGTCTGGTGCCGGCGCGATTC
>JACQES010000121.1 GCA_016200495.1 Gemmatimonadota bacterium
CGACGGCGGTGAGTCCGTGCTGGCGGATCAGGTCCACCGCGGTGGGCCCGAACAGGCCGCCCGCGACCTCGTTCGCGACGCGCAGCCCCAGCGCGCGACCACGATCGGCGAGGATCCCGGCGACGACCGCCGCCTGGTCGGCGCGGAGCGCGACCCAGACCGCGCCCGCGGTGGTCAGGAGGCCGGCGAGCACGGCGCCCACGAGGAGTCCGGTGCGGGCCGCGCCCTTCTCTGGGACGACGGCGCGGACCGAGTCGCCGACGGCCACGTGCCACGGCGAGGAGACCTGCACGCCGCCCATGATCCGGTCGGTGAACTCGCGCGTCGGCTTGAGGTGCGGCGCGGTCGAGAGCATCTCGGCCACGAAGCGGGCTTCCTCGACGGCGGCGCGGCACGCGTCGCAGCGCGCGACGTGCGCCGCGAGGGGGGCGGCGGCGGTCGCGTGCTCATCATCGAGCAGCAGCTCGATGTCGGCGGGTTCGAGGTGGGTGTCGGTCATGCAGGTCTCCGGGGGATCGTACGGCGGGAACGCGGGGTGGGTTTCATGGCGCGTGTCGTGCGTCACACCGACACGCGGGTCATTCCCGCAGGTGCTGGAGCGCCTCGCGCAGCTCGTGCCGCGCGCGGTGGATGTAGGTCTTGACCGTGCCGAGGGGCAGGTCGAGCGTGGTCGCGATTTCCTCGTACGACCGCCCTTCCACGTGCCGCAGCATGATGCAGGCGCGGTACTCGGGGCGGAGCTTGGCGATGGCGCGCTCGATCTCGCCGCCGAGCTCCTTGGCCTCGATCTCGTCGAGGGCATTCTCGCCGCCCGACTCGATGTCGATCGACGTCGCCTCGATCTCCTGCTGCGACGCCGCGTTCGGCGCGCCGTGCATGGAGATCGTGTCGAGCTGCCGCTTGCGCAGGTGGTCGATCGCGACGTTGTTGGCGATCTTGAACAGCCAGCTCGACAGCTTGAATTCGGGGCGGTACTTGTCGAGGTGGTTGAGGACGCGGATGAAGGCGTCCTGGGCGAGGTCCTCGGCCACCTCGCGGTCGCGCACCATGCGGTACACGAGCGAGAACACCGGGCGCTCGTAGCGCCGGATGATCTCGCGGAAGGCGTCCTCGCGCCCCTGCTGCGCGAGCGCGACGACGTCCGCGTCGGGGAGGTTCTCGAGCTCGAGTCGCGTGGGGGGCATTGGGGCGCGCCGCGGCGGCCCGGGGCCCCGACAGTCGCGAGGGGGAAGCTACCCCGCGGCAAGGGGGCAATCCAGCGGCCAATCGCCGCTTGCTGCCCCTCGGGACGGCCGCGAGCTTTCGCCCGTGACGCCGAACGTGGAACTGGAGGCGCGCGAGGCCGATGCCGCCGCGCGCGGGGACGCCGGGAAGCGCGCCTACGTGCGCCGCATCTTCTCGGAGATCGCGCCGCGCTACGACCTGCTCAACCACCTGCTGAGCTTCAACGTGGACGTGCGCTGGCGCGCGCGGGCCATCGCCGAGCTCGGGATCGCGCGCGCGCCCGAGGGCGCGTGGCTGGACCTGTGCGCGGGCACGCTCGACGTGGGCGCACAGCTCGCCGCGACACCGGGCTTCCGCGGCCGGATCATCGGCGCGGACTTCGCCGAGCCGATGCTGCGGGCAGGGCTGGGGAAGGGCGGCGGACGCATCGCCCCCGTGGTCGCCGACGCGCTCGAGCTGCCGCTCCCGGACCGCAGCGTCGAGGGGGCGATCGTCGCCTTCGGAATCCGCAACGTGGCCGACCTCGACGCCGGCCTGGCCGAGGTGCACCGCGTGCTCGTGCCGGGCGGGCGGTTCGTGATCCTCGAGTTCTCGACGCCGCGCTCCGCGCTCGTCCGCGCGGGCTATCACGCGTACTTCCACAACCTGCTGCCGTTCATCGGCGGGCTGGTGAGCGGCCATCGCACGGCCTACGCCTACCTGCCGCGCTCCGTGCAGCACTTCCCGGTCGAGGAGGCGCTCGCCGAGCGGCTCGCGCGCGCGGGGTTCGCACGCGTGCGCTGGCAGTCGCTCACCCTGGGGGTCGCCGCCATCCACGTCGGGGAACGGGTGGATGGCGCGCCCCTCGGCGATGGCCGCGCCGAGCGGGAACGGTCCCGCGTCCCCGGCGTTCAGGGCACGACATGAGCCTCGACACCCTCCAGGAGTTCATCGCCGCGATCGAGCAGGCGGGGGAACTCGTCCGCATCACGCAGCCCGTCTCGGTCCACCTCGAGCTGTGCGAGATCGCCGACCGCGTCATGAAGCAGCCCGGTGGCGGGCCCGCGCTCCTCTTCGAGAACGCCATCCTGCGCAACGGGCATCCGTCGCCCTACCCGGTGGCGATCAACCTGTTCGGGTCGATGCGGCGCATGTCGCTCGCGCTCGGCGTCGCGAAGCTCGACGAGGTGGGCGCGCGCATCACGAAGCTCCTCGACCTCAAGGTGCCGGAGGGGCTGATGGGCAAGCTGTCGCTGCTGCCGCGGCTGCTCGAGGTCTCCAAGTTCCCGCCGCGGATGCAGGGGAATCCCGCGCCCTGCCAGGAGGTCGTGTGGCGCGGCGACGAGATCGACCTCGACCAGTTGCCGATCATCACCTGCTGGCCCGAGGACGGCGGGCCGTACGTGACGCTGCCGATGGTGATCAGCAAGGACCCGGTGCGCGGCATCCGGAACGTCGGCATGTACCGCGTGCAGCAGCTGGGCCCCAAGCACGTGGCCATGCACTGGCAACGGCACAAGTCCGGCGCGGAACATTGGCGCACGATGGCCGAGCGCGGCGAGAAGATGCCCGTCTGCATCGCGATCGGCGCCGATCCGGCGAGCGTGTACGCGGGGAGCGCGCCGCTGCCGCCGACGGTGGACGAGTTCATCTTCGCGGGCTTCCTGCGCTCGAAGCCGGTCAAGCTGTGCAAGGCGCTCACCTGCGACCTCGAAGTGCCGGCCGAGGCGGAGTTCGTGATCGAGGGCTACATCGATCCGGCCGAGCCGCTCGTGACCGAGGGGCCGTTCGGCGACCACACGGGGTTCTACTCGGAGGCCGACCTGTATCCGCGCGTGCACGTCACCGCGGTGACGATGCGCCGGAACCCCGTGTACGCGACGACGATCGTCGGGCGCCCGCCGATGGAGGACTTCTACCTCGGCCACGCGACCGAGCGGATCTTCCTGCCGCTGCTCAAGCTCACGACGCCGGAGATCGTGGACTACCACATGCCGGCCGAGGGGATCTTCCACAACCTCGTGTTCGTGAGCATCCGCAAGCAGTACCCGGGGCAGGCGTTCAAGGTGATGAACGCGCTCTGGGGGCAGGGGCTGATGTCGCTGGCCAAGGTGCTCGTGATCGTGGACGAGTGGGTGAACGTGCGCAACCCGCAGGAAGCGTGGTGGGTGGCGCTCAACAACCTCGATCCGGAACGCGACGCGCGGTTCAGCATGGGGCCCGTGGACGTGCTCGACCACGCGAGCCGCGGCTTCACGTACGGCAGCAAGCTCGGGCTCGATGCGACGCGGAAGTGGCCCGAGGAAGGGTTCACGCGGAATTGGCCCAAGGTGATCGAGATGGACCCGGCCACGAAAGCGAAGGTGGACGCGATCTGGCCGCGGCTGGGCCTCGGCAAGTCGCCGTGAGCGGCGCGCCGGTGACCGTGGACGGGCCGCGCGAGGGGCAGACCTTCGCGGGCCCCGGGGCGGTGGCCAAGTGGGCGAGCTTCGTGAAGCTGCCGCACACGGTGTTCGCGCTGCCGTTCGCGCTCGTGGGCGTCACGCTCGCGAGCTGGTCGCACCCGGTGACGGTGGCGCAGGTGGGATGGGCCGTGCTGGCGTTCACGAGCGCGCGGTTCGCGGCCATGGCCTTCAACCGGCTCGTGGACCGGCGGTTCGACGCGCTCAACCCGCGCACGGCGCAGCGCGAGATCCCGCGCGGCGTGATCGGCGTGGGCGCGGCGCGCGTGGCGGTGGCGCTGGCCGCGGTGGTGTTCGTCACGAGCGCGGGGATGCTCAACCCGCTGTGCCTCGCGC
>JACQES010000122.1 GCA_016200495.1 Gemmatimonadota bacterium
GACGCGAGCGGCATCGGCCTCGTGACCGATGCGCTGCTCAAGGAGAGGTTCACCCCCGAGGAGATCGCGAAGATCCTGCAGGGGAACGTGGTGCGCGTGCTGCGGGCGACGCTGCCGGCCCGGTAGGAGGCACGCGGCGCGCTCGAGCCCTCGTCACGCGCGCGCACGCAGGCTCGCGGCGTCGCTCCACGGCGCCCGCTCAGTCGAGCGTGGTCGGCTCCTTGAACCGCTTCCAGACGAACCAGAGCATCGCCGCACCAAGCAGCAACGCCGGCACCGAAATGACGAACACCGCGCCACTGTAATTCTCGCCGCCGCGGTGCGGCCCGAGGACGTCAGCCAGCGCGCCGATCGTGAACACGCCCCCGCAGAGCGTCATGCCGAGCCCCACGAGGCCGGCGGCGAGGAGCAGGAATCCCATGAGCGTGCTGCGACCTTCAGGCATCGTCGGAATCGAGGTGGGCGGTCTGCAGTTCCTTCCAGCGCGCCCATGCCGACCGGATGACGAACAGGCCGATCAGGAGCGCCGGGAGCGAAAAGACGAGCAGGTACATGGCCTGGCCGCGATCAATGAGCGCCGACCCGGTCACGACGACTCCGCACAGCGACATGCCGAAACCGGCGAGGCCGAGGATCGCGAGCAGGACCGCCCAGACCGCCCTCATGGCACCCGCGCCTCCGCATCCGCGAACATCGCCGTGACTTCGGCGCGCCGCTGCTCGAGCAGTGCTCGCTGGCCGTCGCGGTAGAGCAGGTTGTACGACTCGAACGGGATGATCCGTCCGTCGGGCTGCACGAGGTGCACGCACGACTTCTTCATCGCCCGCACGTCGAACGCCTCGGCGTCCATGAACGCCATGATCAGGACGCGGAAGACGTTGCCGTAGCCAAGCCCCTCGGGCACCTGCACGGACGGGAGGCAGCAGAGGAGCGACGCCAGCGACTCGGCCTGCGCCTCGGGCCCCAGGTTGGTGGCGAACAGCTTGAACACCTCGCCCTTGAGCACGGGATCCTGCTCGAAGACGATCGTGTTGCGCTCGCCCGCGAGGAGGACCTCGGGGCTGATGAAGCGCGTGAGCGGCTGGATGCCGGCCGGCGTGCGCAGCGCGTAGCCCATCGCCAGCGCGTCGGGATTGCAGGGCACCGGGATGACGTCGGCGGCCTGGAAGATGTCGCCCTGCTCGATGAGCCGCGTGCGCACCTCGGTGAGGGTGAGCCGCTGGCCGGCGGGCGCCACGCCCTCCGTGCGGCCGGCGAACTGCATGGGCTGGAGCGTCACGCCGCGCACGCAGGCGAACGAGGCGGCGTGCCGCACCACCGCGCCGATCTCGTGGTCGTTGACCCCGCGCGCCACCGTCATGACGAGCGTGGTCGAGAGGCCCACGCGCTCGAGGTTCTCGAGCGCCTGCGCGCGCACGCGGCGCAGGTCGGCGCCACGCAGCGTCATCAGCGCGTCGCGCTCGAGCGAGTCGAACTGGAGGTAGACCTCGAAGCCCGGCGCGTACGTGGCCAGCCGCTCGGCGAAGCCCGGCTCCTGCGCGATGCGGATGCCGTTGGTGTTGAGCATCAGGTGGCGGATCGGGCGCCGCTTGGCGGCGTCGAGGATCGCCCAGAAGTCGGGGTGCGTCGTCGGTTCGCCGCCCGAGACCTGCACCACGTCGGGCTCGCCCTCGCTCGCCACGACGGCATCGAGCATGCGCTCGATCGTCGCGAGGTCGCGGCGCTCGCTCCGGTGCGGCCCCGAGGCCGCATAACAGACGGGGCAGCTCAAGTTGCAGTGGTCCGTGACCTCGAGGATCGTGAGGCACGAGTGCTGCATGTGGTCGGGGCAGAGGCCGCAGTCGTACGGGCAGCCCCACGCCATCTCCGTCGAGAACCGGAGCGGCATCTCGGGCGGCTTGACGTACACCTCGCGACCCAGCCGCCAGAAGGCGGCGTCGCTCGCCACGAGCACCTTGCTGCTGCCGTGCTCGGGGCACCACTTGTACATCCACACCTGGTCGTCGCGGATCACCAGCTTGGCCTCGATGCGCCGGAGGCAGGTGGTGCAGAGCGACGTCGCCTGGTCGTAGTAGAGGTACGGGCGGGTGCGGGGCATGGGGGCGGGCGAGGGACGCGAGGCGAGCGTCCGCGAAGTTACGCGGCGGTCGCGCGGTCCGTCGAGGCAAGGTCGCCGCCGCGACGACGCATGCGCCACAACGCGCCGAACCAGACGACGCCCGCGATCGCTGTCCATTGGATGGCGGTCAGTCCCGCGTACCAGTCCGACGGCAGCGTGCCCTCGGCGAGCGCGCCGTACGGCGGCTTCAGGAACTCGAGCCCGAAGCGGAGCGCGGCATAGCCGGCCAAGAACGCGGCGAAGCGGGCGCCCGGCGTCTCCGGCCAGCGGCGCCGCAGCAGCACGAAGAGCAGGGAAACGGTGGCGAGTTCGTACAGCGCCACCGGGTGCCGCAGCACGCCGTCCCCGTAGTTCCATCCCCAGGCCATGCCGGTCGGGTTGCCATAGGTCTGGTCCCACGTGCCCGAGAGCTGGCAGCCGAGGCGACCGATGACGAGCCCCACCGTGATCGGGGCGACGCCGCGACGGCATACGCGAGGAGTTCGAGCAGCAGGTGCGGGAGGGGCCCGGAAAGCGAGTGCACGCCCCATGTTAGCACGCGAGCGACACCGCGCCGAAGTAGCGACAGAGAGACGCCGTCCGAACCACCGGAACCGGTTCCGTCAAGGGGGTGTAACCGTTTGCCGTACTGCGATTTAGAAAGTCTTGGAAAATGGAGGTCTGCGGCGCTACATTGACTGGCGTGGAATTTGCGTGCCCGACTCCCTTCGCTCGGGGCATGACCCCGTGAGCACGCTGGCCGTCCTTCCGGCCCGCCTGTCGGCGACGCGCCTCCCCAACAAGCCCCTGCGCCTCCTCGGCGGACGCCCGCTCATCGTGCGCGTGTGGGAGCGCGTACGGCAGCTGGGCGTCGCCGATCGCATCGTGGTGGCGACGGATCATGAGGAGGTCGCGAGCGTGTGCCGGGCCGCGGGCGCGGACGTCGCGATGACGCGGGCCGACCATCCGTCGGGCACGGATCGCGTTGCCGAGGTGGCGGGACGCGCGGAGTATCGCGGCTTCCCCGTGATCGTGAACGTGCAGGGTGACGAGCCGTTCGTCGATCGGGCCGCCATCGCCGGGGCCATCGACATCGTGGCTTCGGGGCGGCATCCGCTCGGCACCGCGGCGTGCCTGGCGACGCCCGGGATCCTCGACCGGCCCGACGTCGTGAAGGTCGTCGTCGCCGATGACGGCCGCGCGCTCTACTTCTCGCGCGCGCCGATCCCGTTCCTGCGCGATCCCGCGGACGCGCCGCGGCTCCAGGGGCAGGTGCGGCAGCACGTGGGGGTGTACGCGTACACGCGCGCGGCGCTCGCCGCATGGGTGGCGCTGCCGCCCCACCCGCTGGAACAGGTCGAGAAGCTGGAACAGCTGCGTCCCCTCGCCGCGGGCTGGGCGATGGGCGTGGCGGACGTGCCCGACACGCCAACCGGCGGCGTGGACACCGAAGAGGACCTGGCGCGCGCCAACGCGCGCTGGACCACCACCACCGAGGACAGCCCCTGATGAACACTCCGTCGCGCCCGCAGCCCACCAAGTTCGTGTTCGTGACCGGCGGCGTCGTGTCGTCGCTCGGCAAGGGGATTGCCGCGGCGTCGCTCGGACGCCTGCTCGTCGAGCGCGGCCTCCGCGTGACGGTGCTCAAGTTCGACCCGTACCTGAAC
>JACQES010000132.1 GCA_016200495.1 Gemmatimonadota bacterium
ACCTCCTTCTCCATCGCGAGTTCCACCGTGAACGTCTTGCCGGCCGGCACGCGCACCGCCTGCGACGTCGGCTTGTAGCCCGGCGCCTTCACCTTGTAGATGACGTCGCCCGTGGCGAAGTGCCCCGAGTCGCCGCTGAACGGCTGGTCGTCGATCGTGATCGTCGCCCCCGTGGGGACGTTCGCGAACTTGACGAAGCCCGAGTCGGGCGCCGCTGGCGCCACGACGGCGGCCGGGGCGGCCCCGTTCGTCTCGCTCCTGGGCTTGTTGAGCATGAAGAACGCACCGGCCGCGGCGGCGACCACGACCACGCCGCCGCCGATGATCAGGCCCGTGTTCGACTTGGGCTCCGGCACCACCTTCTGCGAGCCGGTGCCCGTCCGCGGCTTGACCGCGGGGATGTTCGGCATGCTCGCGGCCTTGGGCATCACCCCGGTGGGGGCGAGCGGCGGCAGCGACGCGGTGCGGATCTTCGGGATCGACTCGCCCGTGCCGGTGGCGATCGCCTTGAGCATCGCCTGGCCGTCGCGGCGCGACGAGCCCTCGGGATCGGGCACCGCGTCGAGCGCGTCGGCGAAGAGCTGCGTCGTCTCGAACCGGTCGGCCACGTCCTTGTTGAGGGCGCGGTAGATGCAGGCGAGCAGCTCGGGCGGCACGTCGTCGCGCACGGCGGCGATGTCCGGCACCGGGGTCATGTAATGATGCTGGATGATCCCCATGACCGAGTCGGCGTCGAACGGCACCTCGCCGGTCAGCATCTGGAAGGCCATGATGCCGAGCGAGTACTGGTCCGACTGCGGCCCGACCTTGAGCCCGCCGCACTGCTCGGGGCTCATGAAGTACGGCGTGCAGATGATCATGCCCGAGGCCGTCATCGACTTCTCCTCGACGGCGCGGGCGATGCCGAAGTCGGAGACGAGCACGCGGCCATCCTTGTCCACGAGGATGTTCGCGCGCTTGATGTCGCGATGGACGATGCCGTGCTCGTGCGCGTAGGCGAGGGCGTGCGCCGAGGAGCGGAGCACCTCGAGCACCACCGGGATCGGCAGCGGGCCCTGCTGCTCGATGATCGTGTCGACCGCCTTCCCCTCGACGAACTTCATCGCCATGTAGAGCAGGTTGCCGGCCTGCGCCACGCGATAGACGGGGATGATGTTCTGGTGGTCGAGCGAGGCGGCCATGCGCGCCTCGAGCTTGAACCGCTCGGCCGTGTTGCCGGTGGCCTGGTCGGGCGGCACCACCTTGAGAGCGACGGTCCGGTGCAGCGCGACCTCGACGGCCTTGTACACGACGGCCATGCCGCCGCGGCCGAGTTCCTTCTCGACCTCGTAGTCGCCCGAGAGCTCCCGCTTGAGCGCGGCGAGAATCGGGTCTTCCGGCGCCTTGAACGTGATCGTCGCGGCACCCGGATCATTGATCTGGGGCGCGCCGCAACTCGAGCAGAAGACCGCGCCTTCCGCGAGTTCGACGCCGCAGTTGTTACAGCTCATGGCCCGGCTCGGTGCGAGGGGACTCGACGGTCACTCCGGCGTCGGAATGACCATCGGGAGTGTGACAAACATCACACTTCCGATCCGGGGAAACGTGCCATACCGGGGCCTCAGAGGCAATCCCCAGTTGCGTCAAATTGACCGAAAACGGCATGCCAGCGGTCCCGGGCATCAGGGGATGGTGATCGTGCCGCTGGTGTTCGTGCCCGATCCGCTCTGGTTGGTGAACGTGATCGTGTACATCTCGCCCGTGGCGGTCGGGATGATGCTGAGCGACCAGGTGATCTGGCCGGACGAGTTGGTCGCCAGCGTGGCCGTGCCGGTCAGCGAACCCGCCGCACCGCCGCCCGTCTGGTTCAGGGTCGCGAGCACGTTGATGCCGGCCCCGACCGGATTGCCGCCGGCATCCACGACCGTGATCACCGGCTGGACGTCGAGCACGTTGCCGGTCAGGCCGCCCGCCGGCGAGGTCACGGCCGGCTGCGTGTTGATCGTGATCGCCGCCGGGGCGCCCGGAGTGAGCGTGAAGCCGTTCGTCACCGTGTTCGTGCCGTCGGTGAAGCTGAGCGTGTAGCCGGTGGCGATGCCGGTGAACGAGAGCGTGGTGAAGGTCGCCACGCCGTTCACGATGCTCGCCGTGCCGCCCGTCGGCGTCAGCCCGCTCGCGCTCACGCTGATGCTGCCGGTGTTGAGGCTGGTCACCGTGTTGCCGCCCGCGTCCACCACCGCCACCACCGGCTGTTGCGCCAGCGCCGTGCCGTACGCCGCCGACGCCGACGGCGTCGTCGTGAAGGCGAGGCCCGCCGCCGCGCCCGGCGTCAGGGTGAAGGCGTTGGTCACGCTCCGCGTGCCGTCGCTGAACGACAGCGTGTAGCCGGTCGCCGTGCCCGTGAACGACAGGTTGCTGAAGGTCGCGACGCCGTTGGTGATGGACGCCGTGCCGTTCGTGGCGGTGAGGCCGCTGGCCGTCACGGTGATCGTGCCCGTGCTGAGCGACGTGAGCGTGTTGCCCCCCGCGTCGGCCACCCGCACCACCGGCTGCTGCGCGAGCGCCGTGCCGTACGCCGCCGACGCCGACGGCGTCGTGGTGAACAGCAGCTGGCTCGCCGCGCCCGGCGTCAGCGTGAAGCCCTGCGTCACGCTGTTCGTGCCGTCGCTGAACGACAGGGTGTAGCTGCCCGCCGTGCCGGTGAACGACAGCCCGCTGAAGGTCGCGACGCCGTTGGTGATGGCCGCCGTGCCGTTGGTCGCGGTGAGCCCGGTCGCCGTGACGGTCACGTTGCCGGTGCTGAGCGACGTCACCGTGTTGCCGCCCGCGTCCACCAC
>JACQES010000133.1 GCA_016200495.1 Gemmatimonadota bacterium
CATCACCGACGGCGACCTCCGCACCACCGCCGTGGATGTCACCATCGGCACCGCCTCGGTGGACACCCGCATGCCGCAGCGCGACGACCACCTCAAGTCGCCCGACTTCTTCGACGTGGCCACCTTCCCCACCGCGACCTTCCGCGGCACCGGCGCCACCAAGAACGGCCACGGCACGTGGGCGCTCCCCGGCACGCTGACCCTCCGTGGCGTGTCGCAGCCGGTCACCCTCACGGTCACGCCGCTCGGCTCGGGCACCGACCCGTGGGGCAACACCCGCGCCGCGTGGAGCGCGACGGCCAAGCTCGATCGGCGCGCCTTCGGCCTCAACTGGAACCAGGCCCTCGAGGCGGGTGGCCTCCTCGTCGCCAACGAGATCGACCTCTCGATCGACCTCCAGGCCGTGTTGCCGCGCGCGTAAGCGCCCGGTGCGACCCGGCGCGCTTCCATGGGCGCCGGGTTGGGGGGACGAGGGTGGTACGCGCAAGCGTGCCACCCTCGTCGACCGTCGGGGGCCGTTACATTCGCAGCACGCCGGCCCGAGCGATGCCGGTGCGCCCTCCACCCGCCCCTCGCCGGCATGCCTTCCGCGGGCCCGCGCCCCTCCGTCCTGTTCCTCCTCGACTGGCAGCCCGTGCCGTGGAGCACGCGCGAGGAGTTCTTCGCCCGCACCTGCGCCGCGCTCGCGGCCCGCGGCATCGTGCCCATCCTCACGATCCCGAAGATCTACGCGCCCGAGATCCAGTCGCGCATGCAGGCCGCGGGCGCCGTCGTCGCGGTGCAGTCCTTCGCCAAGGGCCCGGCCGCGTACCGCGACTACGTGCGCACGATGGCGCGCACCTACGACGTGCGACTCGCGCACATCCGCTTCTTCACGCTCGACAGTCCCGTGGCGTGGTACTGCCGCCTCGCGGGGATCCGCACGGTGTTCTACACCGAGGCCAACGGGGGCGAGTGGCGGCACGGCGGGCTGAAGGGATGGGCCATGCGCACGCGCGTCCGCGTGCTCAGCGCGCCGATCACGTGCGCGCTCGCGATCTCGGAGTTCGTGCGCGCGCGGCTCCTCTCGCAGGGCATGCCATCGTCCAAGGTCGGCGTCGTGTACAACGGCGTGGACCTCGCGACCTTCCGGCCCGACGCGACGGCGCGCGCCGAGGTGCGCCGCGCGCTCGGCCTGGGGGACGGCGCGGTGGCGATGCTGTTCGCCAGCAAGCCGCTCCCCATCAAGCGTCCCCGCGTGGCGGTCGCGACGCTGGCCGCGCTCGTCGCGCGCGGCGTGGACGCCCACCTCTGGATGGCCGGCATCGGCACGATGCAGGCGGAGCTCAGCGCCGAAGCGGAGCGGCTCGGCGTGGCCGCGCGCATCCGCTGGCTCGGACACGTGGCCGACATCGCGCGCTACATGGCCGCGGCCGACGTGCTCCTCCACACCACGCAGGGCGAGGCGTTCGGCAACGTCTTCGTCGAGGCGATGGCGAGCGCGCTCCCGATCGTGGCCACCCGGAGCGGTGCGGCCCCCGAGGTGATTCCCGAGGGACGGGCGGGCCTGCTGATCGAGGCGGGCGATGGCGAAGTCGAGCGCCTCGCCGACGGCGTCGCGCAGGCCATGCGCCCCGACGTGCGCGCGGCCATGGGCGCGGCGGGGGTCGAGGCTGCGCGCGCGTTCACGCTCGAGCGGTGCGTGGACGCGACGCTCGCGGAGTACGCCCCCTACCTGTCGCCCCCTACTGCTCGGCCTTGAACTCCGCCGGCAGCGCGCGCGTCCGGTTCTCCTCGGCGAGCTTGGCCACGAACGCGGCCACCGACATCGTCTCCTGCTTGGCGCCGGTGCCGCGCGCGCGGAGCGCCACCGTGCCTTCGTCGGCCTCGCGCTTCCCGACCACGGCGAGGTACGGAATCTTCATCAGTTCGCCGTCGCGGATGCGGTAGTTGAGCGTCTCGTTGCGCTCGTCGAGCGTGGCGCGGAGCCCCGCCGCGGTGAGCGCGTCGAGCACCGGCCGCGCCGCGTCGGCGAGGTCGTTGGTGATGGGCAGCACGCGCACCTGCTCGGGCGCGAGCCAGAGCGGGAAGGCGCCGGCGAAGTGCTCGATCAGGATGGCGATGAACCGCTCGAACGACCCGCTCACCGCGCGGTGGATCACGACCGGGCGGTGCATGGCGTTGTCGGCACCCACGTACTGCAGGTCGAACCGCTCGGGGGCGTTGTAGTCGAGCTGGATCGTGCCCAGCTGCCACGCGCGGCCGATCGAGTCGGTGACGTCGAAGTCGACCTTGGGCCCGTAGAACGCGCCGTCGCCGGCCTTGAGCTCGTACGGGCGCCCGGTGGACTCGAGCGCCGCCTTGAGCGCCGCCTCCGCCTTGAGGAAGACGTGGCAGTCGTCCTGGGCGAACTGGCGCACGCGGGTGAGCCCCGAGAGCGCGCCGGAGAGCTCGTTCCGGTGGAGCGGATCGAAGGTGACGAACCGCTTGGGCAGTTCGCGGTACGAGTGCTTGCCGACGTTGTAGTAGACGTAGTGCGACGGGCAGTTCATCGGCTTGAGCGAGTGGTCATGCTCCTGCGTCTCGTTGTCGAGGACGAGGAACATGTTCTCCTTGTACTTGCCCCAGTGCCCCGACTGCTCCCACAGCGACTTGTGGTACATGAGCGGGGTCTTGATCTCGAGGAACGCGCCCTGCTGCCGCTCGCGGACGAACTCCACGAGGGTGTTGTAGAGCTGGGTCCCGCGCGGCGTCCAGAACGGCGCGCCGGGCGCCACGGGAAAGAAGTGGAACAGGTCGAGCTGCTTGCCGACGACGCGGTGGTCGCGCTTCCGTGCCTCCTCGAGCCGGTGGAGGTGCTGGTCGAGCTCCTCCTTGCTGAAGAAGGCGGTGGCGTAGATGCGCTGCAGCATCTGCCGCTTCTCGTCGCCGCGCCAGTAGGCCCCCGCGGTGTGCAGGAGCTTGAAGTGCTTGAGGTAGCCGGTGTCCTGCACGTGCGGCCCGCGGCACAGGTCGATGAACGGGCCGTCGGTGTAGGTCGAGATCACCTCGTCGGGGCCGAGGTCGCCGATCCGCTCGAGCTTGAGCTGGTCGTCGCTGAAGCGCTTGAGCGCCTCCTCGCGGCTCACCTCCTCGCGCACGAACGGGTACTTCTCCGCCACGACCTTCTTCATCTCCGCCTCGAACGCGGCGAGGTCGTCGGGGGTGAAGGGCTTCTCGACCTCGAAGTCGTAGTAGAAGCCGTCGTCGATCGCGGGGCCGAAGCTGATCTTCGCATCGGGACGCAACCGGCGGACGGCGGTGGCGAGAATGTGCGCCCCCGAGTGCCGCAGCACCGGGAGGGCGCGCGGGTCCTTGTTGGTGATCACCGTGAACGCCCCGCCCTTCCGGAGCGGCGTCGCCAGGTCCTGCACCTCGCCGTCCACCGACACGGCGATGGCCGCGCGGAGGAGCCCGGCGCCGATGGAGGCGACGACGTCCTTGGGCAGGGTGCCGGGCGCGACCTCGCGGGTCGCGCCGTCGGGGAGGGTCAGGGTGAGCATGGTGGGGCGTGTCGGGCCGGCCGCTCGTGCGGCCAGGCGGGAATGAGTGGAGCGGGCCGAGGGGTCAGCCGCGCGTCCCGAGCAGCGACGCCATCGCGGGTCCGTGGCGGTACGCCAGCGCGATCCCCACGATCGCCACGACCACGATCACCAGCCACAGCGCGAGGCCGCGGGCGGGAGCGGCAGGCTCGGACGTCTGCACGGGAGTCGGCATCGGTGGGCGTCGGGAGGGAGGCGGCCGGCGTGGATGGCGCGCGTGAACGAAAGGTACCGAGGTCGCCGCGACGCTGCCACGGAGCCACGCATGCCCCGTTAGCTTTCCCCGTCCCATGACGAGCCCGACGCCCTCCACGCCGGAGCTGCCGGCGACCTACGACGCGACCGCGACCGAGCGCGCCCTCTACGGCCGCTGGGAGGCGGCCGGCGTGTTCACCCCCGGCCCCGCCGCCCCCGGCCGCCGCACCTTCACGATGGTGATGCCGCCGCCCAACGTGACGGCGATGCTGCACATCGGGCACGGCCTCAACAACACCGTGCAGGACGTGATCGTGCGCTGGCGCCGCATGGCCGGCGACGACGCGCTCTGGGTGCCCGGCACCGACCACGCCGGCATCGCGACGCAGAACGTCGTGGAGAAGCAGCTGGCCAAGGAGGGCAAGACGCGCTTCGACCTGGGGCGCGAGGCGTTCGTGGCGCGCACCAAGGCGTTCGTCGCCGAGACGGGCGGCGTGATCATCGAGCAGCTGCGCGCCATCGGCGCGAGCGCCGACTGGACGCGCACCGCCTACACCTTCGACGCCGACCGTTCGCGCGCGGTGCGCGAGGCGTTCGTGCGCCTCTACGACGACGGCCTCATCTACCGCGGGCATCGCGTGATCCACTGGTGCCCGCGCTGCCTCACGTCGCTGTCGGACGAGGAGGCCGAGTTCCACGAGACGAACGCGCAGATCTACCACGTGGCCTATCCCGTGGTGGGCGAACCCGGCCGGTCGCTGGTGATCGCCACGACGCGGCCCGAGACGATGTTCGCCGACGTCGCCGTGGCCGTGCATCCCGAGGACGAGCGCTACGCCGACCTCGTGGGGCGGACGGTCACGCTGCCGCTCGTCGGCATCGACATCCCCGTGATCGCCGACGCGTACGTGGACCGCGCGTTCGGCACCGGCGCGCTCAAGATCACCCCCGCGCACGACGCCAACGACTTCGACGTCGGCAAGCGCCACGGGCTCGCGATGCCCGTGGTCATCGACGAGACGGGGCTCGTGCGTGAGGTCGCTGACGCGGCCGGTCGCGTGGCGGACGAGTACGTGGGCAAGGACCGCTTCGCCGTGCGCAAGGCGTTCGTGGCCGCGCTCGATCGCGCCGGCTTCCTCGTCAAGACGGAACAGCACCGGAACTCGGTGCGCCGCTGCTACCGCTGCGAGACGGTGGTGGAGCCGCGGCTCTCCGACCAGTGGTTCGTGAAGATGGCCTCGCTGGCCGCCCCGGCCCTGGCCGCGGTGCGCGACGGGCGCGTGCGCGTGCTCCCCGAGCGGTGGGAAGGGGTGTACGTGAACTGGATGGAGAACATCCGCGACTGGAACATCTCGCGGCAGCTCTGGTGGGGACACCGCATCCCGGTGTTCTACTGCGACGCCTGTCACTGGACGGCCGCGCTGCGCGAGGACCCGCCGCACTGCCCCCGGTGCCGCGGCGCCGTGCGCCAGGACGAGGACGTGCTCGCCACGTGGGCCTCGAGCTGGCTCTGGCCGATGTCCACGCTCGGCTGGCCCGACGACACGGCCGACCTGCGCCGCTTCTACCCGACCGACGTGCTCGTGACCGCCCCGGAGATCCTCTTCTTCTGGGTCGCGCGCATGATCATGTCGGGGATGTACTTCGATCCCGCGCACCGCCCGCCGTTCCACACGGTGTACCTCACCGGCACCGTGCGCGACGCGCAGGGCCGGAAGATGTCCAAGTCGCTCGGCAACGGCATCGACCCGCTCGACGTGGTCGCGCGCTACGGCGCCGACGCGCTCCGCTGGACGGTGGTGAGCCAGATGGGGCTCGGCGTGGACCTGAACCTCGACCACACCGACCTCGACAAGGCGTTCGCTCCCGGGCGCAACTTCGCCACCAAGCTCTGGAACATCGGGCGGTTCCTGCTCACGAGCGTGGGCGACCGCGCGGTGGCGCCGCTCGCGAGCGTGGACGACGCGCAGCTCACGCGCGCCGACCGGTGGATCCTCGCGCGCCTCGACCAGGCGATCGCCGAGTGCGACGCGGCGCTCGGCCGCTCGCGGCCCGACGGCGCCACGTGGCCCGAGGCGCAGCGCAACGCCGGCCTCCGCCTCAACGAGTACGCCGAGACGGCGCGCCGCTTCGTGTGGAACGAACTCGCGGACTGGTATGTAGAGGCGGTCAAGGCGCGCCTCGCGGCCGGCGGAAACGATGGCGAGGTCGCGCGCGTGGTGCTCGCGCACGCGTTCGACCACGGGCTCCGCCTCCTCCATCCCATCATGCCGTTCATCACGGAAGAAGTGTGGCAGCGGCTGCCGGTGGCGAAGCAGGCCGACTTCGTGGCGCGCGCGGCGTGGCCGGTGGCGCGGGCGTCGCAGGCCGGGGCGCGCGCGGGCGGAGTGGCCGCGGGCATCGCGGTGCGCGGCGAGTTCGACGCGGTGGTGGCGGCGGTGGACGCGATCCGCTCGCTGCGCTCGGCCGCGGGGCTGTCGAGCGGGCAGCGCGTGCGCGCGCAGCTCGTCACGGGGCAGTCGGCGCCGCCGCTCGTCGCGGTGCTGCGCGAGGAGGCCGCGCTCATCGGCGCGCTCGCGCGTGCCGACGTGACGCTCGTCGCGTCGCACGCCGGCGGTGGGCTGCGCGAAGTCTGCGACGGCTTCGACGTCATCCTCCCCCTCGACAACATCGCCCCCGAGGTGCGCGCCAAGGAGGCCGACAAGGCGCAGAAGGAGGCCGAGAACCTCGCGAAGCAGCTCGCGTCGCTCACCGCGCGGCTGTCGAACGAGAGCTTCGTCGCGCGCGCCAAGCCTGAGGTCGTCGCGGCCGAGCGCGCGAAGGAGCGCGAGTGGACGGAGCGCATCGCGCGCCTGCGCGAGAAGGCGGCGGCGCTCCAGGGATGACGAGCCTGCGCCCGGGCGCCCTGCTCGTCGCGCTGCTCGCCGCCTGCGCGTCGCCCGGGGCGCCGCCCGGCGGTCCGCCCGACCGGCTGCCGCCCAAGCTGCTGCAGGTCGTCCCCGAGTCGGGCAAGGTCAACATCGCGCCGCGCGCCGTCGTCTTCCGCTTCGACGAGGTCGTGAACGAGCGGCCCTCGGGGGCCTCCAAGCTCGAGGACATGTTCATCGTCTCGCCGCGCCCGCGCAGCCTCGACGTGGACTGGAATCGCGAGGAGATCTGGATCCGGCCGCAGGGCGGCTGGCGCAAGGGCCTCACCTACTCGGTCACGATGCTCCCGGGCATGGCGGACCTCCGCGGCAACGTGCTCAAGCAGGGCACCACGCTCGTCTTTGCCACCGGCGACGTCATTCCCGACACGCAGCTCCGCGGCATCCTCTTCGACTGGGTGCGCGGCACTCCCGCGCCGCTCACGCTCGTCGAGGCGCTGGACCGCCGCGACACGACGCTCCAGTACGTCGCCCTCACCGATTCGTCGGGACGCTTCACGCTGCGCTTCCTGCCGCCGGGGGCGTACCTCGTGCGCGCGGCCGTGGCCACCTCGTCCACGATCGGCAGTTCCGGCGGCGGGCTGCGCCCGTTCGACCGCCGCCGCGCCTGGGATTCCACCGGCGTCACCCTCGCCGACTCGGCGCGCATCGAACTCCTCGCCTTCCAGCACGACACGCTGGGGCCGCGCATCGGGCAGCTTGTCGTCCGCGACTCGGTGACGATCAAAGTCACCCTCGACCAGCCCGTGAGCGCGGCCACCGTGCTGGGCCGCGACAACTTCGTGCTCCTCACGCGCGATTCCACCCCGCTCCTCGTGGACTCCGTGTTCACGGCCGAGGCGTTCGCGGCGTGGGAGAAGGCGGGG
>JACQES010000134.1 GCA_016200495.1 Gemmatimonadota bacterium
CCGCGCTGGGCTGGAGCAGCGAGGGGGCCGAGGCCAGCGCGTTAGTGGCGCAGCTGGGCCGCGTGTTCGGCGCGGCGCAGGGCGGGGCATGCTTCCTCGCGGAACTGGACGGGCTGCCGATCGCGGCTGGTGCCCTCTTCCTGTCCGGCGACGTCGCCTTGCTCGCCGGGGCGAGCACGATTCCGATCGCACGCGGCCGCGGCGCGCAGGGCGCCCTGCTCGCGGCCCGTCTCGCCCATGCCGCCGCACAGGGGAGCGCGCTCGCGATGATGATCACGCCCCCCGCGAGCGCCTCGCAGCGCAACGCGGAACGCGCGGGCTTCCGGCCGGTGTACGCGCGCACCAAGTGGGCGTTGCATCCGGACGGGGCCTGACGGCTCGGTGCCGCACCGCCTCGCACAGGGACGCCGCGACGACCCGAGCGCCAGCGTCGCGCGCCGCGTGGGCGCGATCACTGCTGCGTGCGTGCGGCGCCTGCCTCCGACCCCTCGCCGGTCGGCGGCGGGAAGCCCGGCGGCTCCCGCACCGGAATGATTGGCGAGCCTTCGCGCCGGAGCCGCAGGCGCCGGGTGCGTTGATCGAGCGACACGGTGAAGTGCTGAAGCACGGCGTCGCCGAACAGGGGTCCGCGGGCCGGCGCGTCGAAGTTCGCGGGGAGTGGACGAATGGAAAGCACGGGACGGCGGACCGTGTACGCCCCGAAAGTGACGTCGCCCCCGAGGCGCCCGGCCTTCACGTCGACGTCGGGCACGCCCACGCCGCGTGCGCGTCCGATGACCTGGAGCTCGCCGGCGAACGGCAGTTGGCCCGCCACCTCCGGGGTCACGCTCAGCAGTCCCGTGGAGCGCGTGTCGAGGACCGACGTGAAGGGACGTCCGGCGATCGTCACGCTGAGGGCCCAGAACGGCCCGGCGCGCACGAGGGGCAACACGTCCCGCGCGTTCGCCGCCGGCAACGTGTCCCGGGACAACCGCAACCGCTTGCCGGGATAGTCGATGGTCACGAGGACATCGTGAAAGAACGGTAGCCCGAGCACGCCGTCGACGCCCGTCGCGGCACGGGGGAGCGCGCTCACCGTGAAGTCCTCGAACCGGGCGCCGCCGATCACGAGGGAATCGACGTGGAACTCGGGAAACCCATCGGGGCCGCCGGACCGCGTGAGCCCCGCCGTCTGCGCGAACTGTGGCGAGACGCCGACGAAACCCGCGCCCGTCTCGATCGCGAAGCGGAACGGTCCCCGGCCGTTCACCATCACGTCGACGACGGGCAGCGTCGTGCCCGGGATGCCGGGCGCGACGAGTGGTACGTCGTGCGCCGCCGGCAGGGTGACGCGTCGTGGTGGCGTCGAATCCGGATCGTATTCCACCACCACCTGCCGCTGGGCCAGGAGTGGACCCGTCGTGGCGGGCGCGGCGATCAGGGCGACCGCGAGCATGACGCCCCCGGTCAACGAGAAGGTGATGCGCATGTCCGAAGGCTCCAGCAATGCCGGTGTGGGGTGGCGAGGCGCAAGATCGGCCGTTCGACAGCACGCCCAGGCTCGCGCGGGCGGCGCGCGGGACGACTCGCCGGAATCGTGGGACGGGTCGCGCCGCGCGAGGCACCGGCGGACGCGGGAGCGGCGGGCATCGGCTGACCCCGCGGCGAGCGGGGACGACCGGAGAAGCGGCCAATCGGTGTCGACTACCGCGTGCAGTCCGGTCGGGTCCGCGCCGCCGTGCGCCGGCCGTGAGCCCTAAGGGAAGTTGACCCCGACCGTGTCCTGCGACGACCGCAGCGTCACGGCCTTCGTCAGGTTGAGCGTCGAACCAGTCGCCGTGCCCACCGCGGAGACCGTGTACGACCCCGGCGGCAGGAAGCGGAGCTTGTACGCTCCCGAGACGCTGTCGGCGAGCGTCGACGCCAGCGTGTCGGCGCTGGTCGTGCTGACCGCGAACAGCTGCGCGCGGCTGTTGGCCGGCGTCACCGTGCCGGCGATCGAGGCCGCCACGTTGGTCACCGTCGCGTGGATCACGGGCTTGAACAGCACTCCCGTGGGCGCGGCGATCGGGCCGGTCATCACGAAGCTGCGGGCGACGTCGAAGTCGGCCACGAGCACGGTCTGCCCGGGCGTGATCACGAGGGGCGCACCAAACACCACCTTGACCCCCGTCTGCTGGCCGCTCGGCACGGTCAGCATCTTCACGGCACTGCCGCCGACGAACGTGAGCGGCGCCTTGAGCGTGACGCGCGCGGAATCCACGATCATCCGCATCTGCGTGTAGGTGCCGACCGGGATTGTCGCGGTGCCCAGCGAGGTCGTGACCCCCGACTGGAGGTTGAGCAGGTCGAACTGGGTCGGCGTGTTCGAGATCGTGACCTGGCCGCCCGTCGTGTCGGACCCGCCGATCAGGTAGACGCGCGAGATCCAGACGACGGCAGACTGCACGCGATCCACCGGGGCGTCGGTCAGCTGCACGTTGAGCGTGCCGGTGCTCGCGTTGGTGGGAGAGTCGGTGCAGGCGGCGAACGCGCCGACGGCCAGGACGAGCGCCGCGGTGCGGGGAAGGCGTGACAACATTGGGAAAGCTCCAGCTTCGGGGAAGGCAGCGCCGCGCACGCCCGCCGCGGACGGTGCATGAAGGGCTGCGAAGCGGAAGGTGCCCGTGGATCGCACGTCCGACCATCGCTCGATGAGGGCAGGGTCGCCCTCGCACGTCGGGCGCACGGCCTCGACCCGATGCGTGAGGCGCCGGTCCGGACGGCCTCGCGACTCGTCGCTACAGCGCCTCGGCGATCGCGCGCCCGACCTCGCTCGTCGACGCGCGTCCCCCCATGTCCCGCGTCCTGGGCCCCTCGAGGATCACGCGCTCGATCGCCGCGACGATCGCCGCCTCGGCGTCCGGGTGCCCGAGGTGGCCGAGCATCATCGCTCCCGACCAGATCGCGCCGATCGGGTTCGCGATGCCCTGGCCCGCGATGTCGGGCGCGCTGCCGTGCACCGGCTCGAAGCACGACGGATACTCGCGCTCGGGATTGAGGTTCGCCGACGGCGCGATGCCGATCGTGCCCGTGCACGCGGGGCCCAGGTCCGAGAGGATGTCGCCGAACAGGTTCGAGCCGACCACCACGTCGAACCAGTCGGGGTGCTGCACGAAGTGCGCGGTCAGGATGTCGATGTGGTACTGGCTCGTGCGCACGTCGGGATACTGCCCCGCCATCGCGGCGAACCGCTCGTCCCAATAGGGCATCGTCACCGTGATCCCGTTCGACTTGGTCGCGCTCGTCACGTGCTTGCGCGCGCGCGTGCGCGCGAGCTCGAACGCGTACCGGAGGATCCGGTCGACGCCCTTGCGCGAGAAGACGCTCACCTGCGTCGCGATCTCCTGGTCGGTGCCCTCGTACATGCGGCCGCCGAGCGTCGAGTACTCGCCCTCGTTGTTCTCGCGCACCACCCAGAAGTCGATGTCGCCGGGCTGCCGGCCGGCGAGCGGACACGGCACCCCCGCCAGCAACCGCACGGGCCGCAGGTTCACGTACTGCTGGAACTGCCGACGGATCGGGATCAGCAGGCCCCAGAGCGACACGTGATCCGGCACGCCGGGAAAGCCGACGGCGCCCAGGTAGATGGCGTCGCGGTGGCGGATCTCGTCCAGTCCGCCCTCGGGCATCATCCGGCCGTGCCGCGCGTAGTGGGCACAGCTCCAGTCCTTCTCGTCCCACTCGAACGCGAAGCCGAACCTCCGCGCCGCGGCCTCGAGCACGCGCTGCCCCTCGGGGATCACCTCGCGGCCGATGCCGTCGCCCGCGATCACGGCGATGCGGTGCGTGGTCATGGGCGCGCGGTGCGGCGATGCAGGCGAGGCATGGGCTCAGTCCACCAGGAAGTGTTCGAGTTCGGCCAGCACGATGTCGGGTATCTCCTCGGCCAGGTAGTGCCCCCCCGGCAGCGCGGCGCCGCGCGCGTCGTACGCCACCGCCTTCCACAGCGCGAGCGGATCGAAGCAGCGGTGCACGACGCCGTTCGTGCCCCAGAGCGCCAGCAGCGGCTGCGTGACGCGCTTCCCCGCGGCGCGATCGGCCCGATCGTGGACGAGGTCGGTGCTCGCCGACGCGCGGTAGTCCTCGCAGCTCGCGTGGATCATCTCCGGCGTGAAGCACCGCTCGTACTCGGCCCACGCCTCGCGCGTGAAGATGCCGAGGCCCGCCGAGCCCGATCCCATCTTGGCGCGCAGGATCGTCTTCGGGTCGGCGCCGAGCATCGTCTCCGGGTAGGGGGCGGGGAGGATGAGGAAGAACCAGTGCCAGTAGGCGCGCGCGAACGCCTCGGTCGTCCCTTCGTACATCGCGAGCGTGGGGGCGATGTCGAGCACGACGAGTCGTCGCACCGCGTCGGGATGATCGAGGGCCATGCGGTGGGCCACGCGCCCGCCGCGGTCATGACCCACGACGAAGAACGACTCGTGGCCGAGGGCGCGCATCACCTCCACCTGGTCGAGCGCCATCGCGCGCTTGGTGTACGGCGCGTGCTGCTCGTCGCTCTCGGGCTTGGAGGAGTCGCCGTAGCCGCGCAGGTCGGTGGCCACCACGTTGAACCGCTCGGCGAGCCGCCACGCGACGTGGTGCCAGATCGCGTGCGTCTGCGGGTAGCCGTGGAGGAGGAGGATCGCCGGTCCGCTCCGCCGCGGGCCGACCACGGCGTGGATCTCGGCGCCGCTGGTGGCGATGCGCTGGGTGCGGAAGCCCGGGAAGAGCGGGTCGGCACCGCCGTTCCCGTGCGGAAAGACGCGTTGCATGGGGGCAAAAGTGGCGCAGGGTCACGGGGACCGCCACGTCGCCTCCGCGCCTGCCTCACGTCGAGCGCCGCGCCTGCGAGCACGCGGCGGGAGGTGCGTCACCCCACCACGGGCGCAGCGCCGCTCACGCGCCGCCAGTGTCCCTCGGGGCTCTGCCGCCACACCTGGCCGCGCATGTCGAGCCATTCGCCGTCGGGCTCGCCCGCATCGCGCTCCGAGCCCACGCGCAGCACGTTGCCGTCGAGGTCCTCGACCTGCATCTCGAGCGCCCACGCGTAGTTGGTCGGTTCGTGGCGGATCTGCGCCCCGGTGCGCCGGTAGTGCTCGCGCAGCGCGCGCACGTCGCTCACGCCGAGCCAGGCCCAGGCGCCCGGCTGCCCCTGGTCGCCCTCGACGAGAAAGAGCGTGAACTGGTGGGCGCGCACGCAGCACACGTCGCCGGCGGTCCAGTCGATGGTGAAGCCGAGCTTCTCGACGTAGTAGGCGGCGCTCGCTTCCACGTCGGCGACGCGGAAGATCGGGTTGCCGCCGCCGAAGCCGAGCGGATGGTCGGTCTGCATGCGTGCGCCCTCAGTCGCCGACGTGGATCTTCACGTCGTAGGGCGCCGGGTGCCCCTCGCCGCGCTCGAGCCAGTTGCGCAGGCTCATGAGGAAGATGGCCCACTTGGTGGAGCAGTGGTGCATGAACTCGACGGGCTCGCGCCAGCCGGCGTGCTTGAAGAGGATGATCGTCTCGCGCTCGCGCCACGCGAGCTCGAAGCTCACGCTCGTGCCGACCCATTCGTCCGGGCCGCCGACGCACACCCACTGCACCACGCGGCCGGGCTCGGACCGTTCGACGCGCATGCGGCAGAAGCCGAAGTCGATGACGCCGCCGATGGCGCTGTCGCCCGTGGTGGCCGTCGTCCACCAGTGGGCGAGCCCGTCGATGGTGGCGAGAGCGGCATAGGCCACCTGGGGCTCGACGTTCGCGCCCACGCGGTGCAGGATGTCGGGCATCGGTCCTCCATGGCGCGAGGCTGGCGCGACGACGGAGCGTCGCGCGCCGATGACTCGCGGGCCCCAAGAGTGGCGCGTACCGGTCGCGTCCGCCACTCCCGGATGGACACGGGCGCGTCATGTTTCGTTTGTTTGGTTCGAGGGAAGAATCGTCCGTTTACCGATCTTGCGAGGGGAGATGGACTCGGTGCGGCGCGTGGGACGACAGGTGATTGCACTCGCGCTGACAGCCACCGCGTTGCGCACGGAGGCCGGCGCGCAGCGCCTCGCGAGCGGTGCGCCGAGCGCCGCGCCGGGCGTCACGTACGGCGCTGCGCAGCGCGTCGCGCAGGGGTCCGCGCCGCGCGCCGCGCGCCTCGCGCACGGCAACACGCAGACGGCGCGCGCTGACGCGTACCGCGCCCCCGCCTGGCTCACCGGCGCCACCTGCTACGAGGTGTTCGTGCGCTCGTTCCAGGATTCCGACGGCGACGGTGTGGGCGACCTGCGCGGGCTCACGGCGCGCCTCGACTACCTCAACGACGGCAAGGGCGCCCGCGGCGCGTCGCTCGGCGTGCGCTGCCTCTGGATCATGCCGATCATGGATGCGCCGTCGTACCACGGCTACGACGTGCGCGACTACGACCACGTGAACAGGGCGTACGGCACCGATGACGACTTCCGCACGCTCGTGCGCGAGGCGCACAAGCGCGGCATCCGGGTCGTGGTGGACATGGTCATCAACCATGCGTCGAGCGAGTGGCCGCCCTTTCAGGCCGCGTTGCGCGACACCGCGTCGCCCTATCGCTCGTGGTTCCGCTTCCAGCCCACCAAGGGTCCCGACAACCGCTGGGGCAACAACAACTGGCACCACTCGCCGGTGCGCGACGAGTGGTACTACGGCTTCTTCTGGAAGGGGATGCCGGACCTCGATTACACGCGACCGGGTGCGCTCCGGGAGATGGAGCGCGTGGCGACGCGCTGGCTCCGCGACTTCGGCGTCGACGGGCTGCGCATGGACGCCGTTCGGTACCTCGTGGAGGACGGCGCCCAGGTGGACGACGTCCCCGCCACGCACGACGTGCTGCGCTCCTACGCGGCGCACGCGCGGCGCGTGAAGCCGGGCGCGTACACGGTGGGCGAGGTGTACGGCGAGAACGCGGTGCTCCTCCCGTACTATCCGGGGCAGCTCGATGCGTACTTCGCGTTCGAGTCGGCCGATTCGCTGATCGCGGCCGCGCGCCGCGGGACGGCGGGCGGCGTGCTCGCCCCGATGCTCGAACTGCAGCGGGCGGTGCCGTGGCCGCGGCTCGCGCCGTTCCTGCGCAACCACGACCAGCCGCGCACCATGACCGAGCTGGGCGGCGATGCCGGCAAGGCGCGCGTCGCGGCGACGCTCCTCCTCACCATGCCGGGCATGCCGTACCTGTACTACGGCGAGGAGCTCGGCATGCAGGGCCCCAAGCCGGACGAGAAGATCCGCACGCCGTTCGCGTGGACGCGCACGGGGCCGCACGCGGGGTTCACCACGGGCACGCCGTGGGAGCCGATGAACGCCGACTCGCTCGAGGCGAACGTCGAGGCGCAACGGGCGGACGCCGGATCGCTGCTCGCGCTCCACCGGACGCTCATCCATGCGCGCACCACCAACGCCGCGCTCGCCACCGGGACGCTCGTGCCGCTCGAGGCGAGCGACCCGGCGGTGGTCGCGTACGCGCGCGTGGCGGCCGGGCGCACCGTGCTGGTGGTCGTGAACCTGGGGAACCGGCCGCGGTCCGGAGTGACGGTGCGGGGCGCCGCGCGCATCGCCGCGCCGGGCCGGTACGCGCCGAGGGACCTGCTGCACGGGGCGCGCGTCGAGGCGCTCACCCTCGATGCGCGGGGGACGCTGGCCGATGGCTACGTGCCGGCGCCGATGCTGGCGGCGCACGGCGCGCTGGTGCTCGACCTGGTGCCCACGCGGCGCTGATCGGGCAGGCCGGTGGCGACGAGGTTGCGCGGGGCGCCCCGTTACTTTACAATGCAAAGCACTTTCTACTAAGGGTCTCGTCGTCGCCCGGGGCGCCGTCCGCGCCCCGACGGCCGCGCGCCGCACCGCGACCTCGCATGCAGCTCACCGACTTCCTGCTGATCGGCGTCGTCCTCGTCACCGCCGGCGCCACGCTCACCATCGGGGTCCGCCTCGCCCGCGGGCACCGGGCCGCGGCGCGCGCGCTCGCGATCCGGCTCGGTGGCACGCTCGCGCTCTACTTCGCCGTGCTCATCGGCACGGCGCTCGTCATGCCGCGCCGCTGGGTCGCGATCGGCGAGCCGCAGCGCTTCGACGACTGGACGCTGACCGTCACCGCGGCGCGACGCACCGGCGACCGGCTCGACGTGCGCGCGCGCGTCGCCAACCAGGGGCGGGGACGCGCGCAGGCCGCGCCCGATGCGCAACTGCTCCTGCTCACCGCGGACGGGCGCGAGATCGACTTCGAGCTGCCGGCCGGCCAGCGGCCCCTCACCGATCGCGTTGCGGCCGGCTCGGGGTACGAGACGTCACTCGTCTATCACGTGCCCCCGGGGGCACAGCTCCTGGGCCTCGACGTGCGGCACGGCATCGGCCCGGGCCGGTTCGTGATCGGCGACCACAGCAGCCTGTTCGCGGAGCGGACGCTGGTGCGGCTGCCCTGATCGCCGAGCCGCATCGTACGGGAACGGGGGCGTACGGTGGAGTCCGCAGGGGACGCGCGCCGACGCCGCGCCGCTACCGCGTCGCCCCCGCCGCGCCGCTACCGCGTCGCCCCCGCCGCGCCCAGCAGCGCCTTGAGCCGGTCCACGGGGAGCGCCTCGAGCGTGCCGAAGCGCGAGCTGGTGGTGGTCGCCTGCAGCAGCGCATTCACCACCGCCTCTTCCGTCGCCTCGAGCGCCGCCTCGAACAGCGGCGACATCGCGTCGGGCGGGAGGATGCGCCGCGCGCGGGCCGCGCCGTCGTCGTACCGGCTCCGGAGCTCCGGGCTCGTCGTGAACGCGATCGCGAAGTCGCCCGAGCCGTTCGAGTAGCTCGACCCCGTGCGCGCGAGCGCGAACACCGCGCGCGCGGCCAGCCGCCGCAGGTCGCGCGCGTCGATCGGTGCGTCGGTCGCGACGACGATCATGCACGAGCCGTCGCCGGCGCCCAGCTCGTAGGTGGCGCCGCGCGGATCGCGCGAGATGCGGCGCGGCGGTTGCAGCGTGCGCCACACCGGCACGCCGCCCACGACGAGCCGTCCGCCGAAGTTCCCCTGCACGAGCACGCCCACCGTGTACCCGCCCGTCGTGCGCGAGGCGGTGCCGATCCCGCCCTTCCATCCGAACAGCGTCGTGCCGGTGCCCGCGCCCACGGCGCCCTCCGCCACCGGCCCCCCGCGCGCCGCGTCGATCGCGTCGAGCACGTGGCGCGTCGTCACGCTCAGCGCGCGGATGTCGTTCAGGCCGCCGTCGTTGGTCTCGCCCACCAGCGCGTTCACCGACCGCACCTGCGCGTTGCCGGGCTGCGCGAGCGTCCAGCGCACCACCGCGTCGATGGCCGTGCCGACGGCCAGCGTGTTGGTGAGGACGATCGGCGTCTCGATCGTGCCCAGCTCGGTGACCTGCGTCGAGCCGGCGAGCTTGCCGAACGCGTTCCCGACGAACACCGCGCCGGCCACCTTGTCCTGGAACAGGTTGCCGTCGTGCGGCAGGATGGCGGTGACGCCGGTGCGCACCGGTCCTTTGCCCACTTCGAGTTTTCCTTCGCCGCGAATGATGGTGCTGTGGCCCACTTCCACGCCCGCCACGTCGGTAATGGCGTTGAGCGGCCCGG
>JACQES010000126.1 GCA_016200495.1 Gemmatimonadota bacterium
CACCGCCTCGCCCGCGCGCAGCCGCGCGCGGCGCAGCATCTCCGCGGGCGTCGCGCGGCCCGCCTTGCCGGCGAACGCGAAGTAGTACCCCGACGACGCGCCGTAGAACGTCAGCACGCCCCCCGGCGCGAGCGACTGGAAGGTGCGCGGGAAGGCCTGCTCGCCCGCGTGCGACACGGCGTAGTCGGCCAGCCGGCCGCCGGTCGCCGCGCGGATCGTGTCGAGGAAGGGCGTGCACGCCGCCTCCCACGCCGCGAGCGCCGTCGGTTCGGCCGGCGGCACCGTCCAGATGCCGTCGATCCCCGCGCCCTTGCGATTGACCGCGCCCGCCGCGCCCTGGCTCCGCACGAACGCCGCGCGTTCCTCGCTGCTCACGAGGCCGACCGCGGTGAGGCCGTTCAGGTGCGCGGAGCGCAGCGCGTCGAGCCCCGTGCCCGTCGCGGCTCCCTCGACGAAGATCGTCTTGCCCGGCTCGACGGCGAGCGTCGTGAAGAGCGCCCGCACCACGGTGCCGAGGTTGAGGATGTACGCCCCCGCCTGCTCCAGCGTGAGGTCGGGGGGCAGGTGGTGCAGCTGCGGTCCCTGCACGAGCAGGAACTGCTGGTGGCTGCCCGTGTCGGTTTCGTAACCCTGGATCGCGAACCCCGCGTACATCGGGTCGAGCCCCATCATCGGCGACAGGAGCTCGGTCGTGCCGGAGTAGATCGCCACCAGGTCGCCGACCGCGACGCGTCCCTCGCGCCGGAGCTCCGTGCCGAGCTTGGCCACGAGCGCGATGCCGCCCGAGCCGGTCACGTGCCAGTCGAGTTCGTGGTTGTCGAACGGCGACACGGGAATCCCGGTCAGCGCCCAGATGTCGTTGAAGTTGACCTCGCTCGCGAGCACGTACACGAGCGCCTCGTTGGGCCCGGGTTCGTCCACCGGGATGATCAGCTCGCGCTCGACCTGCTTCGGGTCGCCGTGCGTGGGGGCGCCCGTCACCGGGTCGCGCACGATCCCCTGCCCGTACTGCCACGCCGGGACCGGCGTGAACCCCGGGAAGAAGGGCGAACCCACGGGCAGCAGCTCGCCCCGGGCCACGAGCGCGGGCACCTCGGCGCCCGCCGGCGCGATCGCGCGGCGCGCCGGAAGCGGCGTGGATCGCTTGTCGATGAACGCCCGGATGCCCGCCTTGCCCCCCGCGGGATCCACGATCGCCGACGCGAACAGCTCGGCCTCGTGCGCGAGGCCCGCTTCGATGCCGTGCTCCCAGCCGTGGCGGATCGCGTCGAGGGCGCGCGCGTACGCGGCCGTGCGACCGGCCGCCTCCGCTTGCTTCGCCAGGCGCGTGAGGTTGGCGTCCTGCAGCACCGTGGTGATCGCCGGCGAGCCGGGCTGCGTCCAGTCGCGGCGCGCCGCGCGCCGGGCCTCGACCACCGCCCCGAGGGGGCCGCCGGTCCCGTCCACGAAGGCCCGGGCCAGCTGTGCCGCTCGCGCGAGCGCCGAGTCGGTGCCGTCGGCCACTTCGTCCACCACGCCGGCCGCGAGCGCCTGCGACGCCGACATCGGACGCCCGCCGAGGATCAGTTCCATCGCGCGCACGAGGCCGGTAGCGCCGTCGCGCTCCGCCAGCAGGCGCGGCAGCCGCTGCGTGCCGCCGTAGCCGGGCAGCAGGTTGAGCCGGATCTCGGGCTGCCCGAAGCTCGCCGTCGGCTCGGCCACGCGGTAATGGCACGCGAGCGCGAACTCCATGCCGCCGCCGAGCGCCACGCCGTTGATCGCCGCGATGCACGGCTTCGCCATCGACTCGATCTTCCGGAACGCGAGGTGCGCGTTGTTCGGGAGCGGCATCGCCTCCTCGAGCGTGCGCACCTCCTCGAGCATCTGCCGGATGTCCGCGCCGGCCACGAACGAGCTCGTGCCCTGCCCCGTGAAGATCACCGCCTTCACGTCGTCGCGGCGGGCCACGTGCTCGACGACGATGTTGAGCTCGTCGAGGGCGCGCTCGTTGAGCGCGTTGACCGGCGCGTTGGTCACCGTGACCGTGGCGATCGTCACGCCGGGACGCACGCGGTTGTACTGCACGCGGAAGTAGCGCCAGTCGCTGAAGAGCTGCTGCTCCTCCTCGAGGCGCTGCCGTTCGTTCCACGCCGCGATCGCGCGGCGGAGCTCGTCGAGCGACTCCGGGTTGCGCAGCGTGGACGCGTCGCCCACCTCGCCGCCCTCGACGAGCGCGCGCACCATCCGGCGCATGTACTTGCCCGAGCGCGTCTCGGGGAACTGCGACACGACGATGAAGTCGGCCGGCACCGCGAGCGCCCCCTTCTCCTGCCGCACCAGCTCGGCCAGGCGCCGCCGGTCGTCGGCCGTGATGTGGCGGTCGGCCGACGGGCGCACGAACGCGAGCGGCGTGAGCCCCTTCACCTTGTCGGGCGCGCCGACCACGATGACGTTGCCCACCGGCGACTCGGGATTCACCTGCTTGTCGCGCAGGATGGCCCCCTCGATCTCCTCGGTGCCGAGCCGGTGGCCGGAGACGTTGATCACGTCGTCGGACCGGCCGTGGAGCGAGAAGCCGCCGTCGTCGTACTTCACGGCGAAGTCGCCCTGCGTGTACGCGAACGTGCCCTGCCAGCGGGTCCAGTACGTGCTCGCGTAGCGGCCGAGGTCGCCCTTCCAGTTCCGCGCCACGCGTGGGCCCTCGAGGCGGAACTGCCCCTCGTCACCCCAGATCGTGCGGCACAGGTACGGATACGGCTGCGTGATGACGATGTCGCCCTTCTCGCCGGGTTCGGCGGGCTTGGGCGCGAAGCGGCCGTCCACCGCCTCGCCGTCCGCGCTCCAGACGTCGCCCATGATCCACGGCAGCGGATACGTGTGCGCGTCGGCGCGGAGCGGGAAGTCGCCGTTGCCGTAGAAGTGCGTCCACACCATGCCGCCGTGCTCGGTGGCCCAGTATGAGTTGATGTACCACGGCGTCATGAGGTCCATCGCGAACGCCTGCACCGAGGGCGAGGTCGGCTCGGCGCAGAACGTCGCGACGCGCAGCGACGACATCTCGTACTGCTTCACGTCGGCGACGTTCTGGTCGTCCGTCATGACGCTCTTGAGGAACGTCACGCCGGCCTTGAAGATCGACACGCCGTAGCGCTCGATCATGGACGCGAAGCGCCCCGCGCTCGGGAAGACCGGCGCCCCCTCGCCCAGCACGCTCGTCACGCGCGTGAGCAGCGCCCCCGCGATCATGTAGCTCTGCCCCGTGATCCAGCCCGGGTCGGCCACCACGTACATCACGTCGCCCGCGACCGCGTCGAACGCGACCTTCATCGTGTGCGCGATGCCGCTCGTGTAGCCGCCGTGGACGTGCACGACGCCCTTCGGCTTCCCCGTCGAGCCCGAGGTGTAGATGATGAAGAGCGGGTACTCGGCGTCGAGCGGCTCGGGGGCCGTCGTGGCCCAGATCGCCTCGACCAGCTCGCGGTCGCCCAGGTCCAGGAGGTCGGCCTCGCTCCCGACGCGCGCGCCGGCGCGCCTCGCGTTGTCCACGAGCGTCTGCACCGCCGTCGCGGCGAGTTCGTGGTGCCACTGGTCGCGCTCGGCGCGCCAGAGGATGTCGGCCTGCGCGGTGTGGCGGACCACGACCACGGCCTGCACGCGCGGCGGCGTGTTCACGAGCGCGGTGGCCACGGCCGTGCGGATCCGGCTCGCTTCGGCGGGCTCGAGCTGCTGCGCCTCGAGCGCGCGCCCCACGCCGCGCATCAGGTCGGAGCGCTCGAGCGTGATCTCGTGCGAGGCCGCCTCGGCGGCGCCCGCCACGATGGCGTCGGCCACGGCGGCCGGGAGCCCGAGCGTGGCGACGGCGGCCCGCACGGTTTCGACGGCGACGTCGGCCGCCACGTAGTTGTCGAGCGCGGGATCGGTGTATGCCTCCTTGAACGGCACCACCTGCGCATTGCGATAGCCGCCGTCCGCGGTGATCACCACGCGCGCCCCGGCGTTGTGGATCCGGTCGGAGAGCGTCTTGTCGCTGAAGCCGCCGAACACCGGCGTGTACACGATGCCAAGCCGCTTGGCGGCCTCGGTGTAGTACACCTGCTCGGGAATGTTCGGCATGTTGATCGCGATCCGGTCGCCGCGCGCGAGGCCGAGCCGGCGCAGGATCACCGCAGCCTTGGCCACCTCGAGCAGCAGGCGCTTGCGCGAGATCGGGAACGCGACCACCGGGCCGCCACGCCCGCCGTCGAGCGACTGGTCCCACCGGTCGCCTTCGAACAGGAAGGCGGGCTCCGCGCCATGCCCGGCGAGCACGTGGCGGTCCACCTCGTTGAACGCGGCGTTGGTCAGGCCGCCATCGAACCAGCGGTAGAACGGCGCCTCGCGGTCATCGAACGCACGCTCCCATGGCGCATGTGCGGCGGCGTAGTCCGCGCGGACGCGCGCGCCGGTGCGCGCGTCGAAGCCGATCCACGCCTGCTCGTCGTCGCTCCAGGTGATCCACGCGCCATGCATGCCGACCTTGGCGTCGTACCAGTGGATCTCGCGCTTGGCGACGTCGCCGTGGTACGCCCCCGGATCGGCGAGGCAGGCGGCGCGGGCGGCGTCCCACGCGGCGCGATCCCGGATCGGGTTGACGCGCGCGGGGCGCGGCGTGATGGCGGGGGGCGTCGCGGCGTCGCGGACGGAGGCGTCCATGCGGTCCTCGTGCGTCGTGTAGGGCGTCGGGAATCGAGCGCCGTGCAACTAACGCAGAACCGGCCGCGAGAACCATTGGCCGAACAGGCAGGACGACCTACTCGAACGTATGGGTTCTCCTAACCCGCTATCCGACAATTACTTGCCAGGAGTGCCCGTCTGGGACTCGAACGCACACCGCGGGAACACTTGCCGCCGCTGCGCGTTCATGCGCCGCCTCAGATCGGCTGGTCGAGCAGCTCGAACTCGTGCACGCGCGACACGTCGAGCGCCACGTCCCCGTTCGCGTCGCGCGTGTCGAAGATGTTCTTGAACCTGGCGTTCCAGACCACCTCGTCCGCCTTGTACGACGAGCGCGTGTGCACCTGCTGCGCGAACGTCTCGTCGTAGCCGCTCAACAGGATCAGGATCTCGGCGTCCATCGCCCGCAGCTGGTCCTCGGAGATCCCCCAGAACGGGCTCTGCTCGTCGATCGGGTGCACCACCGTCCACGACAGGGGGAAGAACACCACGCGCGCCCGCTCGAGCGACATCTGCGAAAAGGTGCGCTTCTTCCCCGTCGGCGTCTGCTCCATGCGGGCGAGCATCGCCTGGGCATGCAGTTCGATGATCTGGTTGCTGCGCCGGTTCACGATGCGGAACATGAGCGCGCTGCCGCCGCGGTAGGGCGCGATGATCGCGTTCCGGCTGAAGAGGATGGCGGCGGTGGGACGTGCGAAGCGCGCGAAGGTGAAGCCGGTGACCAGCGCCTGCGCCAGCACCCCCACGATCGACTCGGCCGTCATCACGAGGTTGGCCGGGATCCCCATGGGCGCCACGTGCCCGTAGCCGATCGTGGCGAAGGTCTCGACGGAAAAGAAGAACGCCTGCAGGAAGTCGCCGCCGAACTTCTCCGACCCCGGCGACAGGAGCGCCGACGGTCCGAGCGCCCAGTACACGAGCCCGAAGCTGACGTTGATGATCATGAACAGCGCGCCCGAGAGCCACAGGAAGCGCGGCCACGACATCGTCACGAGCACATGATACGGCGTCACCGTCTCCCAGAAGCCGAGCCCGGTGCGGCGGACGTTGAACGACCCGTCGGGATTGAGCAGGCGCTCGCGGGCCTGCGTCGCGACGACCGACCCGAAGCCGAGGTCGCGCGTCTCCTCCTCGCTCGGGCGTGCGGCGGGCTTCTCGGCGGCGCGGTGGTGCTGCTTGACGTTGAATTCCTGCGTCGGAAGCATCGCTCGGGCGAGTGCGGTCGGGGGGAAGGCCAGGACGAGCGCCGGGATGCGTTCAACGCGCCCGGTGCGCCCACAGTGCCGGGGGTGGGACTCGAACCCACGCGCCCTCTCGGGCAGGGGATTTTAAGTCCCCCGCGTCTACCAGTTCCGCCACCCCGGCCGACTGGCAAGATGCAGTGGAGGGCCGGACGCGGGCCACCCCACGACGCCGTGCCCGCGTGAACTCCCGGAGCGGGCCTCGCCACGTGGCCGTCCGCGCGGGGGGCGCCTCGTGCGGGCGGCGCGTCGTGATGACGGACGGCCCCACCATGACAAACGGGGATGGCCACTGGCCATCCCCGTCGTCACTTGTGCTCTACCAACTGAGCTATTCCCGCGTGCCCGGAGTTTATGCGACCTCCCGGACGGCGACAAGCACCTACCCGCGCGCGCCCGTGGTGTGCATCACGTACCAGACCACGTACGCCAGCAGCCCCGACAACGCGGCGTCGCCGCCGTTCCCGATGGCACGCCCCTCGACGTCCACGAACTCGGCCGCCTTGCCCTGGTCGAGCGCCGCGGCCTGCAGCCAGGCGAGCGCGGCGGTCGAGTCGGGACCCAGCAGCCGCGCGATGCGATAGGCGAGCTCGGGCTGGCTGGCCGGCAGCGACTTGGCCGTGCGGCGGAAGATGGACTCCTCGCGCGTCGCCGCCTCGAGGAGCGGCAACCAGAGCGCCGAGGCGTGCGGGTCGTCGCCCGCGACCACCTGCCCGGACAGGTCCGACGCCGCCGCGAACAGCGCCTTGCCGCCCTGGTCGGTGACGAGGTGCCGCCGGATCGCCGCGCGCGTGGCCTCGGGGTCGGGCACGTCCTTCGCGGCCTCCTCGTCGAGCGTGCGTCGCAGGATGTCGAGCGCGAGGGCGACGGCCGCGTTGCCGTGCAGCGTGAAGGGCGCGCGGGCCGTCGTGCCGCCCACGGTCACGTCGGTCGCGTACAGCGGCGTCTGCGCGTCGCGTCGCGCCCGCAGGTCGTCGTCGGCGCCGTAGAGCGCGTCGGCCACGAGCGGCTCCTCCACCACCTGCTCGTCGCCCGAGTCGCGGATGTAGCGGTCGATCGCGATCGGGTACGCGGCGATCCCCTCGAGCAGGAACCCGGGCTCGAAGAGCGTGCCGTCCAGGTAGTGCACCCCCTGCCCCGGCGCGTAGCCATGCACCTCGCACATGCGGAGCAGCAGCTCGCGGCCGAGCTGCGGGTCGGCGAGTTGGACGGCGGGCAGCGTCCACATGAGCGCTTCCCAGTCGCGCACGGTGAGGCCGCGGCCGTTCCACGGCGCCCGGCTGCGCACGAGGTAGTAGTGCGCGTCGTCGAGCGCGCGCCCCACCGCGTAGAAGTACGCGAACAGCAGGTGCGACATCACCAGCCGGTCCACGCGCTCGTTTCCCGTTTCCTGCTCGAGCGAGCGGATCGCGTCGCGCGTCGCCGACAGCAGCGGCCGCCATCCGCGCCGGCGCAGCACCCCCACGGTGGCCACGGCGCCGTCGCGCTCCGGACCGGCCGCGAGGTAGAAGGCGAATTCCCCGGTCGCACCCGCCGCCACGGTGCGCTCCACCGCGAGCGTGAAGCCGGGCGACGCGCCATCGCGCAGCGCGAGCGCCGCGTCGCCGTCGGCGCCGACCGCGAGCGACACCACGCCCGGGAGCGCGGCGCCCTCCATCACGACGATCCCGTCGTCCGCCGCGACGACGCGGTGCGCGTCGTCGTACGCCCGCGCCGAGCGCACGCGCTGCTGCCGGTGCGCGAGCAGCCCGTCGAGGGCGACCTCGACGCGCGCGGGCTGGCTCGCGCGATTCTCGATCGTGATCGCGTAGACGGCCCCCGCCATGTCGGCGTCGCGGCCGAACGGCGCGAAGACGGTGCCGCGCACGAGCAGGTCGTCGAGCCGCGCGGTGAAGGTGGGCAGCCACCCCAACGCCCGCTCCCACGCGATGCCGCCGCCCGCGAGCTGCCGCTCGATGCCGTTCACCTTGACGCGCGGCGTGAGGAGGCCGGGCCCGGTGCCCGCCGTGAAGTCGCGCGCCCCCGCGAACTCGACGGCGGCGCGGGCGCCGCGGTGGAGCACGCCCACCGCGTGCACCGCCCCGTCCACGGGGTGGATGCAGGGGAGCGCCAGCCAGTGGTTGCCGGTGAACTGCCAGCTGACGGTCGGCGGAACGATCGGGGGCATGCGGGGGGTGCGGGAGAGAGCGCGAAAGCTCGCCGGACATCGCGCCGGGCGCCACCGCGCCGTTATCCTTCAGCGTGCTCACTCCCGACGCCGTGGCGCCGCGCCGTGTCTCCCTCGTCCGTCACGTGGCGCTCGCCGGCGTCCTCGCGTCGCTCCTGGCCGCGCCCGCCGGCGCGCAGCGGATCTTCGGCGCCGGCACCGACGCCGACATCCTGGCGCGCGGCGAACTGCGCTGGAGCTTCGGCGCCCGGTGGAACACCTGGGACGAGCAGCTCGACGCGCGCGGCACGCGCGTGCCGATCAACGGCAAGTGGACGAGCGCCGATGCGGGCGCGGAGTACTACGGCCCGCTCGCCCTCACGGAGACCGGCCTGCGCACGGCGCTCGGCGATCCCACCGCGCG
>JACQES010000119.1 GCA_016200495.1 Gemmatimonadota bacterium
ACATCGGCACGGGGAACTACAACTCGAAGACGGCCCGGTTCTACACCGACATCGGGCTCTTCAGCTGCTCGCCGTCGCTGGGCGCGGACCTGACGGACCTGTTCAACCTGCTCACCGGCTACTCGCGCCAGCGCCTCTACCGCAAGCTGCTGGTGGCGCCGGCCAACATGCGCTCGCGCTTCATGGAGTTGATCGCGCGCGAGACGGCGCACGCCGAGGCGGGGAAGCCGGCGCGCATCACGGCCAAGATGAACGCGCTGGTGGACACGGAGATCATCGACGCGCTCTACAAGGCGGGGCGCGCCGGGGTGCAGATCGACCTCGTGATCCGCGGCATCTGCTGCCTGCGTCCCGGGATGCCGGGGACGAGCGAGAACATCCGCGTCATCTCCGTGATCGGGCGCTTCCTCGAGCATTCGCGCATCTGGTACTTCCACAACGACGGCCAGCCCGAGTGGCTGATCGGCTCGGCCGACTGGATGCCGCGCAACCTCGACCGGCGCGTCGAGGTGATCGTGCCGGTGGAGGACCCGTCGCACCACGCGCGGCTCCGCCGCGTGATGGACACCTGCCTGGCCGACAACCGCCAGGCGTGGGAACTGCGCGCGGACGGCTCGTACGTGCAGCGTACGCCGGCGCCGGGCGAGGCGGAGCGCGGGACGCACGCGCTGCTCCTGCGCGAGAGCTGGGGGATGGCGCGCTCGAGCGGCGCGATGGCGGCGATCAGCGAGGAGCCACCCGCCGCGCCCAAGCCCAAGAAGAAGCGGGCGCGGACGCCGCGGATGGGGTAGGGCGCGTGCGCGCGCGATGACCGTGATCGCGCGTGGCCCGCTGTGGTGTCCCGAGGGGGACGGGGTCTAGTCCCCGTCCCCCTCGTCCGTCCTAACCTCGACGGGCTTGCCGTCGGCGCCGACGACCTCGACCGGCACCCCCGCGACGTCGGCGAGGAGCGCGCTCTTGCGCGCGGCGCCCCAGAGCTCGAGGCGGAGCACCGCCTTGGGGATCGGCGTGGGGTGGATGCGGATCGCGCGCTGGAGCCAGCGCACCTTCACGTCGGCGACGCCGCCCACGTGGCCGCGGTCGAGCCCGTCGGCGAGGCGCAGGATCGCGCTCAGCTTGCGGATCTTCTTGCGCAGGTCGCCCGAGAGGCCGGCCAGGTTCTCGTGCGTCTTCTTGGGCGGCGCGCCGCGGTGGTAGCGCGCGATGTTGGCGACGAGCACCTGTTCCGTGGGGGTCATGCCGAGCAGGTCGGCATGGAGGATCAGGTGGTACGAGTGCTTGTGGTGCTTGTCGTAGTTGATGTGGTAGCCGATGTCGTGGAGCAGCGCCGCGTCGGCGAGCACCTGCCGGTCGCCGGGCTCGCAGCCGAGGCGGGGGCCGAGCGCGTCGTAGAGCTGGAGCGCGAGCCGCTGCACCTGCCGCGCGTGCGGTGCCTCGAAGCGGCAGCGCTCGGCGAACTCGCGCACGGAGCGCTCGCGCGCCTCGCCCGGGTCGGTGACGCTGGGCGTGACCTTGGCGACCTCGAGCAGCAGCCCCTCGCGGATGCCATAGGCGCTGCAGAAGAGGGCGCGCGACTCGAGGCGCGCCATGACCTCGGCGGCCACCGCGAGCCCGGCGACGATGATGTCCGCGCGCGCCGGGTTGAGCCCCGGCACCTGCGAGCGCTCCTCGGCGGTCATCTCCTGCAGCGTGTCGAGGATGTGCTCGAGGTCCTCGCGCACGATGCGCGTGCCGTGCACGGAGCGCGCGGTCTGGACGCCCTGCCGGGCGAGGAGCATGCCGGCGAGGTTGGTGAAGGTGCCCCCCGAGCCGATGACGCGGGCGCCGCGCCAGTCGCGCACGGGGAGGATGCGGCGGATGTCGTCGCGCACGAACTTGCGCAGCTTCCGCACGCGCTTGAAGGTCGCGTCGGGCGAGAGGAACTTCTCGCTCATGCGGATCGTGCCGAACGGCACGCTCACGAGGCGTTCGAGGAGGCCATCGGCGGAGAGCGCGAGCTCGAGCGAACCGCCGCCGATGTCCATGACGACGGCGCGGCCGATCCCCAAGTCGAAGTGCTTGATGGCGCTCACCCACGAGAGCCGGGCCTCCTCCTCGCCCTTGAGGAGCTTGACCTTGAGGCCGATGGCCTTCTTGACCGCCTCCACGAACTCGGCGCCATTCTCCGCGTCGCGCACGGCGCTCGTGGCCACGGCCTCGACGCGCTTGACGCCCAGGTGGCGCGCGAGCGTGACCATGCGCGTCACGGCGTCGGTGGCGGCGATGATGGAGCCCTGCTCGAGCCGGCCCGACTTGGCGAGGCCGGCGCCCAGCCGCGGGGCGGCCTTCATCTCATCGACGACGCGGATGGCGCCGGTGGGGCTCACGTCGGCGACGATCTGCCGGATCGAGTTGGAGCCGATGTCGATGGCGGCGATCCGCTTCTCCCCCTCGTCGCGGTAGGGACGCGACGACGTGTCGACGGCAGGGGAGCCGCGGACGATCGTGGCCATCAGCGCCCTCCCACGGCGGCGGCCGCGCCGGGGAGCGCGTCGAGCGCCCGGTCGACGCGCGCGACGAGCGCGTCGGGCAACGGCTGGTAGTCGAGCTCCTCGGCGGCGGCGCGGCCCGAGTGCAGCGCCCAGCGCATGAAGTCGGCGAGCTTGCGACCGCGCGCGGGGTCGGGCGGTTCGCGGTAGAGCAGGATCCAGCTCAGCGTGCAGATGGGATACGCGGCGGGCGCGTCGCCGTCCACGATGGAGATGCGGAAGTCGTCGCTCGCGCCGCCGCGCGCGGCGACGGGGGCGAGTGCCGCGGCGATTCCCGCTCGCGACGGCAGGACGAACTGCCCGGCCTTGTTGCGGAGCGCCGCGACCGAGAGCCCGTTCTGCCGCGCGTAGGCGAACTCGACGAAGCCGATGGCGTACGGCGTGAGCTTGAGCTGGCCGGCGAGCCCCTCGTTGCCCTTGGCGCCGAGCCCCACGGGCCACGCGAGTTCCTTGTGGGTGCCGGGTCCGGCCTTCCACGCCGGGCTCACGTGCGACAGGTAATCGCCGAGCACGTATCCCGAGCCGCTGGGGTCGGCGCGGAAGACGACCAGCACGGGCTGGTCGGGCAGTGCCACGCCCGGGTTGAGCGCCTGCACGCGCGCGTCGTTCCAGCGCGCGACCTTGCCGAGGAAGAGGTCGGCGACGAGGTCACCGGTCAGCTTGAGCGGCTCGGTGATCCCCGGGAGGTTGTAGACGATGGCCACCGCGCCGGCGACGAGCGGCAGCTGGAGCACGGCGCCGCCCTTGGCGCGCGCGAGTTCCTCGTCGGTGGCGGGGGCCTCGGAGGCGCCGAAGTCCACGGTACGCTCGAGCAGCTGGCGGATGCCGCCGCCCGACCCGATGCTCTGGTAGTTGATGCGCACGCCGGTGCGGGCGGCGTAGTCGGCGAACCAGCGCGAGTAGAGCGGATACGGGAAGGTGGCACCGGCGCCCGTGAGGTCCACGCCCGCGGCGCTGCCGTTCCGTGCGTCGGCATCACCGCCGCACGCGACCACGGCCGCGAAGGCGGCCGCGGCCAGGCATGCGCGCAGTCGGGGGGCGTGGGCGGGCATCGCACCAAGATAGTCCGCGTCGCGCGCGACACCACGGCACCGAGGGGCGCCGCGGCCGCGCGGCGTCGGGGCGAGGCACGGAAGGCGACGCGACCGGCGCGCCGCCCGCGGTCAGAGCTTGTTCGCGAGCGAGACGAACTTGAAGCGACCGTCGCGCTCGAGGATCGTGCCGAAGAGCTGCAGGGCGGCCGTGTCGCCCGCGACGCGCACGCGGCAGCCGGACCACAGGCGATTCGACCCCTCGACGTCGGGGGTCGCCGGGCAGTCGACGTGTGCGAGACGCAGCGGGCGGCCGCCGTAGCGCCGGAGCAGGATGCGCGCGTCGTGCGCGGCATTGGCGCTGATCTGGAACCAGGCGGTCTGCGGCTTCAGGAAGTACGGCGGGCGCGCGAACCGGCTCACGGGATAGTAGAGCGCCGCGAACTCGACGACGTCGAGCTGCATGGCGCGCAGGGCGGACTCGTCGGCGTCGGCCACGGCCTGCGTGAAGCGCGCGAGCAGCGCGTCCCGCGAGCGCGAGGCGTCGCGCAGCGAGTCGGTGGTGCGGCCCAGTTCGGCGAGGAAGCGGCGCTGCTCCTCCCCGGGGGGAAAGACGGAATCCACGTGCGTGGGCACGTGGGCCGCGAGCGCCGTGGCGAGCGAATCCGCCGGGAGCGCGTCGCGCTCGGCGTCGCGCCCGACGCCCCCGCCGCAGGCGGCGAGGGCGACGAGGGCGAGGGTCCGGCCGACGCGGGGCAGGGACCAGCGCGTCATGGGGCGACCTAGTTGCGGTAGTAGACGGTCCAGCCCTCGTACCAGCCCGTGGCGGCGCTGGGGTCCACCGCGCCGACGTAGGCGGTGGGCTGGATCGTCGTGCCCGCGCGGGCGGCGATGGTGGCGCGCCCCGCGAAGGAGTTGAGGCCGATGTTGTTCACCGGCGCGCCCGCGATGGGCTTCCACACGAGGGTCGCGACCGTCGGGATGCCGCCCGCCGCGGGGAACGACGCGGGGAGAATGCTGCCGGCGAGCGTGACGCCGGCGCCGGCGACCGTGACGTTGGCGCCGATCGCGGCCTGGGTGCCGAAGTTCGCGCCGCCGGCGGCGTCGAAGGTCGCGGCGTTCTCGACCGAGTAGATGCCGGCGAAGGTGAGCGAGTCGACAAGCAGGCGGTTGTTCGACGTGGAATCGCGGATGGTGATGGCCTGCGCCGGCCAGCGGGCGAAGATGCCGTTGATGTACGTGCCGCCCGTGCCGCGGCGCAGCACGGCGCCGTAGCCGCCCGCCGCGGGCACGACGCCCGGGCCCGTGCCGACCAGGGTGAAGTTGGCGAAGAAGTTCATGGTCCAGTTGCCGTTGGCCTGGCCGGAGCTCTGCG
>JACQES010000120.1 GCA_016200495.1 Gemmatimonadota bacterium
CGGCGCGCCTTGCCGCGCTGCCGCGAGGTCCACACTCCGGTCACGTGCACGCCAAAGATCGACTCGATCGCCTGCTTGATCGTGGTCTTGGTCGCGTCCGGCGCCACTTCGAAGGTGTACTCCCCGCGCGCCTGGTAGGCCACGGAGCTCTTCTCGGTGATCAGCGGGCGCACGATGGTGCGGTGCAGGGTCGACATCGGCTACTTCTCCTTCTTCTTCGGGGCGGCCTTCTTCGCCGCCGTCTTCTTGGCCGCGGGCTTGACGTCCGCCTTCGCCGCCGCCGCCTTGCGCGCCGCCGGCTTCTCGGCCGCCGCCTTGCGCTCGCGCTTGGCCTCGGCCTTCACCAGCTTCGCGTCCTTCGCCTTGGGCGCCGCCTTCTTCGCCTTCACCGGCGTCGCGGCCGTCTCGGCCACCGGCGCCAGCGTGTGCCCCAGCGCGCCCGCCTCGACCAGCACCACGTCCGACCACAACACGTGGTACGTGCTCGCGTCGGCGAACGGCATCACCAGCACCTTCGGCAGGTTGCGGCCCGAGAGGTAGACGTTGGTCTTGACGCCGTCGGTCAGCACCAGCGCCTTCTTCCCCTCGACGCCAAGCCGCGCGAGCAGCGCGACCATGTTGGCCGTGCGCGGCGCGTCCCAGCCGAAGCTGTCGATCACGTGCACGTTCCCCTCGCGGGCGCGCACGTTGAAGGCGCTGCGGCGCGCCAGCTGGCGCATCTGCCGCGGCAGGCCGAGGTCATAGTCGCGCGGCTGCGGCCCGAACACCGTGCCGCCGCCCACCCAGTGCGGGGCGCGCGTCGAGCCCTGGCGGGCCCGGCCGGTCCCCTTCTGCTTCCACGGCTTCTGGTTGCCGCCCGTCACGTACCGGCGCGTCTTCGTCGCGGCCGTGCCCTGGCGCTGGTTGGCCAGGAAGGCCGTCACCGCGCGGTGCATGACCGGCATGTTCACCGTGCCGTCGAACGTCGCCGGCGGCAGCGCGACCGCGTCGCGCGCCGTCCCCTGCGCCGTGAAGGCCTTCGCCTCGAAAGTCGTCTCGCTCATCGGGTCAGCCCTGCTTGCGGATGAGCACGATCCCCGACTTGGGACCGGCCACGGAACCGCGGATGTAGATCAGGTTGCGCGCCGCGTCGATCTTCTCCACGCGGAGGTGCGTCTGGGTGTGCTGCGCCGCGCCGTAGTGGCCGGGCATCCGCTTCCCCTTGATGACGCGCGACGGGTCCGTGCCAGGGCCGATCGAGCCCGGGCGCCGGTGCTTCGTGTTGCCGTGCGTGTTTGGTCCGCCGCCCGCCTTGTGGCGCTTGACGATGCCCTGGAAGCCTCGGCCTTTGCTCGTGCCCGTCACCTTGATCTGGTCGCCCGGGGCGAAGATCTCGACGGTCACCTTCTGGCCGAGCGTGAACGACGGCACTTCCGGGTCCTTCCCCGGCGCATCGTCGAGGCGGACCGAACGCAGCACGGCCGGCGGCGCGTCGAGCCCCGCCTTCTTCGCGTGCCCGATTTCCGCCTGGCTCGCGCGGCGGCCGCGCGGCGTGCGCTCCTTCCCCTTCGACGGCCGGGCCACGCGCTGCGCGCCCATGCCGAGCTCGATCGCCTGGAAGCCCGCCGTCGTCACCTTCGTGACGGTGTTCGGCGTCGCTTCCACGACGGTCACGGGAATCTGCTGCCCCGCCTCGTTGAACAGCTGGGTCATGCCCAGCTTCCTGCCGATGATGCCGATCATGGTCAGCTACTCCACCTTGATTTCGACGTCCACGCCCGCCGGCAGGTCGAGCTTCGTCAGCGCGTCCACCGTCTGCGCACGCGAATCGAGGATGTCGATCACGCGCTTGTGCGTCTTGAGCTCGAACTGTTCGCGGCTCTTCTTGTCCACGTGCGGCGACCGGAGGACCGTCCAGCGCTGCGTCTTCGTCGGGAGCGGGATCGGCCCGCTCACCTGCGCGCCCGTCTTCTCCGCCGTGCGCACGATGTCCGCCGACGCCTGGTCAATGACCGCGTGGTCGAACGCCTTGAGCCGGATGCGAATGCGACCTGCCATGGGAAGTATCCTGGAAGTGGAAGCGGTTACGCGAGGATCTTGGTGACGACGCCGGCGCCGACGGTGCGGCCGCCCTCGCGGATCGCGAAGCGCAGCTGCTCCTCCATCGCGATCGGCGTGATCAGCTCGATCGTCATCTGGATGTTGTCCCCCGGCATCACCATCTCCGTCCCCGCCGGCAACTCGATCGACCCCGTCACGTCCGTCGTCCGGAAGTAGAACTGCGGCCGGTACCCCTTGAAGAACGGCGTGTGGCGCCCGCCCTCGTCCTTCGTCAGCACGTACACCTCCGCCTCGCACTTCGTGTGCGGCGGGATCGTCCCCGGCTTCGCCAGCACCATCCCGCGCTCGATGTCCTTCTTGTCCACGCCGCGCAGCAACAGGCCCACGTTGTCCCCCGCCTGCCCGTCGTCCAGCAGCTTGCGGAACATCTCGACGCCCGTCACCACCGTCTTCTTGTCCGACCCGAACCCCACCAGCGCCACTTCCTCCCCCACCTTGATCTTCCCGCGCTCGATGCGGCCCGTCGCCACCGTCCCGCGCCCCGTGATCGAGAACACGTCCTCGACCGGCATCAGGAACGGCTTGTCCACGTCCCGCACCGGCTCCGGGATGTACGTGTCCAGCGCGTCGTACAGCTCCTTGATCTTCGCCACCCACGTCGGGTCGCCCTCGATCGCCTTGATCGCCGCCCCGCGGATCACCGGCGCGTTGTCGCCGTCGTAGTTGTACTTGCTCAGGAGCTCGCGGACCTCCAGCTCGACCAGGTCGAGCAGCTCCGCGTCCTCCACCAGGTCGCACTTGTTCAGGAAGACCACGATCCGCGGCACGTTCACCTGCCGCGCCAGCAGGATGTGCTCGCGCGTCTGCGGCATCGGCCCGTCCACCGCCGACACCACCAGGATCGCCCCGTCCATCTGCGCCGCGCCCGTGATCATGTTCTTCACGTAGTCCGCGTGCCCCGGGCAGTCGACGTGCGCATAGTGCCGGTTCGCCGTCTCGTACTCCACGTGGCTCGTCGCGATCGTCAGGATCTTCGTCGGGTCGCGCCGCCCCTGGCTCTCCGACGCCTTCGCCACCTGGTCATACGCCACGTACTTCGTGCCGAACCCCAGGTCCGCCGACACCTTCGTCAGCGCCGCCGTCGTCGTCGTCTTCCCGTGGTCCACGTGCCCGATCGTGCCCACGTTCACATGCGGCTTCGTCCGCTCGAACTTCGCCTTCGCCATGGCTGGTATCCCTGGGGATGTGCGTGTCGTGTTGGAAAAGGAGGAAGGCTTACGCCTTCACCTTGCTGATGATCTCTTCGGCCTTCGCCTTCGGCACTTCTTCGTAGTGGCTGAACTCCATCGAGTACACGGCGCGACCCTGCGACATCGAGCGCAGCTTCGTCGAGTACCCGAACATCTCCGACAGCGGCACGGTGCACTCGATCACCTGCGCCTCGCCGCGCTGCGTCATCCAGCCGATCTTCCCGCGGCGCGAGGACAGGTCGCCCAGGATGTCGCCCATGTAGGCGTCCGGGCACACCACCTCGACGTTCATCATCGGCTCGAGGATGACCGGCGCGGCGCCTTTCACCGCCTCCTTCACCGCCATCGAGCCCGCGATCTTGAACGCCATTTCCGACGAGTCGACGTCGTGGTACGAGCCGTAGATCAGCTCGACCTTCACGTCCACCATCGGGTAGCCCGCGATGATGCCGTTCTCGAGCGCTTCCTTGATGCCGGCCTCGACGGGGCCGATGTACTCGCGGGGAATCACGCCGCCCGTGATCTTGTCCTCGAACACGAACCCGTGCCCGGCGCCCGAGGGCTCGACGTTGATCACCACGTGGCCGTACTGGCCCTTGCCGCCCGACTGGCGGATGAACTTCCCCTCGACCTTCTCCACGCGCTTCTTGATCGTCTCGCGGTAGGCCACCTGCGGGCGGCCCACGTTCGCGTCGACCTTGAACTCGCGCATCATGCGGTCCACGATGATCTCCAGGTGGAGCTCACCCATCCCCGAGATGATCGTCTGCCCGGTCTCGGCGTCCGAGTGCACGCGGAACGTCGGGTCTTCCTCGGCCAGCTTCTGGAGCGCGATGCCCAGCTTGTCCTGGTCGGCCTTGGTCTTCGGCTCGATCGCGACGTCGATGACGGGGGCCGGGAACTTCATCGCCTCGAGGATGATCGGGCTCTCCTCGTCGCACATCGTGTCACCCGTGCGCGTGTCCTTGAGGCCGATGGCGGCGCCGATGTCCCCGGCGCGCACTTCCTCGATCTCCTCGCGCTTGTTCGCGTGCATCTGGAGCAGGTGCCCCACGCGCTCGCGCTTGTCCTTGGTGCTGTTGTAGACGTACGAGCCCGCCTTGAGCACGCCCGAGTACACGCGGAAGAACGTCAGCTTTCCGACGAACGGGTCGGTCGCGATCTTGAACGCCAGCGCCGCGAACGGCGCCTCGTCCTTCACGATCCGCTCCTCGAACGTCTCGTCGTGGTGCGGCAGGTGCCCCTGGATCGCGGGCACGTCCGTCGGCGCCGGCAGGTAGTCGATCACCGCGTCGAGCAACGCCTGCACGCCCTTGTTCTTGAACGAGGCGCCGCAGAGCACCGGCACGATGTGCATCCCGATCGTCGCCGTGCGGATCGCGTGGCGGATCTCCTCGATCGTGAGCTCCTCGCCGCCCAGGTACTTCTCGATCAGCGTCTCGTCGTGCTCCACCGCGGCGTCGATCACGGCGTGGCGCGCGGCCTCGCAGGCCTCGCGGTACTCCGCCGGCACGTCCGTCACCGTGAACGTCTTCCCGAGGGTCTCCTCGTCGAAGATGTACTGCTTGCGCTCGATGACGTCGATGTGCCCGGTGAAGAGCTCGCCCGAGCCGACGGGCAGCTGGATCGGGAACGACTTCTTGCTCAGGCGATCGCGGATCATCGTCATGCAGCGATCGAAGTTCGCGCCGACGCGATCCATCTTGTTCGCGAAGATGAGCCGCGGCACGCGGTACCGGTCCGCCTGGCGCCACACCGTCTCGGTCTGCGGCTCCACGCCAGCCACCGAGTCGAGCAGCGTCACCGCACCGTCGAGCACGCGGAGCGAGCGCTCCACCTCGACCGTGAAGTCCACGTGCCCCGGCGTGTCGATGATGTTGATCCGGTACTCCGGCCCCGCGCCCGTCTTGTCGCTCTGCCCGTGGCGCTGCCAGAAGCAGGTCGTCGCGGCCGACGTGATCGTGATGCCGCGCTCCTGTTCCTGCTCCATCCAGTCCATCGTGGCCGCGCCATCGTGGACCTCGCCGATCTTGTGCGACTTCCCCGTATAGTAGAGGACGCGCTCGGTCGTGGTCGTCTTCCCGGCATCGATGTGGGCCATGATGCCGATGTTCCGGTAGTGCTCGAGCGGGGTCGTGCGGGCCATGATCGCGACTCGTTGCGTGAGCAGCGCGCCGAAGCGCGCAGCGAAGTCTCAAGAGGGAAAAACGCCAACAAAAAGGCGGCTGGACCGTGTCGCCCCGCGAAGGGCCGGTATCCATCCGCTGCCGCCGGGTGCACCTGCCACTGCTGCGCAGGTGGGGACTCGAGGCGCGCCGGGTCGTGCTCCGGCGTTGAGTTGTCTCTCCCCTTGAAACGCGCGCTGGCTGCCGCGACGGGCACACCAACGGGCATTCCGGGAGAGCAGGGTAACGTAGCGACCTGCGACGCGCTAAGTCAACTCCCCGACAGAACTTCAGTCGAGACGGGGGAGGTCACTCACGTACCCGCCACGGAGGGCGTTGCGGCGATGACGCCGGCATCCATTTGGCCGCCCATTTCGCCACCAGAACCTGCGCTTCGTCAGGGACCGCCCCCGCGCACACACCGGCTTCCGTTCCGGGGCTCCTGTCGGCACCCCAGGGCATCGACTCGCGTCCATGCCAGCGCCCGCACCGGGTCCGGCGGCCCCTGCCCCGAATCCCGGCTCGTCAGTGCCCGAATCACCCCGTTCGCTTCATTATTCCCGCCGCTGGGGGGCGTGACGCGTCCGTCTGGCGCGGTGGCACACTCCCCGCCCGGGACGCGACCATCAGGCGCCCGGACAAGCGTCAGCCCCGGTCCGAGTGATCGGACCGGGGCTGCTGGCCGGGATCCGCCGAGGAGGGCGGCCCGACGACGCTTACACCGAACGAAGCGCGCTTACTTGCGGCGGCGACGGCCCACCGCGAGCACACCCACGAGGCCCGTGCCGAACAGCGCGAACGAAGCCGGCTCGGGGAGCTGCGTGAAGGAGGCGACCACGTCCTGGTAATCGTAGTCCGCGGCATTGCCCGGGCTCGAGGCCTGGTCTTCCATGCCGAGCCAGAAGCGATCAAGCGGCTGGGCATTCACCACACCACCGCTCACCGACGGGCCGGCCGTCGTGGCCGTCCAGAGGGCGAACTGCTGCGTCGCGGCCGAAGCCGAGCAACCCGTGAGGGTCACCGAGTTCACCTGGCACTTCGCCATGTCGGAGAAGTACAGGTTGACGTTGCCGGCGGGAGCCGTCGGCGAGGTCATCCCGATCCAGAAGCCGAACGAGGAGGTCGTGGTGAACGTGACGCTGTTCCCGGCCGTCGCCGTGATCTCGGTCAGGATCCGCTGGCCAAGCGTGTTGAACGTGAAGTAGCCGAAGCGCGGCTGCACGCCGCCCGACTTCAGCGCGGCGCCCGCGATGCGGCCGTACACGTCGAAGCGGTACTCACCACGGTCCATCAGGAAGCTGGTCGTGGTGTTCTGCGTCGCGCCGCCCAGGAAGGCGCCGCGGACGCCGCTGCCCGTCAGCTGCTGCGTCGAGCTGAGCGGCAGGAGGCCCGTCGGGACCTCGCCGTTGCAGTTCGCGTTCTGCGCGAAGCCCATCAGCACGGCGCCGATGTTGCAGACATCCGACCGCGTCGAATTGTCCGCCGACGTGTTGTTCCAAAAGCCAGCCCCACCATTCGCCGGCGTCGCGGCGGCGTACCAAGCCTGCGCATTCGCAGACTGTACGGTCAGCACCGCTGCCACGGCAGCAATTCCGACCCGCGTGATCACTCCAAGGCGCATCTCCAATCTCCTCGTTCGGTGTGCGTCGGGTTCAGCAGCGGGCCGGCGATCATCGCCTGCCTTGCTTCCCGAGCCCTCTTATGGCAGGAACCGTACCCGTTCCCAACCGAGGGGATCACCGCTCCGAGAGCACCCTTAAAGCCTTTGACAGCAGAGAGTTGCACAACTGCGCCAGACTTCAGCACCCATCGTGATCCTGCGCAAAGTTGCGCCGATGCAACAGAGGGGTGCAGCACTCAACCCCGCTCGCCGGCGCCAACCGCCGGATCCCACTCAGGTGCGGGGGGCGCCCCCCACCAAGGGGCTATCCGCCGGCGTCCGCGTCCCCACCACCGCGTTGTCCTGAGACGGGCGCGAGCCCAGCACCACCGGACCCTTCCGGCTGCCGCTCCCCTCCACCGAGCTCGTCCCGCGTGACCGGGTCAGCCGCAGGCACCCGAGCCCGAGCAACAGCAGCACGAACGATCCCGTCAGGATCTGCGCCAGGCACTTGAGCGACATGATCCAGAACGCCAGCTGCCGCTCCCCCGGCACCGCCTTGCGCAGCTGGAGCAGGTCCAGCGCGAAGATCGCCATCGACGCCACGTAGGCGATCGCCAGCAGCAGCGCCACCGCGCCCACCGACCGCAGCACCCCGCGGTGCCCGAACAGCACCCCCAGCACGGCAAACATCGCCAGCGAGATGACGCCCGTCATGATCGTCGGCGCGAGGCTGACCATCACCCCGAATCGCCACTGGATGTTGCCCGGATGCGGGGGGAAGATCGCCGCCGCCAGGTCGAGCCCGGGCGAGAGCAGGAAGAGCCCGCAGACCGTGTACAGCGCCCAGGCGAGGGCACGGCCCGCGCGGCCTTCATACAGCTTCTCGATCGTGATCATCGGCTGGTCAGCTTCGGAAGCAGGCGAACGCTCGCCCGCAGTGGTCGCACGATTCGCGTCACGTCGCCGCCGGCTTCGGCAGCGCGCGCATGACCGCTGGGATGTAACGCATCGCCGCCGCCAGCGCGAGGCTGTCCGCCTGCGCCACCGACGGCAGCAGCTTCCGCAGCCGCTCGGCCGCCGGTTGCGTCGCCTTCACGTCCGGAGCCAGCGGAATCACGAGGCGCACCAGCGCCTCCTCGGTCCGGCCCGTCAGCGCCGCGTCCCGGAGCAACTCCCACTTCACCTTGTACTCGTCGGCCGCCACGCGGCCGCGGCCCTCGTACCAGTAGTAGACCAGGGCGCGGGCCTGCCCCTTGCCCAGCAGGTACCGGTTCACCGGGTGCGCCGTGCCATCGATCGTCACCGGCACCACCGTGTGCGACATCGGCTCCCACCCGGCGCCCGGGAGGCAGTTCTTCGGCGAGTGGATCGACTTGCCCTGCCGCTGGTAGTCGTAGTAGCCGACGTAGAGGGACATGACGTCGAGCGAGTCGCGCTTGAACACGCGCATCAGGTAACTCGACATTCCCGCCACCTTCTGCTGGTCGGCGTCGATGGTGACGTCCTTGGCGGTCAGCCCCTGGAAGTCGCTCGGCACCGAGGCGAGCGGTGCGGCGAGCGGCGCGGCCACCTGCTCGCGCTGCCCGGCGACGAGGAGGCAGCCCGCCACGAGGACGCCCGCGGGCGCCCAGCGCATCCAGGCGCTCATGCGGGCATCACCGCGCCGTCGCCCGCCGTCGCGTCGTCCCCGTCGTCCACGTCCGCATCGTCGCCCGCCGGGCGTGGCTGCGGCCGGATGCGATCCTCCACGAGCGCGAACACCCACGAGATCGCGCCGAGGATCGTCAGCGAGATCACGAACATCGCCCATCCCTCGGTCGTGTGCATGAAGCCATCGGCGACTTCGGGGCCGACGAACAGCACGAGGAAACCCGTGAGGAAGATCCGCACGCCGTTGATGAGCACGGCGACCGGAATCGCGATCGCGACGAGGGCCACGCGCGTGACGGGAAAGCGGAGGCCGAGGCCGCCCGCGAGGACCGCGATCGAGATGAGCGCCGTGAGCGAGCGGAGGCCGCTGCAGGCCTCGGCGACGAACAGGTCGTGGCCCGGCACGCGAATGACGTTGCCGGCGAGGAGCACCGGGATCTCGCGCCAGCGCAGGAGCGCCGCCCCGATCGCGGAAGCCTTGAACTGCAACGGCAGGGCGACCGTGTTGAGGATCATGTCGGGGATCGGCACCGCCAGCGCGAGCAGCGTCGCCGGGAGCCACCATCGGAGCAGCTGGCGCCCGCCCCACTGCGAGACCACGAGCCCGGCGCCCGCGAGCAGCATGGAGCCCTTGAGCGTGAACTGCTCGGCGGCGAGTCCCGACGCGTAGCGGACGACGACCGCGATGACGAGCATCGTGATCCCGAGGCGCAGGTTGGGCGTCGCGTCCTCGCGAATGCCGTCCTTCCACGCGAGGTAGATCGCGAGCGGTGCCAGCAGCAGGCCGTGCCCGGCCTCGGGGTTGCTCCACCAGTCGGTGGCAAGCCACGCGGCCGGCCGCGCGAACAGGAACGCGAAGGCGACCCCGGCCACCGCGAGCGGCAGCCACGAGGGTCGAGGGGCGGTCTGGTCGCTGGTGAGGGAGGCCGGGAGGGCCGTGGCGGTCATGCGTGAGGGTGCCGGAGACGGGCTCGAGGAGGAGCAACCCCCGTGCCACGAACGGTCCTACCCGTGGAATCTCGCCGGGCTCCACGCGGCGAACAAGGCGGAGCGCACCCGGAAACGGCGCACGCCCCGCTCGCGGAGGCGAGCGGGGCGTGCATCACGTCGTCGATGTGCGCTACCAGCGGTAGTGCGCGAACGCCTTGTTGGCCTCGGCCATGCGGTGCGTGTCTTCCTTCTTCTTCACCGCGTTGCCCTCGCCCTTGGAGGCGGCGATCACTTCGGCCGCGAGCTTCTCGGCCATCGACTTCTCGTTGCGGTCGCGCGAGAAGCTGATGAGCCAGCGCATCGCGAGCGCCGTGCGCCGATCGGGGCGGACCTCGACGGGCACCTGATAGGTGGCGCCGCCGACGCGACGCGACTTCACCTCGACGACCGGCTTGAGATTGGTGAGCGCCTGCTTGAAGACGGTGACGCCGGGCTGGGAGGTGCGAGCCTCGACCAGGTCCATGGCGCCGTAGAAGATGCGCTCGGCGGTGGCCTTCTTGCCGGCGAGCATCATCACGTTGACGAACTTGCTGACGGTCTGGCTGTCGTAGCGGGCATCCGGGAGGACGACGCGCTTCACGGCCTTCTTGCGGCGGCTCACTTCTTACCTCCTGCGGCGCCGGCCTTCGGCTTCTTCGTGCCGTACTTCGACCGGCTCTGGTTGCGACCGTTGACGCCCGAGGCGTCGAGCGAGCCTCGCACGATGTGATAGCGCACGCCCGGCAGGTCCTTCACGCGGCCACCGCGGATGAGGACGACCGAGTGCTCCTGGAGATTGTGCCCCTCGCCCGGGATGTAGCTCGTCACTTCCATTCCGTTGGTGAGGCGACCGCGGCAGACCTTGCGGAGGGCCGAGTTCGGCTTCTTC
>JACQES010000123.1 GCA_016200495.1 Gemmatimonadota bacterium
CGAGCAGATGAAGGCGATCGCCACCATGAAGGCCGACGCCTCGCACTCCAGCATCGGCGCGTTCCGCGCCGACGACTCGTCCGCGCGCGGGCCGATCGAGCGGTTGATCGAACTGTTCGGATCGTGACGCGGCCCGTCTGTTCGATCGAACCAGCGCACGCGCAGCGCCTGCGCCCACTTTACGGCACGGACCGCCGCACCCATCATCCGGCATGACGACCAACCGACGCGACTTCCTCCGCGCCGCCGGCACCTCGCTCGGCGCCGCCGCACTCTTGCCGGGCGCCAACCGGATCGTGGCCTGGCCACCGGGGGCGCGCCTGGACGACGGCGTGGTCCAGCCGGACCTGCGCGCGCGCGATGGTGCGCGCGACCGGCTCGCGACATTCGGCCTCGAGCTGTACACCGTACGCACGCTCATGGCGCAATCCGTGGAGCGCACGCTCGCGCAGGTGGCGGAGGCCGGCTATGGCGAAGTCGAGTTCGCGGGATACTTCGACCGCACGCCGGCGCAGCTCGTCTCGTCACTCAAGGCGAACGGACTCGTGGCGCCGTCGGTGCACGTCGACCTGGCAGACATCCGCGGCCCCGGTTTCCTCAAGGTCATCGAGACGGCCGTCGCGATCGGGCACCGGTACGTGGTGGTCGCGTGGCTCCCCGCCGAGGATCGCGCGTCGGTGGACGCCTACGCGCGCGTGGCCGACGCGCTCGTGCGCGCGTCCGAGGTCGCGAAGCCCGCCGGCGTGCGCGTCGGGTTCCACAACCACGACATGGAGCTCGCCCCCGTGGGCGGCACGACCGGCCTCGACGTGATGCTGTCCGCGACGGCCGGCACCGACGTGTCGTTCCAGATGGACCTCTACTGGGCCACGCGCGCCGGCGCCGATCCGCTCGACTTCTTCGCCCGCTACCCGAAGCGGTTCACGCAGGTGCACCTCAAGGACTCGGGCGGCCCGCCGGCGCACCAGATGCTCGACGTGGGCCGCGGCGTGATCGACTGGACGGCGATCTTCCAGCACCGCCATGAGGCCGGCATCGAGCACTGTTATGTCGAGCACGACGAACCGGCCGACCCCCTCGCCTCGATCCGCGCGAGCGCGGCCTACCTCAAGGCACTCACCTTCTGAACCGCGCATGGCCACCTCACGACGGGACTTCCTCGGTGCGAGCGCGGCCGTGGCGGCGCAGGCCGCGCTCGGGCGGCACGCCAATGCGCGCGACGCGCGACCGCCAGGCACCGACGCCGACGTGGCGATGACCACGGCGGGAGCCGCGCCGGGGGCCGCATCGGGGGCCGACCGTGGCGCGCCCGCCGCCACCCGCGGCCGCCTCAAGCAGTCGGCGTCGCGCTGGTGCTACGACGCGATTCCCCTCCCCGAGCTGTGCCGCGCCGGCAAGGCGATGGGGCTCGCGGCCATCGACCTGCTGCAGCCCGCGGACTGGGACGTGGTGAACCGCGAGGGACTCGTCTGCTCGATGGGCTACCCCACGGAGCGCAACGACTTCCTGCGCACCGGGTTCACCAACGCGGCCAACCACGCGATGCTCCTCAAGGAGCTCGAGGCGACGCTCCCTGTGGCCAGGGCCAAGGGAGTGCCCAACGTCATCGCGATGTTCGGCAACCGCGACGGGCGCTCCGACCGCGAGGCGATCGCCAACAGCATCGCCGGACTCAGGCGCATCGCGCCGCTCGCCGAGGAGACGGGAGTCACGGTGTGCGTCGAGCTGCTCAACTCCAGGGTGGACCACAAGGACTACCACGGCGACCACACCTGGTTCGGCGTGGAAGTCATGAAGGGGGTGGGCTCGCCGCGGGTCAAGCTGCTCTATGACATCTACCACATGCAGATCATGGAAGGCGACGTGATCCGCACGATCCGCGACAACGCGCCGTACCTGGGCCACTTCCACACGGGCGGCGTGCCGGGGCGCCACGAGCTCGACGAGACGCAGGAGCTCAACTGGCGCGCGGTGATGGAGGCGATCGCCGGCACGGGCTACCAGGGCTACGTCGCGCACGAGTTCGTGCCGACGCGCGACCCGCTCACGTCGCTGCAAGAGGCCGTGACGCGCTGCGACGTGTGAACGGTGGCTCCCGGCAGGGCGTAACCGAAGCTCGACGCGGGGCGACGCGCAGGCGTCGCCCCGCGTCGTTCTACTCGTGCCCCAGCTCCGCCTTGAGCCGCTCCGCCAGCGTCTCGAGCACCTTGACCCGCGCGAACTTCTTGTCGTTCGCCTCGACGAGCACCCACGGCGCGATCGCGGTCGAGGTGCGCTCCACCATGTCGCACACCGCGGCGGCGTAGTCCTCCCACTTCTTGCGGTTGCGCCAGTCCTCGTCGGTGATCTTGAACTGCTTGAACGCCACCTTCTCGCGCTCCTTGAAGCGCTTGAGCTGCTCCTCCTTGCTGATCGCGAGCCAGAACTTGACGACGATCGCGCCGTGGCGCGTGAGTTCCTGCTCGAAGTCGTTGATCTCGCCGTAGGCGCGGCGCCAGTCGGCCTCGGCCGCGAACCCCTCGACGCGCTCGACCAGCACGCGCCCGTACCACGAGCGGTCGAAGATCGTCATGCGGCCGTGCCGCGGCAGCTGCCGCCAGAAGCGCCACAGGTAGGGGCGCGCACGCTCCTCGTCCGACGGCGCGGCGATCGGCACGACGCGCAGCAGGCGCAGGTCCACCGCGGTCGTGACGCGCCGGATCGTGCCCCCCTTGCCCGCGGCGTCGTTGCCCTCGAACACCACCACCAGCGACCGCTCGCGGAAGCGCGGATGCCGCGTGAGCCGCGCGAGCGACGCCTGCGCCTTGGCCAGCCGGCGCTCGTACTTGGCGTCGGTGATCGTCTGCGTCAGGTCGAGCTGCGTGAGGATCGTCTTCTCGTCCACCTTGGGCGCGCGCGTCGCGGGCTTGGCCGCGCGGCGGTCGGTGGGCCGGTCGAGGCGCGCGCGCATCGCCGACAGCAGCGTCTCGCCGAGCACGAGCGTGCGGTACTCCTCGTCCGAGCCGTCCACGATCGTCCACGGCGCCTCGGCCTGGCTCGTGCGGCGGATCGCGCGCTCGGAGATGGCGCGGAACTCGTCGTAGTGCTTGAACCGCTTCCAGTCGTCCTTGGTGACGCGCCAGACGGTGTCGGGATCCTTCTCGAGCGCGCGCAGCCGCTTGGCCTGCGTCTTCTTGGCGAGGTGGAACCACGCCTTCACGAGCAGCACGTTCTCGGCGGCGAGCATCCGCTCGAAGCGGGTGATCTCCTCGAGGCTGCGCTCGAACGCGGCGTCGCGCCCCTTCCCCTTGCCCATCACGCGCTCGACGATCGGCTGCGTGTACCAGTTGCCGAAGAAGATCGCGATCCGCCCCTTGGGAGGCAGGATGCGCCAGTAGCGCCACATCGGCGCGTGCTCGCGCTCCTCGTCGGTGGGCGCGTCGTACGCGTTCACCTCGACGAAGCGCGCGTCGAGCCAGGTCGTGAGGGCCGCCACCGACTCGCTCTTGCCGCCGGCCTCGACGCCGTTGATGAGCACCGCGACCGCGAGGTCCTTGCGCGTGCCCAGCTCCACCTGCGCGGCCAGCAGCGCCTCGCGCAGGGCGACCTGCCGCTTGGCGAAGGTCGCGCGGTCCACCTTGTGCCCCAGTTCCGCGTCCTCGAACACGTGTCGCCTCGCTTCCGGGTGCGTGCACTCTGGCGGCTCCCGGTGCGGGAGCCCATCTTCGCCTCGATTGTGGGGGTTGGCGCGGCTGTTGTCCATTGCCGCGGGGCCTCCCTGACCGGGATTCCCTCATGGAACGACGCGACGCGCTCCGGCTCCTGGCCGCCACCGCGGTGGCCCCCCGCTTCTTCGACTGGGACGCGGGCGACCTGGTGGCCGGCCTGCGGCACCACATGGGGACCCGGCGCGCGCGCCCCGCGTCGCCCTACGCCTTCCAGCTGCTGACGCCGCCGCAGCAGGCGCTCGTGGACGAACTCACCGAGCTGGTCATCCCCGCCACCGCCACCCCCGGCGCCCGGCAGGCGCGCGTGGTGGAGTTCATCGACGTGATCCTGGCCGAGTGGGCGACGGAGAACGACCGCACGCTCTTCATGAACGGGATGGCCGACGTCGAGGCGCGCGCGGCCGCGCGGGGGGGCGCGGCGTTCGTGCGGCTGCCGCTCGCCGACCGCGTCGCGATCTGCCGCGCGATGGACGACGAGCTGACCGCGCTCCGCGCCGCCAACGCCGACTGGCAGAAGGCGGGACGCACCGGGCCGCGCCCGCGCGATCATCGCGGCCTCTTCTGGCATCACGTGCGACAGCTGACGGTGGCCGGCTACTACACGTCGGAGGTCGGCTGGACCAGGGAACGGAAGAACGTGCTCATTCCCGGCATCTACACGCCGTGCATGCCGGTGGAGGGCCGCTGACGATGGCCACCACATACGACGCGATCGTCGTCGGCTCCGGGATCACCGGCGGCTGGGCGGCCAAGGAGTTGACCGAGAAGGGGCTCCGCACCCTCGTGCTCGAGGCCGGGCGCGATATGGTACCAGAACGCGACTATAACGAGCACGTTCCGGTCTGGGAGCAGCACTTCCGCGGCCGCGGCGACCGGAAGAAGCTCGCCGCCGAGCAGCCGGTGCAGAAGGAGTGCTACGCCTGCGACGAGATGGGGTCGAAGTTCTTCGTCAACGACCACGAGAATCCGTACACCAAGGCGGCCGGCACCGACTTCACCTTCATCCGCGGCCGGCACGTCGGCGGCCGCTCGATCATGTGGGGGCGCCAGGTCTACCGCTGGAGCGACCTCGACTTCGAGGCGAACCTCAAGGATGGCCACGGCGTGGACTGGCCCATCCGCTACGCCGACATCGCGCCGTGGTACGCGTACGTCGAGCGGTACATCGGCGTCACGGGGGCCAAAGAGGGGCTCGCGCAGCTCCCCGACGGCGAGTTCCTGCCGCCGATGCCGATGATGCCCCCCGAGGAGCACATGCGGAGCGTGATCACGGCCAAGTGGCCGGGCGAACGCACGCTCACGATCGGGCGCGCCGCGATCCTCACCCGGCCACACAACGGCCGCGCGCCCTGCCACTACTGCGGCCCCTGCGAGCGCGGCTGCATCACGCGCTCGTACTTCTCGTCGCTCAACGTCACGCTGCCGGCGGCGCGGAAGACGGGCCGCCTCGCCCTGCGCCCCGACTCGGTGGTCGAGTCGGTGCTGTGGGACGCCAAGCGCCGGCGCGTGCGCGGCGTGCGCGTGATCGACGCGAAGACGATGCAGGCGACCGAGTTCGAGGCGAAGGTGGTCTTCCTCTGCGCCTCCGCCCTCGAGTCGGCGCGGCTCATGCTCAACTCCACCAGCGCCGACTGGCCCACCGGCATCGCCAACGGCTCGGGCGAGCTCGGCTGCAACCTCATGGACCACACCATGGGCGGCCGCGCGAGCGGCACCTTCGAGGACCGGTGGACCGACTGCGCGCCGTTCGGCAGCCGCCCCAACGGCATCTACGTGCCGCGCTTCCGCAACGTGACCAGCGCGCATCCCGATTTCATCCGCGGCTACGGCATGCAGGGGGGCGCCTCGCGCGGCCACGTGAACGCCGACGAGATCGCGGGCTTTGGCGCCGACTACAAGCAGGCGCTCCGCGCCTGGGGCCCGTGGCGCTTCGGGCTCGGCGGCTGGGGCGAGTGCCTCCCCAACCACGACAACCGGATCACCCTCGACCCCGAGGTCAAGGACAAGTGGGGGATCCCCGCCATGCGCATCGACGCCCGGTGGGGCGACAACGACGTGAAGCTCGTCAAGGACGCGTCGTCCTGCGCGGCCGAGATGCTCGAGGCCGCAGGCGCGAAGGACATCCGCACCGAGGACACGCCGACCCCGATGGGGCTCTGCATCCATGAAATGGGCACCGCGCGCATGGGCCGCGACCCGAAGACGTCGGTGCTCAACGGCTGGAACCAGGCGCACGAAGTCCCGAACCTGTTCGTGACCGACGGCGCGTGCATGACGAGCTCGGCGTGCCAGAACCCGAGCATCACCTACATGGCGCTTACGGCGCGTGCCGTGGACCATGCGGTCGGACTCTTCAAGCGGAGGGAGCTGTAATGCGTGGCACAACCGGCTCGTGGAGCGACCGCACTCGGACGATGGCGCGTCGTGCCGGCGCCATCCTTGTGCTCGCCGGAATGCTGCCCGCGAGTCTCGCTGCGCAACGGCGCGCCCTCGTGCCGCGCGAGCGACTCGTCCGCATCGACTCCGCGCTCGAGCGCGCCGTCACCGCCGGCGACATCCCGGGCGGCGTGCTGCTCGTCCTGCGCGACGGCCAGCCCGCCTACCTGCGCGCCGTGGGGTGGGCCGACAAGGAAGCGAACCGCCGCATGTCCGCGGGCGCCCTCTTCCGCATCGCATCGCAGACCAAGGCGCTCACGAGCGCCGCCATCCTCATGCTCATCGAGGAGGGCAAGATCGGCCTCGGCACGCCGGTCGGCCGCATCATCCCGAACTTCGCCAAGACCACCGTCGCGGTGAAGACGGACAGCGGACGCGCGATCGTCCCGGCGCAGCGGCAGATCACCATCCGCGACCTGCTCACGCACACGTCCGGCTACTCGTACGGCTCCGACTCGCTCGTCGCGTCGCTCTATGCCGCCAAGGGACTCGGGCCCGTGGCGGGCTACGGCGGCTGGTACCTGGCCGATCGCGACGAGGACGTGTGCTACACGATGTCCACCGTCGGCACGCTCCCCGCCGTCGCGCAGCCGGGCGAGCAGTGGGTGTACGGCTACAACACCGACATCCTCGGCTGCGTGGTCGAGAGGGTGAGCGGCCAGCGCCTCGACGAGTTCTTCCGCGAGCGGATCACGGGGCCGCTGGGGATGAAGGACACGAAGTTCTGGGTGGACACGGCCGAGCGGGCGCGACTGGCGGCCGTGTACATGTCGGGCGACGACGGCAAGGTGGTGCGCGCCCCCGACGGCGCGCGCGGGCAGGGACACTACGTGGACGGGCCGCGCCGCGACATGGCCGGCGGCGCGGGCCTCGTGAGCACGGCCGCCGACTACGCGCGCTTCCTCGAGATGATCCGCAACGACGGGGTCGCGAACGGCAAGCGGCTGCTGAGCCCGCGCTCGGTCGCGCTCATGCACACCAACTTGGTGGGCGGCCTCTACCGTCGCGACGGCACCGGCGGATTCGGCCTCGGCTTCGAAGTTGTGCAGCGGCTCGACGGCTATCGCTCGATCGGCAGCTACGGCTGGGGCGGCGCCTACGGTCCCAACTACTACGTGGACCCGGACAACGGGCTCACCGTCGTGTGGATGATGCAGGTGCTGCCGTCGCGCGCGCAGCTGCCAGGCATCCTGCAGGCGCTCGTGGCGCAGGCGTTCATCGAGCGGTGACGCGCGCCGCGCGCCGCAGCGCGCTGGGGGTGACGCCCGTGGCTCGCACGATCCAGCGCGTGAGGTGACTCTGGTCGGTGAAGGCGCAGTGCATCGCGACCTCCGACAGCGAGGCCTCGCCGAGGGTCAGCATGCGCACCGCCAGCTGCACGCGATGGCGACGGCGCAGCGCGGCGGGCGAGGCGCCGGTCCAGGCGCGGAAGGCGCGCACGAAGTAGACGGGGTGCACCCCCGCATCGGCGGCGAGCGCGGCGATGGTCACCTCGGACCCGCTGTCCTCGAGCAGGCGTGCCACCGCGCGCGCCACCCAGCGAGGCGCGGCGCGCTCGCGCACCGTCGGCACGTCGCCCACGCGCGCCACGAGCGCGAGGGCCAGGGCCTCGAGCGCGAGTGCATCGCGGTCGAGCCCGTGCGCGAGGGCGCCGGCGACGCCCACGGCCACGGGATCGAGCAGGCAACGCGCGGTCCCTTCGGCGAGCGGCGGATGACCGGCCAGCGCGGCGCGCGGCAGCGCCACCGAGGCGAAGCGCCCCACGAACCGGCCGGCCTCCGCGTCGAAGGCGTCGTCGTGCGTGGTACCGGGAGGATTGTAGATGAGCAGCGGCCCGCGCGCCTGAGCGACGCCGCGCGCGCGCGTCCGGTAGCGACCGGCCAGCACCAGGATGAAGTGCGCGTCCTCATGCGTGTGCGCGCGGATCACGCGATGCGGCTCGGCGTCGCGCACGCCGATGATGAAATCGCCGGACGCCCGCTCGCGCGACCGCACGCCGAAGAAGGCGCCCCCCCGCAACAGTGTCATCGTTCGCGCCGGCCTCGGGTGAAGGTTCGCCACGTACAAGACGCACCTTCCTCGTGGCAGTACGATCTCTTACGCCGCGGGAACGCGGTGGTTTCGTGTCGTGCGCCCTCGACCACCCTTTCGGGTCGCCCCATGCCCCGCCTGCGCTCCGTCGCACGCCTGCTCGCCCTCGTCGCCTTCCCTGCGTTCGCGTGTCGCGCTGGCGCCCAGGCCCCCGCGGGCATCGAGGGACTCTGGGGGGTGGAATACCGACCCGTGCCCGATGGCGCCGGCCTCCTCCTGCTCGACCGCGAGGGGGTGCGCTGGCGCATGCGCGTTGGCGGACGCGAAGTCGCGGCGCCGCAGGCCGGCGACTCGGTGCGACTCGACCTGCCCGGCGACCGGGGCACGTTGCGCCTCGCGATCGCGCCCGACGGTGCGATCCGCTCCGCCTTCTGGATCCAACCACCGGGCTCGGGGCCCGCGTACGCCACCCCCGTTGCGCTCGCGCGCGACGGCGCCGCTCGCTGGCGCGGCACGGTCGCGCCGATCGCAGACCCGTTCTCGCTTTACATGCTGGTGACCCGGGCCCGCGACGGCACCCTGCTGGCGAGCTTCCGGAATCCCGAGGCGAACTTCGGACGCGGCCGGCCGTTCGGTGCGCGCGTCGAAGGCGACCAGTTGCTGCTCACCGACCCGTCCACCAGGCGGGTCCGCTTCCGGCAGGCGTACGACTCGGCCGAGCGCACGATCGGCTTCGACTTCGGCACGCCGCTGCGCATGACGCCCGTGTCCGCCGAAGCCGTGAGCGGTTACCTGCCGCGCACGCCCGGCGCCGGACCCTACGCGTACCGCGCCCCGGCGAGGCTCGACGATGGCTGGCGCGTGGCGGCCGCGCGCGACGTGGGCGTCGACGAGGCGGCACTCACCGCGACGGTGCGCCGGATCGCCGGCGGCGACCCCACCGTCGACAGCGCCGCCCGCGTGCACAGCGTGCTGGTGGCCCGGCACGGTCGGCTCGTCCTCGACGAGTACTTCCATGGATTCGATGCGAGCCGCTGGCACGACTTGCGCTCGGCATCCAAGACCGTGACCTCGATCCTGCTGGGCGCCGCCATGGCGCGCGGTGTTCGGGTCTCGCCGGCGACCGTGGCAACCCCCGGGGGCGCCACGGTCGCGCAATTGCTCACGCACACGTCGGGCCTCGCCTGCGACGACAACGACGAGGCGTCGCCCGGCAACGAGGACACGATGCAATCGCAGCGCGCCGAGCCGGATTGGTACCGCTTTGCGCGCGCGCTGCCGCAACGCCATCCGCCCGGCCAACACTATGCCTACTGCTCGGCGGGCATCAACCTCTCGGGCGGCGTGATCGCCGACGCCGCGCGCGGGTGGCTCCCCGAGCTCTTCGGCGCGTGGATCGCGCGCCCGCTCGGGATCGCGCACTTCGGCATGAACCTCTTGCCCACGGGCCAGGGCTACGCGGGCGGAGGGCTCCTCCTCAGGCCACGCGACCTGCTCAAGCTCGGCCAGCTCTACCTGGATGGCGGTGTGTGGCGGGGACGGCGGGTCGTGAGCACGTCGTGGGTGCGCACCTCGACGGCGCGGCAGCAGCCCGACTCCGCCGGCGCCGACGATGGCTTCGCGTGGCACCGGCACGCGCTGCGCGTCGACGGGCGCGACATCCCGTCGTACGAGGCGAGCGGCAACGGCGGACAGTTTCTCGTTGTCGTGCCGTCACTCGACCTCGTGGTGGTGGTCACCGCCGGGAACTACGGGCAGGGCCGGGTGTGGACCGGCCTGCGCCAGTCGCTCGTCGCGAACGAGGTGGTGCGCGCCGTGCGGTGAGCTGTCTGCCGCGCAATGGCGCGTGGTTCGCGAGCGTGCCGCGCGCGCTGACGGAACGGCGACCGGCGCACGCCTCACGCGTGCGCCGGTCGCCGCGTTGCCTCACTTCACCCGCGTCCCCGTCACCGGCGACTCGAACGACGGCAACCCCGGGTCGTTCGCGGTCGCCTTGAGCACGCCGGTGAGCACGTCGCCCGCGGCCTTGAGCTCCCAGATCGACGTGAGCTCGACGGAGCCGTTGTCGCCGTTGCGATTGACGGTGACCGTGCGCGTCTGCACGAAGCGACCGCCCTCCGGGGTCGCCACTCCCATGAACCGCTGCGGCGGCGACGCCGACCCGTCGGGACGCGGGCCGACCTCGAGCGTCGCCTCGAGTGAATCGCCCTTCGGTGCGATGGTGAGCGTGCCGGTGCCCATCACCGGCTTCGGTCCACCACCGTCCATGCGCTGGCCGCGCGGGTACTCGACCTTCCAGGCGCCCTTGATGGCGCTGGCGCCCTGGGCGTTGACGACAACGGGAACGACTCCAAACAAGGCAGCGGCGACGAGCGCGCGCAGGACGACTTTGGACATGGGCAGAAACGCATTGGGTTGAGGTGGAGGGCATTCCGACGGTCAGTCACCGCCGTCCCGTCGCGCGTTTACTCCCGACCCCCTGCCCGCTACCCGGCCAACGGCCACCGTGTGAGGTTCTGCCCACCCCCGGCGGGCTGTATCTTGGGCGAATGTCCCGCCCCCGCCTCGTCGTCTCGACTCCGCGCCCGGCCCCCCCGGTGGGCCACGTGGCGCGGAACCCCGGGATGCCGCTCGACCTGGACCAGGTCCTCTCGGTCCGCGTCAATCGCTCGGCCGCCGAGCGCCGTGCGGCGACCATCGGCACCCGCCGCACCGTCAAGAAGCAGTGGCAGGCTGCGTGGCTTCTGCGCGCCATCGCCTGCATCGACCTGACCACGCTCTCGGGCGACGACACGCCGGGCAACGTGCGTCGCCTCTGCGCCAAGGCGCGCCGTCCCATCCGTCCCGACCTGGTCGAGGCGCTCGGCGTCGAACGGCTCGGCATCACCGTCGGCGCGGTGTGCGTCTATCACCAGCTCGTGGCGACGGCGGTGGACGCGCTCAAGGGCACGGATATCCCGGTGGCCGCGGTGAGCACGGGCTTTCCCGCGGGGCTCTCGCCGCTGCCGCAGCGCATCGAGGAGATCCGCGCCTCGGTCGCGGCCGGCGCACGCGAGATCGACATCGTCATCACGCGCGCGCACGTGCTCACGGGCAACTGGCAGGCGCTGTACGACGAGGTGCAGCAGTTCCGCGCCGCGTGCGGCGAGGCGCACTTGAAGGCGATCCTCGCCACGGGCGAGCTCGCCACGCTCACCAACGTCGCGCGCGCGAGCGTCGTGGCGATGCAGGCGGGCGCCGACTTCATCAAGACGAGCACCGGCAAGGAAGCCGCGAACGCGACGCTGCCATACGCGCTCGTCATGGCGCGCATGATCCGCGAGTACCACGAGCGCACCGGCTACGCGGTCGGGTTCAAGCCCGCCGGCGGGATCCGCTCGGCCAAGAACGCGCTCGAGTATTTGATTCTCATGAAGGAGGAGCTGGGCGATCGCTGGCTGCGCCCCGACCTCTTCCGCTTCGGCGCCTCGACCCTGCTCACCGACATCGAGCGCCAGCTCGAGATGTTCGTGACGGGCCGCTACGCCGCCGCGCACCGCCACCCGATGCCCTGACCCCCATGGCCACCGCGACGGTTGCCGAGATCTTCGAGACCATGGCCTACGGGCCCGCGCCCGAG
>JACQES010000124.1 GCA_016200495.1 Gemmatimonadota bacterium
CGCCGTCACGCGCCCCATCGCGTACGCCAGCGCCGTGTCGCGCGAGGCGCCGAGTGCCATCTGCAGCGGGAAGTTCGTCGCCCCACCGAGTTCGATCTCGTTCGGCACGAAATACGGGCTGCGCGCCCGGAAGCCGACCCCCGTCTCGTAGTCGGCGCTCATGAGCAGCGGCAGCCGCGAGAGGCGCTGCAGCGCATTCACCTTGGCCGCGATCTCCGTGGGCGATCCGACCGAGAGGATGAATCCGCCCACTTCGTCGTCCAGCACCAGCTGCATGAGCCGCGCCCACTCGAGCGACCCCTCCGGCACGAAGTCGCCGAGGATCCACGGCCATACCAGCTGCGCGGCCTTCTGTCGCGTCGTGAGGCGCTTGAGCGTCCGGTCGGTCCATGCTCCCGCGCGGGGCACCCGTGCGGCATCCGGCCGCACCGGCGTCGCGCGGACCGCCGTCACCCGCGTCGCGCGATGCGACGGATCGCCCACCACGGGACGCGCCGCGGCGGCGCCGAAAACACACGCGGCGACGGCACCGAGCGCCGTCGCCGTCCGACCCACGCGTGATGGCATGCGCCTCACCAGTTGATGGTGCCTTGCTTCGAGGTGTCCACGTCGGCGGCGCCCCCGGACTTGAACAGGAACGCCTCCATGTTCTGCGTCAGGAACTTGCGGGCCTGCGGATCCATCACGTTGAGGCCGTAGTGGTTGATCAGCATCGTCTGCTGCTTCTTCCACTCCTCCCAGCACGCCTGGCAGGTGCCCTCGAGGATCCGCGCACCGATCGCGCCCGGGAACGGCGCCTTGTCGAAGCCGGCGCGCGTGTTGCCGCACCGGCGGCAGGTCACGTCGCTCACGGGCTACTCGTGCAGCCCCTCGCGCGCGTACGCCACGCGCGCGAGCCCGAGGAGGCTGAGGAGCCGGATGTACATCCAGCCGATGTCGAACTCGAACCAGCGATGGCTGAACTTCGCGCTGTGCGGGTCGGCGTGGTGGTTGTTGTGCAGCTCCTCGCCCGCGATCACGATGCCGATCGGGGTGATGTTGCGGCTCTCGTCCTTCACGTCGTGGTTGCGGTAGCCGAGGGCGTGGCCGACGCCGTTGATGATCCCCGCGGCCCAGAACGGGATCCAGAGCATCTGCCCCGCCCACACCACGGGACCCACGATCCACCCGAAGAACCAGACGTCGAACGCGGCCATCACGACGATGCCGAGCGACGAGCGACGCGTCAGCAGGTGCCGCTCGAGCCAGTCATTCGGCGTCCCCTTGCCGTACTTCTCCAGCACCCCTTCCTGGCGCACCGCCTTGCGGTAGTAGAAGGCGCCCTTGAGCACGATGTTGCGCAGCCCCTCGACCACCGGCGAGTGCGGATCGCCTTCGCGATCGGCGAACGCGTGGTGCTTCCGGTGGCAGGCGACCCATTCCTTGGTCACCGTCGCGGTCGTCAGCCAGAGCCAGAGGCGCATGGGGATCGACGCGAGGGCGTGCAACTGCACGCTCCGGTGCGTCTGCGCCCGATGCAGGAAGACCGTCACGCAGATGTTCGTGAGGTGGCCGGCCACGAGCAGGAACAGGACCGGCTTCCACCAGGCAGAAGCCCAGGAGCCGAAGGCGAGCATGTCGAACATGGGCAGACAAAGGAACGAGGGTGCGACGGCCGTCCCACGGTGATCCGCGAGACGGCCTGCGAACTGCCTGAAAGCTAGCCGCAGACGACGGGCCTCGGCACCCGCGCGACGGGCGCGCCTAGTCCTCGGGGCGGACCGTGGTGCCACCGCGCGGCGGCACGCGACGTGGCGTCGCGCCACGGGGTGCCTGCGGCGCGGGCGTGGCGCGGGCGCGAGGCGCCGACGGCCGGGCATCCGGCGTCGCGCGAGCGCGAGGTGCCGATGGACGTGCGTCGGGCGAGGGACGGGTGCGCGGCACCGCTGGACGCGTGTCCGGCGTCAGCCGAGCGCCCGGTCGCGCAGATCGAGCATCGGGGGTCACGCGAGCGCGCGGGGCTGCGGGACGCGCATCAGGATTCGCGCGGACGCGCGGGGCGGTGGGACGCGCGTCCGGCCCCGCGTTGGCCCGCGGCGCCGCGGGCCGCGCGTCGGGAGTGGCGCGAGCGCGCGGCGCGGTCGGACGGGCGTCGGGCGTCGTCGGGCGCGTGGACGGAGGCCGCACGATGCGCGGCGCGGAGGGCCGCGCATCCGGCGTGAACGCACGCGGGCCCGTGGCGCGGGGCGTCGGGCGCGGCGCACCCGGCGCCGGCGTGAAGCGCGGCGCCGGCGTCGCGCCGTTCGAGCGGGCCCGCGGAGCGGTCGGGCGCGCATCGGGCGAGAACGGCACGCGCGGCGCAAGCCGCGGGGCCAGGCGAGGCGCGGCCGGCGCCGACGCGGCGGCCCGCGCGGTGCGCGTCGCCTCGAGCGCCGAGCGACGCGGGCGCGCCGGCATCGGCAGGTCGAGGCGACGCGCGGTGTCCGGGAGCCACGGCGCGAGCAGCGGCAGCGTCGGCAGCTTGGGGGCCGGCGGCAGCACCATCGTCGGCAGCAGCGTGAGCGTCACCGTCTCGAGGTAGCCATCGCCGCCCGCCGTCGTCACGTCCACGCTCGCCACGTCGGCGCGCGAGCGCGCGCGCAGGAGCGTCGCGTTGGTGGGACGCACTTCCCACGACCCGGGTCGCAGCTTGAATGCCTCGAACGAGCCGTCGCTGTACGTCACCGCGCGGCGCACCTCGCGCGAGCCCACGTGCACGAGCTCGACCTCGGCGCCGCTCGGCCCCACGCTCCCGTCGGCGAACTCGAGCCGCCCGATGATGCCACCCGCCGGCCGCACCGGCACCTCGAGGTGCGTGGCCGAGTTGGGGCGCACCACCACGCCGACGACCGGGCGCTCGACGATCCACATGGGGTTGGCGAGCGACGCGGTGTCCACTTCGAGGTAGCTGGGCACGAACGCGTTGAGCGTCCGCACGAGCGCGCGCCCGTCGCGATCCGTGGTCACCGTCTGCGAGCCGACCACCACCCGCACGCCGGGCACCGCGACCTCGGAGGGGTCGCGCACGCCGTTGCCGTTCACGTCGAGGAACGCCTCGACGTCGAGCGCGCCGTAGCCGACGCCACGTCCGTTCGCGAGGTCGTTGCCGACCAGCACGCGCTTCGAGCGCGTGTCGTACGACGCGGTGCCAGAGAACGTCTGTCCGCCCACCACGGTGCCGCCCGATTGCTGCATCGTGCTCAGCGCCTGCACGCTGGGCAGGTTGGCCTGCATCTGGAACGTCACCACCGGCGCGCTGAGCCCGCGCACCCACTGCAGGCCGGCCTCGAACCGGTACCGGCGCGACACCGCGTTGAACAGCGTCGCCGACAGCTGCGACACCGAGCCGTCGGCATCGAAGAGCGTCGTGGCGCGACCGAAGAGGCCCCGCGTGAAGGCCCACGGCGTGAGCGTCGTGCTCTCGAGCGTGAGTTCGGTGCGCGTGCGCGCGAACGACGAGGTCGCGCCCGCGAGCTGCGTCCG
>JACQES010000130.1 GCA_016200495.1 Gemmatimonadota bacterium
GCCTCGGTGGGTCCGTGGTTCATCTTCCAGTTCGCGGCAAAGACGGGGTGCTGCATGCAGGAGTCCGGTTCGGGCGGGCGCGCCGGGAATGGCGGCGCCGGGCAATCAGATCAGGCGCGCTCGTCGAGGATCGCGACGCCGGGGAGCACCTTGCCCTCGAGGAATTCGAGCGAGGCACCACCGCCGGTGCTGACGTGGCTCATCTTCGACTCGAGCCCCGCCTGCGCGACGGCGGCCGCGGAGTCGCCGCCGCCGACGATGGTGGTGACGCCCTTGGCCGTGGCCGCCGCCATCGCCTTCGCGACCGCGAGCGTGCCGGCATCGAGGGGCGGCTTCTCGAAGACGCCCATCGGGCCGTTCCAGACAACGGTCTTGGCCGACGCGATCGCGCGGGCATAGCTCGCGGCGGTGTCGGGGCCGATGTCGAGCATCGCCTCGGTGGCCGGGATCTGGTCCTTCTTCACGGCGTGGGCCTGGGCCGCGTCGTCGATGGACGGCGCGACGGTGGCGTCGTGCGGAAGGATCAGGATCGAGCCGGCCTTCTCGATGAGCGCCTTGGCCATGTCCACGCGATCGGGCTCGACGAGCGACTTCCCCGTCTCGAGCCCCATGGCGCGGTAGAAGGTGCACGCCATCGCCCCGCCGACGAGGAGCGCGTCCACCTTGGGGAGCAGCGCCTCGATCACGTCGATCTTGCCCGAGATCTTGGAGCCGCCGAGGATCGCGACGAAGGGACGCTTGGGCTTGTCGAGCGCGTCGCCGAGGTAGTCGAGCTCCTTCTGCATCAGGAGCCCCGCCACGGCGGGCTTGAGGTGTCGGGCGACCCCTTCGGTGGAACTGTGCGCGCGATGGGCGGACCCGAATGCGTCGTTCACGTAGAGGTCGCCGAGCGCGGCGAGCTGACGCGAGAGCGCGTCGTCGTTCTTCTCCTCACCCGGCAGGAAGCGCGTGTTCTCGAGGAGGAGCGCGCTGCCGTTGGCCAGCGCGTGCGTCGCGGCCACGGCCGCGTCGCCGACGGTCTCGGGCATCGAGCGTGGGCAGCGCCGCGGTGATGCGCGTGTCGTCGGTGACGCGCGCGCCGTCGAGCGGCACGTTGAAGTCCACGCGCACGAGGGCGCGGCGGCCCGCGAGCTGCGCGGGCGCGAGGTCCGTGATGGTGAGCTTGGGCATGCGGTCAGGCGCGCTCGCGAAGGAGCGCCCAGGTGATGAGGGCCGCGCCGGCGACGGCGAAGCAGAGGCCCGCGACGAAGAGTTCGTCGGGGCGACGGGCATGGCGAAGGGCGGCCACCCACTCGGCGGTGGCGGGCACGCCTTCCACCTCGATCTGGCGGGCGAGCTGCCGGCCGCGCCCGAGGGTCAGCGCGCCGGCGAGGAGGCCCGTGGCGCCCAGCCCGAGGGCGAGGCGGCCACGAGCGTCCCGGGGCAGGATCACAGCCCCTTGGCCAGGTACCGGAGCAGGTCCACGCAGCGCGAGGCGTAGCCCCACTCGTTGTCGTACCAGCCGGACACCTTCACCATCGTGCCGTCGATGACGTTGGTGTTCTTGCTGTCGAGGATGCAGGAGTGCGGGTTGCCGATGTAGTCCACGCTCACGAGCTCCTCGTCGCTGTAGCCGAGGATCCCCTTGAGCGGGCCGCTCGCGGCGGCCGCCTTGAACGCGGCGTTGACGTCGGCGATCGTCGTGCCCTTCTCCACCTCGACGGCGAGCTCGGTGAGCGAGACGTCGGGCGTCGGGACGCGGATCGCGATGCCGTCGATCTTGCCCTTGACCTCGGGGATCACGAGCGACGTGGCCTTCGCGGCGCCGGTCGTGGTCGGGATGATGCTGACCGCGGCGGCGCGGGCGCGGCGCAGGTCCCTGTGCGGCAGGTCGAGGATCGACTGGTCGTTGGTGTAGCTGTGGATCGTGACCATCGTGCCGTGCTTGAAGCCGAACTGGTCGCGGATGACCTTCACCATCGGCACGAGGCAGTTGGTGGTGCAGCTCGCGTTCGAGACGATGTGGTGCTTCGCGGCGTCGTACTTGTCGTGGTTGACGCCCATGACGATGGTGATGTCCTCGCCCTTGGCCGGCGCGGAGATGATCACCTTCTTGGCGCCCGCGGCGCGGTGCTGCGCGGCCTTGTCGGCGTCCGTGAAGCGGCCCGTGGACTCGAGCACGATGTCCACGCCGAGCGCCTGCCACGGCAGCTTCGACGGATCCTTCTCGGCGAGGATCCTGATCGCCTTGCCGTCGACCGTGATGCTGTCGGCGCCCGCCTCGACCGTGCCCTTGTAGGTGCGGTGCACGGAGTCGTACTTGAAGAGGTGCGCCAGCGTCTTCGTGTCCGTCAGGTCGTTCACGGCCACGAACTCGATGTCCGTGACGCCCTGCTCGCGCGCGGCGCGCAGCACCTGGCGGCCGATGCGGCCGAACCCGTTGATCCCGACCTTGATTGCCATGTTGATTGCGTCCTCTCAGGATGCGAAGCGGTCCCGGATGGCACGGGCCCGCCCGAAGGTCACGTAACTCACGATGCGCACGCCGGCGGCCACGAGGGCCTCGGCGCAGGCGTTGAGGGTCGCGGCCGTGGTGACGACGTCGTCGACGACGATCACGTGGGCGCCGCGCAGCTCCGCGCGCACGAAATCGGGCGACACGAAACAGCCCTTAACATTGCCAGCCCGGTCGGTGGGGGTCAACCGCGTCTGGCTCTCGGCGCGGGTGCCGCCGCGCGTGCGCTGAATCACGTCCGCGCGCGCGGGAATCCCCCACCGCGCCGCGACGGACACGGCGAGCGCTTCGGCCTGGTTGAACCCGCGTGCGCGCAGCCGATCGGGGGCGAGCGGGACCGGCACGACGAGCGCGCGCTCCCGCCGCACGTCCGGCGGCCAGTCGAGCCGCGCGAGGCGCTCGGCCATGCCCTCGGCGACACCGTGCCAGCCGCGGTACTTGAGCGCGTGCACGATGCGCCCGCCGCCGCCCTCGCCCATCCAGCACCAGGAGCGCACGGCGCGGACGTAGGGGGGCAGGTGCGCGCACCACTGGCACGTCGTGACCCCGGGCGGCTGGGGGTGCCCGCACCGGTCGCACTGCGGGGCCGGCAGGCGACGGCAGTCGTTCCAGCAGGCGCCGCACACGAGGCCGGACTCGTGCGCGGCGAGCAGCCGCTCGCAGGCCGCGCACGCCAGCGGGAAGGCGAAGGCGACGGCGGCCTCCCACGCGCGCGTGAGCGAGGCGGGCACGCGCGCCGGCGCGCTCATCCGAGGCTCTGCCGCATGGCGTGTTCGTCGGGCGCGACCCCGAACCACCGCTCGAACGCGAGCGCCCCCTGCGCCAGGAGCATGGGCAGTCCGTCGAGCGCCCGATGGCCGCGCGCGCGCGCGGCGCGGACCCAGGGCGTCTCGCCGCGCCGGTAGACGAGGTCGAGCAGGGCCGCATCGGGCGCGAGCAGCTCGAACGGCACCGGGAAGGCGTCGTCGGCCATGCCGAGCGTGGTGGCGTTGATGATCAGCGTGGCGCCCCGGACCGCGTCGGCGAGGTCGAGCACGGGCTCGACCGTGCCGTCGAACCGGTGGGCGAGGGTGCGCGCCTGCGCCGGCCGGCGGCTCCAGCAGCGCATCGCGTCGCCGCGCCACGACTCCGCGGCGGCGCACACTGCTGCCGCGGCGCCGCCCGCGCCGAGGAGCGTCACGCGCGTGCGGGTGGGCGGCACGCCGAGCAGCGCATGCACCGCGGCGTGCACGCCGCCGACATCGGTGTTGTCGCCGACCAGGCCGCCGTCGGCGCGGGTCCAGAAGGTGTTGACCGCGCCCGCGCGCTCCGCGAGCGGCGTCCGCTCCGCGCACAGCTCGGCGAACGCCAGCTTGTGGGGCACCGTGACGTTCCCCGCCCCGCCCTGCGCCGCCAGCTGCGCGGCGACGGCCGGCAGGTCGGCGGGCGCGACATCGATCGCCTCATAGCGCAGGGGAAAGGCCGCGGCGCGCAGCGCCGCGTTCTGGAAGCGCGGCGAGAGCGAGTGCTCGACCGGATGCCCCAGCAGCACGAGCCGCCCGGGCAGCGTCCTCACGACGGCGACCCGCGCTCGGCGAGCGCCCGGTCCAGTGCGAGGCCGACCTGCCGCTCGAGCTCGGCGAGCGTCACGCGGTACACTTCGAGGTCGCCCCCGAACGGATCGCTCACGGGCACGCGGCTGGCGCCGCGCGTCGCGTACTCCGTGAGGAGGAAGCTCTTCCCCTCGCCGCCGAGCGATTCGGCCGCCTCGACGTGATGCGGGCCCATGGCGAGAATGAGGTCCGATGCGGCGACCAGCTCGCGCGTGAGCACGCGCGCGCGGTGGCCCGAGAGGTCGAGGCCGTGCTCCATGCCCACCAGCAGCGAGCCGTCGGAGGCGCTCGCGCCGCCCCACGCGGAGGTGCCCGCGCTCGAGACCGTCACCCCCTGCACCCCGCGCATGGTGATCTGCGCGCGCGCGAGCGCCTCAGCCAGCGGGCTGCGACAGGTGTTGCCGGTGCAGACGAAGAGCAGGTGCATCAGGCGTCACCCACGAGGTCGGGGACGGTCTCGCGCAAGATGGCGGCCGTGATGGCACCGGGCCGGATGACGCGCGGCCGACGGCCCATGCAATCCACCACCGTGGACGGGAGCGACGGGTCGAGGCGCCCACCGTCGAGCACGCGCAGCACACCGCGTGCGACGGCCGGACCCCACTGCCGGACAATCTCCGTCGCCGTGGTGGCCGGAGGAAGGCCGGGCAGATTGGCGCTGGTGCTCGTGATGGCGTCGCCGAAGGCGCGGATCATGCGCGACAGCGCCTCGTGCGGCGTCCATCGCACGGCGACGCCGCCCTCAGGCCCGCGCAACCGGGCCGGCACGCGGTTGGTGCCCCCGGGCAGCACGAGCGTGAGCGGGCCCGGCCAATGGCGCGCGGCGAGGCGCGACGCGGCCGGGGTGAGCGTGAGCCCGAGGCGCGAGAGCATGTCGCTGCCGGCAATGAGCAGCAGGAACGGTTTGGCCGGCGGGCGCCGCTTGAGCGTCACCAGCGACTCGACCGCCGCGTGCTCCGCGCTCGTGCCGAATCCGTACACGGTCTCGGTCGGGTAGGCGAGGATCCGCCCGTCGCGCAGGTGATCGATCGTGCCGGACAGGCTCGCCTCGACCTCGGCGGGCGACCAGAACGGGATGGCGCGCGGCTCGGCGTTCACTCGGGGCCGTCGGCGAGCGCGGCGGCGCGATCGAAGTCCGCCTCTTCGGTCACCTTGAGCGCCTTCTCGCTGCCGCGCACGATCGTGACGGGAATGCCGAGGCGTTCGCAGAGCGCGGCGTCGTCGGT
>JACQES010000131.1 GCA_016200495.1 Gemmatimonadota bacterium
CCCCGCCTGCCGCGCGATCGCGCGCACGCTCGGCGCGTCCAGGTGGTCGTAGTGCGCGTGCGAGAGCAGCACCACGTGCACGTGCGGCAGGTCGCGCGGCTGGATCGGCACCGGCTGGTGCCGCCTTGGCCCGAAGTACGCGAACGGCGACGCCCAGTCGGTGAGCATCTGGTCCGTGAGGATGTTCACGCCGCCCACCTGGAGCAGCACCGCGGCATGGCCGAGCCAGGTGACGGTGGTCTCGGTCGTGTTCGCGCGCAGGAACGCGACGTCCGGCGTCACGCCGGTGATCGGCGCTCGCGGCGGGCGCGGCAGGCGGTGACGCACGCGATTGAACACCCAGCGGGCGAGCCCCTTGGAGCCCACGTCCACGCCCGAGGGGTTGCGATACCGTTCGGGCATGCGCGTCAGTCGTCCACGCCCGAGCGCGCGCCGCGCGTCGCGTCGGGGTACGGGCCCCAGCTGCTGATCGCCTCGAGCGGCTTGCGCGTGATGTCGGGCACGCGCGTGTCGTCGGCCGGATAGCCGGCCACGAGCAGCAGGAAGGGGCGCTCATGCGCGGGGCGCCCCAGCATCCGTGCGAGGAAGCCCATCGGGCTCGGCGTGTGCGTGAGCGTCGCGAGTCCGGCGTGGTGGAGCGCGGCGATGAGGAAGCCGGTGGCGATGCCGACCGACTCGGTGGCGTAGTAGTGCTTGACGGTCCGCCCGTCAGGGCGCACGCCGTGCGGCTGCACGAAGATGGCGATGAGCCACGGCGCCACCTCGAGGAACGGCTTCTCGGAGTCGGTGCCCAGCGGTGCGAGCGCCTCGAGCCACTCGGCGGGCGCGCGGTGCGCGTAGAACTCGCGCTCCTCCGCTTCGGCCGCCACGCGGATGGCCGCCTTGGTCACGGGGTCGGACACCACCGCGAAGTGCCACGGCTGCTGGTTCGCGCCCGAGGGCGCGGTGCCCGCGGCGCGCAGGCAGTGCGCGATCACCTCGCGCGGCACGGGCCGATCGGAAAAGGTGCGCACGGTGCGGCGGCGCTGCATCGTGGCGGCGAACGCCGCCGCGTGCTGCTCGAGGGCCTCGGCATCGCGCAGGACGAAGCCGGCGAGCGGAACGGTCGGGTGGTCGGTCATGGCGGGTGGGACGCGGGAGGGCCGCCGCAAGCTATCAGGCTCGCGCGCGCGTGCGGCACGGGCAGGTATCTTGCGCACATGACGACCATTGCGGTGCTGGGCGCCACGGGCCGGACCGGCCGCCGCGTCTGCGAGTACGCCAAGGAGGCCGGATACGACGTGCGCGCGCTGGTGCGCAGCGCCTCGCGCGTGGGCCCGGAACACGTGGGGGTGCACGTCACCCGCGGCGACGCGACCCACGCCGACAGCATCCGCGCCGTGCTCACGGGTGCCACCGTCGTGATCAGCGCGCTCGGCGAGGACAACTACCGCGCCCCCGCGGGCACGCTGAGCGGGGCCATGACGCACGTGGCGGCGCTCGGTCCTGCGCTCGGCATCACGCGCGTGCTCAGCGTCGCCGGCGGTGGCATCCTCGACGCCGATGACGGCTCGGGTCAGCGCCGCGCGGGCCCGTACTATCCGGAGACGTTCCGCGCGATCTCGGCCGAGCACGACGCGGCGTGGCGCGTGCTCGTGGCGAGCGGACTCGAGTGGACGGTGGCGTGCACGCCGGACATCGTGCCAGGCACGCGCACGGGGGTGTTCCGCAACGGTGGCAGCAAGATGCCGAGCGGCGGGCGGCGCATCTCCTGCGAGGACCTGGCGGGGTTCCTGGTGGACGAGGTGGCGAAGCGGGAGTTCGTGAACCAGCGGGTGGGGTTGGCGTACTAGGCGCATCCGACTGGCGGCGACCGTCCAGCGGGCGCACCTTAGCGGATGCCCTCCATCGTTCGCATCGCCTCGGTCGCCCTCCTCGCCGGCGCGCTCGCGCGCGGCGCCTCCGCCCAGTCCCGCCCCGTGGACGTCCGCCTCCACGAGGGCACCAACATCGCCGCCGCCCTCTCGCCCGACGGCCGCACGATCGCCTTCGACCTGGTCGGACGGATCTGGACGATGCCCGCGAGCGGTGGCACCGCCACCGTGCTCACCGACCTGCTGGCCGAGGCGCGGCAGCCGGCATGGAGTCCCGACGGCGCGCGCATCGTGTTCCAGTCGTACAAGGACGGCACGTGGCACATCTGGAGCATCGCGAGGGACGGCAGCGACCTGCGCCAGCACACGTCCGGCATGTACGACGAGCGCGAGCCCGACTACACGGGCGACGGCGCGCGCATCGTCTTCAGCTCCGACCGCTCGGGGAACTACGACATCTGGAGCCTCGAGCTCGCGACCGGCGCGCTCACGCAGCTCACCACCGACCCGGCCGACGACGCGGCGCCGGCGGTCAATCGCGCCACGGGACAGGTCGCGTTCCTCTCGATGCGCGCCGCGGGGCGCGGCATCTGGGTGCGCGAGGCCGACGGCACGCAGGCGTTGTGGGCCGCGTCGCCGGGCGTGCCCAAGTCGCCGTCGTGGAGCCCGGACGGCACGCGCATCGCGTACAACGACTACGTGACCGGTGATGCGCGCCTGATGGTCGTCACGCGCGGTGGCACGCCCGCCGCCGTGAGCCCGGCCGGCAGCGATCCCTTTCCGTTCCGCGCCGCGTGGACGTCGAACGCCGAGCTGCTCTACACGGGCGACGGCAAGGTGCGGCGTGTGAGCGCGACGGGCGGCGCGGCGACCGACGTTCCGTTCGAGGGCCGCGTGCAGTTCACGCGCACCACGTACACGAAGCGCGGGCGCGACTTCGACGGCATCAAGCCGTCCAAGGCGTACGGCATCGTCGGTCCCGCGCTCTCACCCGATGGCCAGGCGATCGTGTTCGGCGCGCTCGGCGACCTCTGGCTGCTCAAGGGCGGCGCGCTCACGCAGCTCACGCGCGACCCCGCCGTGCAGTTCGATCCCGCCTGGTCGCCCGACGGGCGGCAGCTGGTGTACGTGAGCGACAAGAGCGGCACGATGGAGCTCTGGCTGCGCGACATGGCGGCTGGCACCGAGCGCGCGCTCACCACCACCGTCGGCGGCGCGGGGCTCCCCGCCTTCTCGCCCGACGGGCGCGACGTGTACTTCCACGTCCAGCGCGCGCTCGGCACCGAGATCCAGGCGGTCAACGTCGCATCGGGCGCGATCCGTCCGGTCAAGACGGGACTCTTCCTCCCGTCGCGCGTGGCGTTCAGTCCCGACGGCCGCACGCTCGCGGTGACGGCGCTGCACCCGTTCTCGGGCCGCTACCGCGAGGGGCGCAACGAACTCCTCTTCTTCGACGCAGAGGGCAAGGGCGACCGGTGGGCCGTGCTGCCCAGCGGCCGTGGCGTCAGCACGCGCGGCAACGACGGGCCGGCCTGGTCACCCGACGGCAAGCGCATCGCGTACATCCTCGACGGGCTGCTCTGGACGGTGCCCGTGTCGCCGACCGGTGAACTGCTCGGCCCGCCCACGCGCCACACGAGCGCGCTCGCCAACGTGCCGAGCTGGGCGGGCGACGGCCGCACGCTGCTCTACCAGGTGACCGACGGGCTCCGCACCGTGGACGTGGCGACGGGGGCGACGGCCAAGCTGGACGTGCCGCTCACCTGGAAGCGCTCCAACCCGACGCGGACGGTGGTCGTGCACGCGGGGCGCCTGTGGGACGGCGTGGCCGAGTCGGCGCGCGAGAACATGGACGTCGTGGTGAAGGGGCATCGCATCCTGCGCGTCGCGCCGCACTCGGCCGCGCTCCACAAGGACTCGGTGGTGGATGCGAGCGCGTACACCGTGATCCCCGGGCTCGCCGATGCGCACGCCCACGAGGGGTTCGGCGTGGGCGAGGGATTGGGGCGGACGTGGCTCAGCTTCGGCATCACGACCATCCGCGATCCCGCGAGCGAGCCGTACCAGATGCGCGAGCGCCGCGAGGCAGTGGAAGCGGGGGTGCGCGTGGGCCCGCGCGCGCTCAGCACCGGGCGCATCTTCGACGGCGAGCGGATCTACTACAACTTCAACAACGCGATGACCCCGGGCGCCGGGCTCGCGCAGGAGCTGGAGCGCGCGGCGCAGCTCGACTTCTCGCTCATCAAGACGTACGTGCGGCTGCCCGACGCGCTGCAGGCGCGCATCGTCGAGGTCGCGCACGCGAACGGGATTCCGGTGAGCTCGCACGAGATCTATCCCGCCGTCGCGATCGGGATGGACCACACCGAGCACATCAGCGGCACGAGCCGGCGCGGCTACAGCCCCAAGATGAGCCAGCTTTCGCGCTCGTACGGCGACCTGGTCGAGCTGCTCACTGCGAGCGGGATGAGCATCACGCCGACGGTGGCGCTGCAGGGCGGGTTCAACCTGGCGGTCTCGCGCAACATGGCGCTGCTCGATGACCCGCGGCTCTTGATCGCATACGGCCCCGACTACGTGACCGGCCTCAAGGCCGCCGCGCGCAGCACGGTGCAGACCGCGTTCACCACCACGCCCGCGATGGTCAAGTCACTGGGCGAGACCGTGCGTCGCGTCTACAAGGGCGGCGGCCTCGTGATGGCCGGCACCGACTCGCCGATCATCCCGTTCGGGCTCGGGCTGCAGGTCGAGATCCAGAACTACGTCGAGGAGGCGGGGCTCACGCCGCGTGAGGCGCTGATGACGGCCACGAGCGGCTTCGCGAAGATCGTCGGGCTCGACAAGGACCTGGGCACGATCGCGCCGGGCAAGCTGGCGGACCTGATCGCAGTGGAGGGGAACCCGCTGGTGACGATCACGGATTCGAAGCGGGTGGCGGTGGTGGTGAAGAATGGGGAGGTGTACACGCAGGCGCAGCTCAGGGCGGGTGCGGTGACGCCGAAGACCCGATAGCGGGCGACGCACGACGCACGCGGGGCCCGGTCGAACCACGCGACCGGGCCCCGCTGCGCTTCATCCCACCGCCACCTTGAGCACGATCTTCCGCACCGCCTCCGGTCCATCCACCTGCATCCCCGGCATGTGCGCGTCGCCCGGCCAGAACACGAACGCCATGCCGGTCGCCCCGTAGATGAACGAGCCGTGGCCGGTGCCGTTCAGGTAGTCCTTCTCCTCGTCGTACGGCTTGGTCACGGTCAGCACCTCGACCGGCACGTAGCCCATCCGCTCGCGCCCGCTCACGACGTACTGCACGTCGATGTACTTCCGGTGCGCTTCCCACACGCCGTCGTCCATCGGCTTGGTGGTGTACTCCTGCACCAGCGCGAACAGGTGGTCGCCCTCGAGGTCCACGCGCCCCACGGGGAGCGCGGCGAGGTCGGTGCGCTGCAGCCACTCCAGGGCGGCGCGGATGCGCGGGGCGACGCCGGCGTATTGGGCGGCGCGTTCGAGCTTGTCGGCGATCATGGGAATCGGGGTAGGGGACTGGACGGGAATCTGCGGCCTCGCGCCTCTGGTGGAAACGGGGTCCGCCGGGCCATCGTACCTCGCGTCGTCCGCCTTCCCTGACTCGCCGAGCCCCGTGATGCTGCCACTCTCCTTGCCGCGCGCCGACAACCGGCCGCGTGTCGTTCATCGCACGGCCTGCACCATGGTCGCTGCCGCCCTCGCCATCCCCGCAGGAGCGCAGGCGCCCACGCTCGCCCCCGCGGTGCGCCGGTTCGTCTCGGTGGACGCGCCCGTGGTCGCCATCACGCACGTGCGCGTCATCGACGGCACCGGCACGCAGCCGCGCGAGGACCAGACCGTCGCGCTTCAGGGCGGCAAGATCGCGAGCATCGGTCCGAGCGCGCGCACCACGCCGCCCACGGGCGCCACCATCATCGACGCCACGGGCAAGAGCGTCATGCCCGGCCTCGTGATGACGCACGAGCACCTCTTCTACACGAGCCAGCAGGGCACCATCTGGCACGAGCAGTCGAGCTTCCCGCGCCTGTACCTCGGCGTCGGCGTCACCACCGCGCGCACCGGCGGCTCGATGCACCCGATCGCCGACCTCAACATCAAGAAGTACATCGAGAGCGGCAAGCTCGCGGGCCCGAAGCTCGACGTCACCGGCCCGTACATCAACGGCGCCGGCATGGACGCACCGCAGATCCCCGAGCTCGCCACCGCCGCCGACGGCCGCAACCTCGTGGCCGAGTGGGCGGACAAGGGGGCGACGTCGTTCAAGGCGTACATGTTCGTCTCGCGCGAGGTGCTGGGCGCGGCCATCGCCGAGGCGCACAAGCGCGGGCTCAAGGTCACGGGGCACCTCTGCTCGGTCACCTTCCGCGAGGCCGCGGCGCTCGGCATCGACAACCTCGAGCACGCGATCAGGGCGCTCATCGCCGAACTGGTACGACGCAAGGTGGCGATCACGTCAACGCTCGCCGTGTTCGAGACTTTCACGCCCGGTCGCGCGCCCATCTCCGACGCGACCCTCGCGGCGATGAGCCCGCAGACACGCGAGTACGTGCTGCGCGTGCGCGCGAACGTCGACCAGCAGCCGGCGACGGCGCGCGGAAAGATGCTGACCGTCGAGATGGCGTTCGAGCGCGCCTTCGTCGCCGCAGGAGGCACACTCCTCGCGGGCACCGACCCCACCGGCTACGGCGCCGCCGTCGCAGGCTACGGCAACTGGCGTGAGCTCGAGTTGCTCGTGGAAGCGGGCTTCTCGCCGCTCGAGGCGATCACGATCGCCACGAAGAACGGCGCCACCTTCCTGGGCCGCATCGACAAGGTCGGCACGCTCGCGGTGGGCAAGCAGGCCGACCTGCTGCTCGTCAACGGCAACCCGGCCGCGACGATCGGCGACATCATGAAGCTCGAGACCGTCTTCAAGGACGGTGTCGGGTTCGACTCGGCCAAGTTGCTGGCGTCGGCCAAGGGGGCGATCGGGCTCTAGGGACTTGCTACGCGTCGGGAGTCAATGAATGCAATCAACGAGATCGGAGGCTCTTCGGCGCTTCAATGCTCGGCGTTGACGTTCGATGCGGACCGAGCTCTTGACTGCGACGCCCTCGTTCGACTCGATTTCTTTCTGGTCGCGCGATGATCACGTCATGTCGAGCGAGGACTATCAATGGGCCGTGTTGAGGTTGGCTCGCGCGTGTACCTCGTCAGCGTGGACAGCGAACGCGGCGTGGAGAAACGTCGCCGCGCGGTTCACGGCGTGATCAGCGCCATCGAGGCTGATGATCTCCTTGTGGTGCCTGACGGTGAATCGATGCCGGAACGGTGGCCGGGGCTCGCCTCGGCGCTACGATGGGACGAGCGTACTGGTTCGTGGTATGGCGGATGGGCCCGGGACCACTACGGCACCCTCATCGATGACGGACCACCGCCAGACGATGATGGCGACTGCATTCGGGTCGTGACCTGAAGGGGCGACCACGTCCGGCCGGCGACTCGCGAGACCCGACGACGGCCAGCCCGATCGAATGGCGCGGCGAACCGATGCGCCCTACCGCGCCACGATCGCGCTCCGCGTGATCTTCGCGATGCTCGGCGTCCCCATCTGCTTCATCACCAGCTCGAACTCCTTGCGCAGCAGGGCGAGCACCGTCTCGACCC
>JACQES010000125.1 GCA_016200495.1 Gemmatimonadota bacterium
CGTCGAGGTCCGCTCCTATCGCAAGCCGCCGCGCCGCATCACCGGCGAGTGCTTCCTCGTCACCACCGGCTCGGCCCCGCTCCGCCCCGACGTGTTCCCGTTCGACGACGAGGTCGTCGTCGACTCGGACTCGGTGCTCCGCCTCGAGAAGATCCCCGGGCGCATGGTCGTCGTCGGCGGCGGCGTGATCGGCACCGAGTACGCCTCCATCTTCGGCGCCCTGGGCTGCAAGGTCACCATCATCAACAACCGCGGCCGCCTGCTCCAGCAGCTCGACCCCGACGCCTCCGAGGCGCTCGCGACCGCGATGACCCGCCGCCTCGGCATCAGCATCATCGAGCACGCCACGGTCGACAAGGTGGACGTCACCGAGGGGGTCGCGCAGGTGCACCTCTCCACCGGCGGCACCCTCGCCGCCGACTGCGTGCTCGTCACCCTCGGCCGTCGCGGCAACACCGACGAGCTCGACCTCCCCGCCGCGGGCGTCACCGTGAATCCGCGCGGCTACGTGGACGTGGACCCGTTCTATCGCACGAGCACGTCCAACATCTACGCCGCCGGCGACGTCATCGGCTTCCCCGCGCTCGCGAGCGTGAGCATGGAGCAGGCGCGCGTCGCCATCTGCCACGCCTTCGACCTCCAGTACAAGCGCGAGGTCTCGAAGTACGTGCCGTACTGCGTCTGGACGATCCCCGAGGTCGCGATGGTCGGCGCCACCGAGGACCAGCTCCGCGGCGACGGCCTCGACTTCGAGGTCGGCAAGGCCAACTTCCGCGTCAACGCCCGCGGCGAGATCATCGGCGAGATGGAGGGGTTCATCAAGCTCCTCTTCGACCCCGGCACGCAGCAGATCCTCGGCGCCACCGTCGTCGGCGAGGGGGCGAGCGAGCTCATCCACGTGGTGAGCTGCGCCATGCACTTCAGCGCCACGCTCGACCTCTTCATCCAGGCCGTGTTCAACTACCCGACGCTGGGCGAGAGCTTCAAGTACGCCGCCTACGACGGCCTGCAGCGGCTGCAGAAGCGCATGGCCACCCACCCCGGGCTCCGCATGTCGGCGGCGGTGCGGCCGACGCCGAGCATGGGCCTGCGGTCGGGCGAGATCCACGACTGACCCGTCCGGCACGCGGCACCGCGCGGACGCGCGGCACGGCTCAGGCGCGCGGCACCGCCCGCGCGCGCGAGCGCGCCTCCTCGGGCGTGATCACCAGCGGCGCGAACTGGGTCCGGAGCACCTCCGGAATGTCGCGCTTCACGAACCCGTCGCGCGTCACGCACACGATCACGAGGTGCGCCGCCGCGTGCAGCACGGTGGCGTCGTCGTTCAGCGTGTCCACGTGCAGCGTGCACCCCGACGTGCCCACGCGCGACAGGTAGCTCGCCACCGTCAGCATGTCGCCCAGCCTGCTCGGCACGAGATAGTCCACGTGCATCAGCTTGCGCGGGAACCAGACGTCGTGCGCCTCCTGCAGCCCGTGGAGCGGCATCCCCGCCGCGCGCCAGAGCTCGTCCTCGCCGATCTCGAGGAACCGCGTGTACGCGTCGAAGCGGGTGATGGCGACGGGATCGACATCCCCCCACCGCACGGGTTCGCGGACGAGGACGGGCACGGGGGGCATGGACATGAGGGAAAGAACGGAGCGGTGCGCGCGCGGCGCAACGGCGTGGGCGCGGCCCTCCCGCACCAGCGCACCGCGCGTGCCGCCCCGGCCGCACGCGCCCGCGCGGCGCGGGCCCTAGCCCGCCACCGTCACGGTCTTGGCCACGCCGTCGTACGTCGCCGTGAAGCTCGGCAGCGACGCGTTGGCCGGTCCCTGCACCACGCCGCCCGTGGCGTTGAAGCGCGACCCGTGGCAGTTGCAGAAGATCACGTTGCTCGCCATGCCGCCGATCAGGCACCCCTGGTGCGTGCACACCGCCGAGAGCGCGCGGAAGGTGTTGCTGCCGATGTTGATCACGATCAGGCTGCGCGAGGCGTTCTCGATGATCAGGTAGGCGCCGGTCGTCGCCGCGAGCGCCGTCTGCGTGAGCAGGTCGATCACGGTGGTCGTGGCGGTGGTCGAGACACCGGCCGGAATCCGCACCCCAGGGGCGGTCGCGTCGCTCGCGTTCATGCACCCGGCCAGCGTCGCCGCGATCGCCGCCATCGCGCTCGCGGTGAGGAAGGCGCGGCGCGAGACCCCCGCGTCGGCGTCGAGGAAGGCGTCCGGCGGCAGCACGCCACTCGGGGCCAGCGGACCCACGGGCACTCGGGACATCGGCACGGGTCGGAACAATGGGAGAAGGAAGGCCGCCGATGCGCCTCCCGCACCGTGGCTTCCGCGTGAGACACGCCAGGCCCGCGACTGTTTCGGAACTGAGGGACCCCTGTCTGTCGGGGGGGCCCCTTCCGATTGTAGGGCCCGCGCCCGTTGTTCTCCCACGTCCGGGGTCGTACCGTCAGTCAGACACCTGACCGGAGCCCGCCATGCCCGCAATCCTGATTCCCCTCGATGGCTCCCGGTTCGCCGAGTCCGCGATCCCCCTCGGGGTGACGGTCGCGAATGCGCTCGACGCCGAGATTCACCTCGTGCGCGTCCACGAGCTCGTCGCCCTCCCCGCCATGGATGCCGTGACGCCGCTGCCCATCGTGGACTCCGCCATGGAGGAGGCCTCGCGCCAGCAGCAGCGCCTCGAGCTCGAGGCGAGCGCCGCCGACCTCCGCAAGCTCTCGCACCGCCCCGTGCACGCCGCGCTCCTCGAGGGCTCCGTCGTGCACGCGCTCATCGAGTACGCGCGCGTCAATCACGCCAGCGCCATCGTCACCTCGACGCACGGCCGGAGCGGCATCGCGCGTGCCGCGCTCGGCTCGGTGGCCGAGGAACTGGCGCGCGCCTGTGGGCTCCCGGTGCTCCTCCTGCACCCGAGCGATGGGCAGGCCCCCGCCGCACCGCCGACGTTCGAGCACGTGCTCGTGCCGCTGGACGGCTCCGCGCTCTCCGAGGCGATCCTGCCGCCCGCGCTGGCGCTGCTCTCGGGGGCCCGGCGCGTGACCCTCTTCCGCATGGTCGCACCGGTCACGATGGACCTGGCACCCACCCCCATGCCGATCGCGATGTCCGACCCGGTCTCGCTCGAGGCGGAGATGGTGGCCGCCAAGGCCTACCTCGAGCGCGTCGCCGACACGCTCACGCCGCAGGGGTACCGGGTGCACGTGGACGTGGCCGCCAACGTCGCGGCGCCGTCGGCCATCGAGCAGGCGGCCGCAAGCTGCGCCCCCGACTTCATCGCGATCGCCACGCACGGCCGGAGCGGCTTCTCGCGCCTGATCATGGGCAGCGTGGCCGAGTCGCTGGTGGCGCGGTCGCGGATCCCGGTGATGGCGTTCCACCCGCCGGGTGGATGACCGGAGCCGCATCGGCGCTCCGAACCGGCGTCGACCGAACGCATGCCGAAGATGGCCAGGCCGCCCCCACTCCCGGGGGCGGCTTTTTTCGTCGTGCAAACCTCGGGCGCGATCCCGATGTCCCAGCGATTGCGCCTCGGCGAGTCCGCGTCGAGGCGCCGTCCCCTCATTGGTCGCCCCCCATGCGGCACGTCACCCTGGCGCTGCGCACGCTGCGCAAGACGCCGTTCGTCACCGCGATCGCGATCCTTTCCCTCGCGCTCGGCATCGGCGCCAATGCGGCGATGTACTCGCTGTTCGACCAGGTGCTCGCGCGCGGGCTCCCCGTGCCGGCCGCCGACGAGCTGGTGAACCTCGCGACGCCGGGCCCCAAGCCCGGCTCCGACTCGTGCAACCAGTCCGGCGGCTGCGACGAGGTGATGAGCTACCCGATGTTCAAGGACCTCGAGAAGGGGAAC
>JACQES010000059.1 GCA_016200495.1 Gemmatimonadota bacterium
AGGACGATTTCCACGCCAAGCGCCTGCGCGGCGCGGAGCTGAACGGGGAGGTCCACAGGATCGAGGGAGCGATCTCGAACGCGCGCTCGCAGATCGAGCGCCGGCAGGCGGAGCGCCGGCGGGAGGCCGAGTGCACCGGCGCCGAGGGTCGTCGCCGCGATCGCCGCGAGGCCGAGCCAGAACACCGGCGTCGCGTAGACGGCGGTCGTGACGAGCGTGACCGCGGTATCGGTCGCGCCGCGACGGCGCGCCTGGAAGAAGCCAACGGCCACGCCCACGAGGTAGGTGCCCGCGAGCGAGGCAAGCCCCAGCGCGAGTGACACCGGCACCACGTCGGCCAGCACCGCACCCACCGGTCGCGCCAGTGACGCGCTCTCGCCGAGGTCACCGCTCGCCGCCCGCGTGATCCACCGCCCATATTGCACGAGCACCGGCTGGTCGAGCCCGAGCGAGGCGCGCACGCGCGCCGCTTCCACGCTCGACGCGCCCGGAGGCACGAGCAGATCGGCGGCGTCCCCGGGCGCCGCGTGCACAAGCACGAAGGTCAGGGTGAGGACAAGCCACACGAGCAGGACCGCGGCGGCGACGCGCGACAGGATGCGAGGCACGCGCTAAAGATGGCGCGGGCGATGCCGCATCGGTCAATCCGTGGCGCGCTGCTGGCGGTCGCGCTCGCGGTCGGCGCCTGCACCCCCGCGCCGCGCGGCGACGTCATCGTGCTGGCGTCCGGCGCCGACCTCGAGGGGATGAATCCGCTCGCGACGGTCCATCCGCTCTCGCGGCAGCTGCAGCGCTACGCGCTCTTCGTCACCCTCGTCCGCCTCGACAGCTCGCTCGCGCCCGCCCCGTACTTCGCGCGGTCATGGATCTGGTCCCCCGACCGGCGGACGCTGACGCTGCGCACCTTTGCGGCCCTGCGCTGGCACGACGGCGTCCCCGTCACCGCGCACGACGCCGCCTTCACCCTCGAGGCGGCGCGCGATCCCGCCACCGGCTTTCCCCGCGCCTCCGCCCTCGCGCCGCTGGACTCGGCGTGGGCCTCCGACGACACCACGCTGCGGCTGCACTACGCCGCACCGCAGGGCGCGCTCGCGCCGGCGCTGGCCGAGCTGCCGCTCGCGCCGCGCCACCTCCTCGATACGGTGCCGCGCGCCGCCTTGCGCCGCGCGGCCTTCGCGCGTGCTCCCGTGGGCTGCGGTCCGTTCCGGTTCGTGCGCCGGGAAGCCGGCATCCGGTGGCTCTTCGCGCGCGATTCGACCTTTCCCATCGCGCTGGGCGGTCCCGCACGCGCGGCCTCGCTCGCGGTGGTCGTCATCGACGAGCCCACCACCAAGCTCGCCGGCCTCGTGAGCGGCGACCTGGACCTCGCCGGCATCGCCCCCACGATGGTGGCGCAGGCCGAGCGCGATCCCTCGGTGCGCGTGCTCACCTATCCCGTGTTCTTCACGCAGGCCCTCGTCTTCAACACCACGCGCCCGCCGCTCGACGACGCGCGCGTCCGGCTGGCGCTCGCGCGCGCCATCAACCGGCAGCGCCTCGTGGACGTCGCGCTCGCGGGGCAGGGCAGCGCCGCGGCGTCGCCCGTGCCGCCAGGACATCCCTTCGCGCCCGAAGCGCAGGGCGCATCCGTCGACACGACGGCCGCAGACCGGCTCCTCGATCAGGCCGGATGGCGCCGCGGCGCGGATGGCATGCGCACACGCGACGGGCGAGCGCTGGTCCTCACGCTCCGATTCGTCGGGTCCGGCGACAATGTCGCCGAGCAGCTGGTGCAGGCCGACCTGCGCGCGCGCGGCATCGCGGTCGAGCTCCGCGGAATGGAGCTCGGCGCCTTCCTCACGGAGGCGCGCCGCACCGACAAGCAGTTCGACCTGCTCATGACCGGCATCCCCGGCGACCTCGCCCTCAGCCACGTCGCCGCGATGTTCGATGGACGCGAACGGGGCGGGGCGCTCGACTACGCCGGCTTCCACACCCCGGCGCTCGATGCGCGGTTCGTCGCCCTGCGTGCGGCCGGCTCGCCCGCCGCGCAGCGCGAGGCGTGGGGCGCCATCTTCGACGCCCTCGCGCACGACATGCCCGTCGCGTGGCTCACGCATGCGCGCGGCGTGCAGGGCGTCCGTCGGCGGCTCGTCGGCGTGTCGATGGACCTCCGTGGCGAGCTGGTCTCGGTGGCGAACTGGCGGCTGGAGCCGGCGCCATGATCATCCTGCCCGACGTACCGGCGCTCGCGGCGCGTCGTGTCGCCGCCGATGGACCGCTCGCGCCGCTCGCCGAGTCGCTCGCCGCGGATCTCGCGCCGTGGCTGGCGCAGCCGCCGCACGTGGACCCGCGCAAGGCGCGCCTCACGCGGCAAGGCGGCCGCTGCCCGGGCGATCAGACGGTGCTCACCTTCGATCCCGCGTCGCCGCACCGGCATCGCTGTCCGCGCTGCGGCCGCTTCTGGACCGGCGAGGACCACGACGGCTACTGGGTGTACGGCTACCATCTGTGGCTCGCCGAGCGCGCGCTGCACGCCGCACTCCTGCACGCGCTCCGCGGCGAGGCGGCGCATCGCGACTTCGCGCTGCGCGTGCTCGACGAGGCCGCCACGCAGTACCCGCGCTGGCCGAATCGCGACAACGTGCTCGGCCCCACGCGCCCCTTCTTCTCGACGTACCTCGAGAGCCTCTGGCTCCTGCACCTCGTGCTCGCGCTCGATCTCCTCGAGGGCGCCAGCGCCGCGCCGCACGCCCTCGGCCAGCGCGTGCGCGATGAGCTGGTCGAGCCGAGCGCGCGGCTCATCGCCTCGTATCCCGAGGGGCGCTCCAACCGGCAGGCGTGGAACGCGAGTGCGCGCGCGGCCGCGGCCCGCCTCCTCGGTCGGCCAGCAGACGTCACCGACGCGCTCACCGGCGCCGACTCGGTGCAGGCGCTGCTCGCCGACGGCCTGCTCGCCGATGGCAGCTGGTACGAAGGCGAGAACTACCACCAGTTCGCCTGGCGCGGCCTCTGGCACGGCGTGCAACTCGCCGAGTCGGCCGGCGTCGCCCTCCCGGCGCCGCTGCTCGCGCGCTTCGCGCTGGGACCCCGCGTGTTGGTGCGCGCCGCGCTGCCCGACCTCACGCTGCCGTCGCGCCGCGACTCGCCGCATCGCACCTCCCTCAGGCAATGGCGCTACGCCGAAATGCTCGAGCTGGGTCTGGTGCGCGCGCCGGGCGATCGTGCCGTGCGCGCCGCGCTGGGCCGCCTCTACGCCGCCGACATCCCCCCCGGCGACACCGCGCGCGCCCGCTCCACGGGCGAGGCGGAGCGCAACGAACCGCCGACGCGCCTCACGCGCGCCGACCTGGGGTGGAAGTCGCTCGCGTTCGCGCTCCCCGAGCTGCCACCGCCGGCCGATGACCCGCCGCGCTCCGTGCTCCTCCCCGCGCAGGGCCTCGCCATCGTGCGACGCGACCGCGCGACGACGTACGTGGCGCTCGATTTCGGCGAGACCGGCGGCGGACACGGACATCCGGATCGGCTGAACCTGCTGCTCGCGCACGGGGCCACGCGCTGGCTCGACGACGTCGGTACCGGATCGTACACCTCGCGCGACCTCTACTGGTACCGCAGCTCGCTCGCCCACAACGCCCCCTTCATTGATGGCCGGACGCAGCGCACCGGGCCCGGGCGCCTGCTCGCGTGGGACGAGCGGGGCGGTGCGGGGTGGATGAGTGCCGACGTGCGCGACATCGCCCCCGGCGTCGAGGTCATGCGCACGGTCGTGGTGATGGACGGCTACCTGCTCGACGAGGTGCGCTGGCGCGCCGCACGCCCGGTCACGATCGACCTGCCGGTGCACGCCGAAGGCACCTTCAGTCCCGCGTTGCCGTGGCTACCGGCCGACCTCGCGCTCCCGGTGGATTCCGACGCCGGCTTCGACTTCTGCAAGTTCGTCGAGGCGGCGCCGTGGCCGTTGGGGCTCGCGCCGGTGTTCCACGCGGTGCGCGGCACCGCCAAGGCCACCGTGCGCTTTCTGCTCCCCGAGGGCTCGACGCTCTGGCGCGCCGAGGCGCCCGGCCCGCCGACCGAGGGCACGCGCCGCTTCCACGCGGTGCGCGCGCACGGACGGGAGGGCACCATCGTCGCCGTCTGGGACTGGACCGGCGGCCTCGTCCGCGACGTGGAGCGCTCGGGCGCGCACGTCACCGTGCACGCCGCGCACGACGAGCGGCACGTGCACTCCCGCGAAGCCTACGGCTGGCTCGTCGATCTCCACGCCGGCAACGCGCACGGCAGCATCGAGCTCGGCGGGCTGACCGTCGCGCCGCCGCCCGGAACGCCGGTGATCGTCGCCGGCGCGGGCACGGGCGACGCGGCGAGCGTCGCACCGCCGCCGGACCCGCCAGAGGCGACGTCGGCGGTCGGCGCACAAACGGCGGCCCCTCCGCTCATCCGTCTTGTTCCCGGTCGCGAGTGGCATGCCACGCTCGCGGGGCCCGAGTGGCGCTGGACCGAGGAGGACTGGGCCACCGCCGGCCACCCGAGCGCCGCCGTGACGCTGCGGGCCGAGCGGGGACCGTCGGGTGCGACGCTTCACGTGGCCCTGCGCGTCACCAAGGCGCGCCCGACGTTCGCCCCGCCGCGCGACGACAACCCGCTCGACAACGAACACCCCGACATCAACTCCGACGGACTGCAGCTGCATCTCGCCTCGACGTCGCTCGGCGAGGCCCGCTGGATCGTCGTCCCCGACGGAGCCGGCCGCGCCCGCATTACCCCGCGCACCGCGGCGGCCGCGCGGGTGCCCCTCAGTGTCCGCACCGACGCCGAGGCCACGGGCTGGTCCGCACGCATCGCCGTCGGGCTCGATGCGGCGTCGGCGCGCCGCTTCCACCTCGCCCTGCTCGTCAACGAGATTGCGGCCGGTCGCGAACGCCGTCGCGGCCAGCTCGTGCTGGGCGGCGCGCATGGACAGCGCGCCTACCTGGTGGGCGACCGTCACGACCTGCACCTGGCCCCGATCTTCTCCATCGCCGATGCCTGAGAGCCTCCTCCAGCAGGTGCGCGTGGTCCTGCTCGAGCCGCAGGACCCGGTCAACATCGGGGCCACCGTGCGGGTGATGAAGAACATGGGCGTGGACGACCTGCGCCTCGTGCGGCCCTGCGCCTACGATCCCTGGCGCATCGAGGGCATCGCCCACGGCACGCGCGACATCGTCGAGCGCATCCGCCATCACGACACCCTCGACGAGGCGCTGGCCGACTGCGTGCGCGTCGCGGCGTTCGCGGGCAAGCGCCGCGCCGCCAAGTGGATGGTGCATGCGCCACGCGAGGCCGCCCCCGACCTGCTCGCGCACGCCGGGCACGGACCGGTCGCCCTGCTGTTCGGGCGCGAGGACTGGGGACTGCCCAAGGAAGCGCTCGACAAGGCGCAGCTCACCGTCCACATCCCGACCACCGAGCACGCCTCGCTCAACCTCGCGCAGGCGGTGCTCGTCGGGCTCTACGAGTTGCACCTGGCCTCGGGTGATGCCACGCGCCGGCTCAAGCCACCGCGCAAGGATGCGCCGCCCGCCACCAACGAGCAGTACGAACAGTTCTTCACCGACGCCGCCCGCGCGCTCGACACGCTCAACTTCTTCAAGACGCGCTTTCCCGAGTACGTGATGCGCACCGTGCGGTCCATCGCGTTTCGCGCCGGGCCCGACGCGCGCGAGATCCAGCTCTTCCGCGCCATGGCCATCGAGGTCGTGCGGTCGTTCGAGCGCGCGCGCGTGCTGGCCGCGCGCGAGGCCCTCGCCGCGCGCGACGCGGAGGCGCAGGCGAACCCGAGCGCCCGCCCCGCGCCGTGAGCGACACGTCGGGCACCGAGGCGACGCGCGCCGCGCGCGTCATTCCCGGCGGCGCGAGCACCGGCTCGAAGCGCCCCGCCGCACTGTGGGGCGACGCCCCGGGCGACCTTCCGACGCACTACGTCAGCGCCCGTGGGTGCCGCGTCACCCTGTCCGACGGCCGTGAACTCGTCGACTTGACCATGGCGCTCGGCAGCGTCGCGCTCGGCTATGCGCATCCCGAGGTCACGGAGCGCGTGGTCGCTGCCGTGCGCGCGGGCAACGCGGCGGCGCTCTCGCATCCGCTGGAAACCGAACTGGCCGAGCGACTGTGCGCCCTCATCCCCTGCGCCGAGCTGGTGCGCTTCCTCAAGTCGGGCGCCGAAGGGGTGGCGGCGGCCATTCGGATTGCGCGCACCGCGACCGGCCGGTCGCACGTCATC
>JACQES010000136.1 GCA_016200495.1 Gemmatimonadota bacterium
CGAGAAATCGCAGTAGGCGCAGCGCCGGGCGCAGAACGGAACGTGGACGTAGACGTGACGCGGGCGCATGAGGGGGAAGCTAGCGGTGGCGAGAAGCGTGCCTGAGGCGCGCTCCCTCTCCCGTGTCCTCCTCGCTACTCCCGCCGCCGGATGTCGCCGAGAAAGCCGCACTCGACGAGCCCCTTGAGCTCCAACTCGGTGACGGTGGCCAGGCAGGTGCGCGCCGGCAGCCGACTCACGATCGCCAGTGCGTCCGCGTCGAGCGGCCCCTTGGCGAGCGCTTCCCAGACGGCGCGCGCGGGCCCCTCGAGCGAGGCGCCGGACGCGCCGCGCGCCGGAACCGAGAGGCCGGCGGCGTGCAGGACGTCGGCGACCTCGGTGACGATGTACGCCCCCTCGCGAACGAGCCGGTTGCAGCCAAGGCTCTGGGGAGAATCCACGGGACCCGGCACCGCCATGACCTCACGTCCGATCGCCGTCGCCTCGTCGGCGGTGATGAGCGCGCCGCTGCCGCGTCCGGCCTCGACCACGATGGTGACGCGCGCCAGCGCCGCGATGATCCGGTTGCGCGCGGGAAAGGCGCCCGGCGCGGCGCGTGCGCCCACGGGTTGTTCGCTCACCACCAGGCCGTAGCGCGCCACTTCGTCGAGCAGGGCGCGGTGTCCCGTGGGATACGCCACGTCCACGCCCGTGCCAAGGACCGCGATCGTGGCGCCGCCCGCCTCGAGTGCCGCGCGGTGTGCGACGGCGTCGACGCCGCGCGCGAGTCCGCTCACCACGACGCCGCCGGCGCGCGCGACCGCATGCGCGATCTCCCGGGCTATGCGCGTGCCATATGGCGTCGTATCGCGCGTGCCGACGATGGCCACGCCGATGGACTCGAGGTGGCGCTCGTCCCCGCGCGTCACGAGCCAGAGGGGTGGATGCTCGAGGTCGAGCAACGCACCCGGATACTCGGCGTCGCCGCGCACGCGCAGCTGGGCGCCCGCCGCGATGACCTGCGCCGAGAACTGCGCGGCGCGTCCGCGCAACTCTTCCGCGTCCGCGCGCGCATCCAGCGCTTGCCGAGCGGACCCGAATCTTGCCACCAACTCCCGATGCGTCGTGCTCCCGACCCCATGGGCGAGAGCGAGGGCGAGCGCCGAGAGGCGCTCCGACGGATCAGGGGAGCGGTGGGGCATCCTCGGTGACGCGCTTCGCGGCCTGCTTCTTCATGCCGAGGAGCTGGCGCCACCAGCCGTCCTTGAGTTCGTCGAGCCCGGTGCGAGCCGGGGCCGACACGGAGTACATGGCGAACGCGCCCGGCGCCTCGATGGGAGGGACGTACGCCTCGCCCAGCAGGTCCATCTTCGAGAACACCACGCAGTGGGGCTTGGCGGCGAGTTCGGCCGAGTATTCGGTGATCTCCTTCCGGAGCTGGTCGTACTCCTGCTGCCAGTCCATCGCGTCGATCGGGATCACGAAGGCGAGGAGCCGCGTGCGCTCGATGTGGCGCAGGAACTGGAGGCCGAGCCCCTTCCCCTCGTGGGCTCCCTCGATGATGCCCGGAATGTCCGCGACCACGAAGGTGCGGTGATCCGACAACGCGACCACGCCAAGGTTGGGCTGGAGCGTGGTGAACGGGTAGTCGGCGATCTTGGGACGCGCGGCGCTGATGACGGAGAGGAGCGTGGACTTGCCCGCGTTGGGCTGCCCGACGAGGCCCACGTCGGCGATCAGCTTGAGCTCGAGTTCGAGCGTGCGGATCTCCCCCTCCTCGCCGGGCTGCCACTCGCGCGGTGACTGGTGCGTGGCCGTGGCGAAGAAAGTATTCCCCTTGCCGCCGCGCCCGCCCTTGGCCACCACGTGGGTGTCGCCGTGCGCGAGCACCTCGCAGACGATCCGTCCGGTGTCGAGGTCCTTGATGATGGTGCCGAGCGGCACGGGCATGACGATGTCGTCGCCCGACTTGCCCGACTTATTGGACCCCGAGCCGTGCTCACCGCGCTCCGCCGACCACTGGTCGCGGTACGTGTAGTCGAGGAGCGTGGCGAGGTTGTCGTCGCCCCGCACGATCACGTCGCCGCCGCGGCCGCCGTCGCCGCCGTCCGGGCCGCCCATCGGCACGCGATGCTCGCGGCGGAACGACACGCACCCCGAGCCGCCCGTGCCGGCCTCGACCTTCACCACTACGCGATCAATGAACACGAGCGTCTCCGTCAGTGCGTGGACTCGCCCACGGCCATCGCGCGGACGCGGGCCCAGAGCAAGGAGTAGCGCTGGACGTCGTCGCCGCCCAGGAAATCGGTGACGGCGGCGAGGGTGCCCTCGACGTCCGCGGCCGTGGCGCCCGCGTGCAGGGCGCCGTGGAGGTGCGAGTGCAGCTGCCGGTCCTGTCCCTGCGCGGCGCACGAGGCCACGACGCACAGTTCGCGCCGGCCGAGGTCGAGCCCCGGGCGCGCGAGCACCTTGCCGTATCCCTCGACGATCATCCAGCTGTCGAGCGCCGGGTGCAACGCGCGGATGTTGTGGCGCAGCTTGTCGTAGAAGGGCCCGTACACCACGGCGCAGGTCGCCTCGCCGCGCGCGCGCCAGGCGGCGGCATCCGCGTGGGCCGGGTCCGGATCCACGGTCGGCGCGGGCCGGCCGCTCACGCGCCGCCATTCGCGCGCCGCGTTGAGCGCGCGCGGGAACCCGGCGAAGAGGTACGCCTGCAGGATCACTTCCTCCACCCAGAGGGGATCGACCGACGCGCCGAGCGCGGCCGAGAGCTCGGTGCGCACGCGCGCCTCGGAACCGGCGCACGTGGCCGCCGCGACGCGCACGAGGTGCCGCGTGGCGTCGTCGAGGAGGAGCTTAGCGCGGTGGTCGCGTGGCGGCGTCATCAAACCGTTGCCAACGGGTCCCGACTCACGCGAAGCGCACGGCCGGCCCGACTTCGCCGACCGACTCGCCGCGGGTGTTGCGCACCGGGCGCACGAGGAACTCCTGCAGGCGGGGCGGCAGCTCGGCGGGCAGCGCGCCCAACTGCTGCAGCGCCAGCAGCACCGCGGCCTGCTGCGCCCGCTGCGCGCCATCCTCGACCTTGAGCGCGAGGCCCAGTCCCTGATCGAGGATCGCCACCGTGTGCACCCCTTCCGCGCCCACCTTGGCGAAGATCCGGCCGCCGGTCTCCTCGAGCAGGACCGTGTCGAACCGGTCAGTGCCGCCCAGCAGCACGGGGTGGGCCTGAATGGCCGCGAGGATGCGCGACGGGACTTCGTGACCGCGGCGGGCCGCGTCGGCGAGCCGCGCGTAGGCGAGCGCCATGTGCACGAGCGAGAGGCCGAACACCGGCACGCCGCAGCCGTCCACCGCCACCCAGAGCTGTTCCACCGGCACGCCGGTCCAGATCGAGACGGCGCGCGCGCACGCGGCCTGCACCGCGTGGTCGGGGCGCTCGTAGCCCTGCGTGGGCGCGCCGTGCATCCGGGCCGCGCCGAGCATGGCGGCGTGCTTGCCGGAGCAGTTGTTGTGGAGTCGCGTGATCCGCTCGCCGCTCTCGCGGACGAGCCGCGCGCCGCGCGCCGAGAGCGGCTCGTGCGGCCCGCACGCGAGGTCGCCCTCCTCGAGGCCGAGCGAGCCGAGCATGCCGGCCGCGAGCGCCACGTGCTCGGGCTCGCCGCCGTGCGACGCGCAGGCGAGGGCCAGCTCGCGGGCCCCCCACGCGGCCGCGTCGAAGCCGCCGCCCTCGAGGAAGGGCATCACCTGGAACGGCTTGGCGCAGGAGCGCCAGTAGGTGACGCAGTGCGGATCGCGCACCTGGGCGCGCACGGTGCCGTCCGGGGCGACGACGGCCGCGTGCACGAGGTGCCGCGACTCGACGTGTGCGCCGCGGGTGGCAACGATGTCGAGGGCGAGGGGGGTCATGGAGCGCGGCTCGCGAGGAGCCATGATTGCAGCATCAGGGCGTGCCAGATCCAGTATTGCCGATTCTCGCGACCGGCGAGGTGGGCCTCCCATGCGGCGCGGGTGCGCGTCACGTCGAGCACCCCGCCGCGCGCGAGCGCCGGGGCGTCGAGCAGCGACTCGGCCCACTCGCGCAGCGGACCGCGCAACCAGGCATCGAGCGGAATCGAGAACCCCATCTTGGGGCGTTCGACGAGCGTGCGTGGAACGTAACGGTCGAGCACGCGCCGCAGGACCGCCTTGCCCGTGCCGTCGCCCAGCTTGAGCGCCAACGGCAACGACCAGGCGAACTCGACGACGCGGTGGTCGAGGAGCGGGACGCGGACCTCGAGGCCGACCGCCATGGACGCGCGGTCCACCTTCGCGAGGATGTCGTCGGTGAGGTACGTGACGAGGTCGAGGAACATCATGCGCTCGGCGGCCGACGGCAGCGCGGGCCATCGATCCGGCGTCGTCAGCCAGGTCGGGGGTTCGGTGCCCCCCACGAGCGATCCAGGGTCGTCGTCCTGCGACACCAGGCCGACGTAGAACGCCTCGGGCGATTCGGAGGCCAGCACGTCGGCGACGCGGTGCACGACGCGCCCCGCGTCCGCGCGCTGCAGCGGCGCCGGGAGGATCGGCCGCAGCGCCCCGAGCAGGGCGTCCCAGTGCGTCACGCTCACGCCGTGCATCGCGCCGGCGACGGCCGCGCGTGCGCCCGCGGGCCAGCGCGCCAGCCGAGGCCAGAGCGTCTCGGCGTTGCGGTAGCGCGGGTAGCCGGCGAACAGCTCGTCTCCGCCGTCGCCCGAGAGCGCGACCGTCACGTGCCGCCGCGCCAGCGCGGACACGAGAAACGTCGGCACCTGCGAGGCATCGGCGAACGGCTCGTCGTACATCGTGCCCAGGCGCGGGATCACCGCGCGCGCGTCATCGGCGGATACGCGCAGCTCCTCGTGCACGGTGCCGAGGTGACCGGCGACGGCCCGGGCGTGTGCGGACTCGTCGTAGCCGGGTTCGTCGAACCCGATGCTGAACGTGCGACTGGGCGCGTGCCCCGCGCGCTGCATCATCGCCACGACGGTGCTCGAGTCGATCCCGCCCGAGAGGAACGCTCCCAGCGGCACGTCCGCGACCATGCGGCGCGCGACCGCATCGCGCAGCAGCGCGTCGAGCGCGTCCGCGGCGTCGTCGAGGGTGCCGCCGAACGGCCGCGCGTGCGCGTCCGCGACGGCCCGCGCGACGTCCCAGTACGGCACCGGCTCGGGCGTGACGCCGCGGTCGGCGGCCTCGCGATCGAGCACGATGAGGCACCCGGCCGGGAGCTTGTGCACCCCCGTCCACGCCGCGTGGGGCGCGGGGATGTAGCCGAGGCGCATGAAGAGCGCGAGCGCGGCGCGATCGGGCACCGGGGTCCACCCGGGCGCGTGCGCGAACGCCTTGAGCTCCGAGGCGAAAAGAAAGCGGTCGGCATGCCAGCCGTAGTAGAGCGGCTTCTCGCCGACGCGATCGCGCCCGAGCGCGAGCGTGCCTGCGGCGCGATCCCAGGCGGCGAAGGCGAACATGCCATTGACGCGGGCGAGCGTGTCGGCGACCCCCCAGCGCGCGATCCCCTCGAGCAACACCTCGGTGTCGCTGTGTCCGCGCCACGCGACCCCGTCGAGCGCCGCGCGCAGTTCGCGCGCGTTGTAGAGCTCGCCGTTGTACGCGAGGACCCAGCGTCCCGACGCCGACGTCATCGGCTGGTGGCCGGCCGCCGACAGGTCCACGATGCTGAGGCGGCGGTGGCCGAGCGCGATGCCCGCCTCCGCCCAGGTGCCGTCGTCGTCCGGACCGCGATGCCGGAGGGCGCCCGCCATCGCCGCCGCCGTTGCCGCGAGGGCGTCGGCGCCGAGCGCATGGCGCGGGTCAAGCAGGCCGGCGAGACCGCACATCGGGCGTGACGAGTGGGCAGCGAGGAAGCGCGCGCATGGCACGACGCGCCCGTCAAGTTAGCGGCGTTTGCCGCCGCTCAGGGCGTGCGGGGCGCCGCCGCGGACGCGCGGGCACC